>JBOHFW010000273.1:0-26585 GCA_050699835.1 Pseudonocardiaceae bacterium | reverse complement strand
GTCCCTTGGAGAGCAGGAACCGGTCCCGGTCGGGATCGTCCATGGTGGACGGGGTGAGGCGCAGCACCCGGTCGTAGAGGACCCAGAGCACGTCCAATGTGGAGGTAGCACTCGGGGCGTGCTTCTCGTCCCCGGTCATCCGCGTCATCAGCTCTCGGAGGTCCGCATACCGGTACCGGCCGAGGAGCCCGGTCGGATGGGGTTCAGTCATCGTCATGACCCCAGCGTGCAACCTGAAGCAAACTTCAGGTCAAGCCGATAGTGCTTGTGGTGTGCATCACCACTGTCACAGTGTTGTCACGTCATCTCGATCACCAAACGGCTACGCTGAGCGCCCAGTTGGCGGGAAATGGGGGGTCATGGCTCGGGAGCCCGAGGATCTTGCTGAGATGCGTCGCGCACTCGGCTCTCAGCTTGCCGTCTTCCGGGCGGCGGCCGAGCTGACCCAAGACCAGATCGCCCGAGCGGCCTTCCGCGACCGCACCACGGTGGCCCACATCGAGAAGGGCCGCGACCGTGGTGATGAGCGTTTCTGGACGATCGCCGATGAACTCTGCGGTGCGGACGGCGCCCTGCTGACCGCCTTTCGCGCCGTGGCCGCGGCGAAACAGGCCCATGAGATACGGATACGGGAAGCGCAGCTTGCCGAATCCCGGGCCAAGGCGCAGGCGTTGCAGTTGACCCTACGCGGCGAGATGGACAGGCTGAGTATCGCCACCCGCACTGGTACGGTCGACGGGGACCCTCACTCCGGGACCCTGGAGGACCAGGATATGAGGCGGCGCGAAGCCATCGCGCTCGCAGCGAAGATCACCGTCGGGGCCAGCCTGACCGCAGCTGATCGGGCCATCCTCGACGCACCGGTCGCGGCGAGCCCGGTCCCGGCTCGGATCGGTGCACCGGACATCGCTCGCCTGCGGGCCACGACCCGCAGTCTCATGGCGCAGGACAAGGCCCTCGGTGGCGGCTCCTGCCGGGAGGCCGTGTTCGGCTACCTGAGCTGGGCGCAGCAGCTGCGGGAGGCAAGCGAGTCCGATGAGGTGCGGCGGGCACTGGAGGCGGCACTGGCCCGGCTCGAAAACCTGGCCGGCTGGACGTCCCACGATCTGTGCCTGCCGCTCTCGGCGCAGCGCTGCTACTTGCGCTCCCTGGAATCGGCCCAGCGAGCCGAAGAACCATTGCTCGCTGCCCATGCGCTGGGGACTCTTGGGGGGGTGTACCTGCAAGCCGGGCACTTTTCGGAAGCGCTGCAGTGTTTCCGGCTGGGTGCGCTGCCGGTCTGGGATGTCACCTCGCCCCGCATGCTCACGGGCCTAGCCCTCAGCGAGGCCCAAGCGCATGCCGGCCTGCGCAACATCGACGAGGCTCAGCGAGCCCTGCGCCGGGCCGAGCAGCACTATGCGCATGACCAGGAAGCTCCGGACGACTGGGTCGGCGCCATCGTGCTACCCGATCATTCCGACCTACCGGCTGGCCGGGCGGACGCATACTCCCGGCTCGCCGGTCATGACCAGCGCTTCGCTGAGACCGCTGTCCTAGAGATGACCGAGGCACTCACCCTGTGCGACCCGGATCGCGTCCGAGCCACGCTTACCGGCCGGATCATCCTGGCCACCAACCAGTACCGCTGCGGTGAGACCGATCTCGCCAACGCCACCACCGCGCAAGTGCTCACCGCCATCGGCCGGCTGAGCTCCCGCCTAACCGCCCGCGACCTGATCACGCTCGGCACTGAGATCCGCCAGCACACCACCGACTCCACCGCCGCGGATCTCGCTCACCGAATCACCACCGAAGTAGCCGCCTGATGCGGAACCGGCTCATCTGACGTTCACACAACCGACGATGATCAAGCGGTGGTCGTGCTGTGTCCGGGACCGACACGCTGCGAGATCACGATCTACAGCTGGAGTATTAGAGCGGCATCGGCCAGGAGTACGGCCCGTTGGGATCGTCCAACCAGACGTATTGCCGGTTGATGTCGTCTAGCGCGGAGACTCCGAATCGGGAGACATCGGGATGGTGAAGATGGTCCCACAACGCCACGGCTGTTTCGATGCTGTCCCAGATTCGGGAGGGTCCCCGCTGGATGACGGGCCATCTCCCGTTCTCGGGTTGACGGAAGACGGTGGCGGCGGAATCAGCGGTGTGCGCGCTGATTCTCGTTGCACGGGTGGGGTCGGTGGATTCTGCCGTGTCGGTGTCATAGCCTAGTTGCAGACCGGGCACATGGAATTGACAGAAGAGCGTCAAGCTTGCGCTTGCTCTGTGAATCCGATCGGGGTCTGTGGTCGTGGTACCGTAGTGGGCCATTCCGCATGCGGCAGAGCTGGTGGTTTCGCCGGGACCGAGGGGACTGTGGAGGTGGCGGCGCAGTGGCATGAAGCCCACAGTGTCATTGTTGAAGTGTCCGGTCACCTCATCTGGAGCTGTTTTGTCGAGAACGAGCAGCGGTTTGGCCAAGTTCCCGGCGATGGGAGCGACAATACGGCCACCCGGGGCGAGCTGCCGTATCCACTCCGGTGGAATGTGGCTGATCGCGCAGGTGGCCAGGATCCCATCATAGGGCGCATGATCGGCAAGACCAGTGTAGCCGTCGGTGGCGATCAGTGTGGGATGGTAGCCCAGATTCTTGAGTACGAGCCGTGCCCGCTCAATGAGCTCGGGATCAATATCATTGGAATAGACATTCTCAGCACCGAGTCGATAGCACAACAGCCCCGCATTATAGCCGGTTCCCGTGCCGATCTCCAAGACCCGGTGGTGATCCCGCACGGCTAGTCGTTCCAGCATGGCAGCGACTGCGCTCGGCGCGCTCAGTGAGGAGCTGGGGCGTTTATTTTCCAGCTTGTCCGCGGTCCGCCATTGCGTGATGAGCGAGGTCGGGGAATAGGCCTCGACAAGGTTGTAATCGGGAACGAACAAGTGTCGCGGGATTTCGATGAACGCTCGCTGCCATGCTGGGTCACTCAGTTTCCCCGTGGCGACAAGCTTCTCCGTCATGGAGATGGCTAGCGGCTGCCAGTCGGTCACAGATTGTCCCCCAAGAGCTCATCAGCGATGGCCTCGGCGATCGGGAGTGCGCATTCCTCAGCTAGCCATCCCCACTGTCCGGCCGCGTTGCATTCCAAAAAGATGTAGTCCCCACTGTCGGCGGTGACAATAAAATCGAATGCCCCACAGGTCAAATCAGTCGCGGCAAGGAAAGACTGAGCCTGTTCGGCGAGCTCATTAGGGCAATCAATTACTTCATAAGTCAACTCATCGTAATCGATGCGCCAATCCACACACGTGGCTTCGGTATGAGCATGGATGGCGACAGCGAAGTAACGTTTTCCTACCACAGTCAAGCGAATCTCGTAAGCTTTGGGTATCCACTCCTGAAACAAGTGTGTCGTCAATTCAACACCGGCCAGATCGATCAATTCGGCCGCTGCGACACGCCGGGTCCAGATCGCCTTCTGCGAGCCCGCTTCGGCAATAATCGGCTCTGCTAACGACTTGACGATGATCTCGCCCTGCTCATCCGCGAACCGCCGCACCTCATCGGCTACATTGGTGACGATTGTCGCCGGTGTACGCATCCCGATCGTTCGCGCAAGGCTGAGTTGCCGTGGCTTATATTCGCAATCAGCCAGCGCCGAGGGATGGTTAATCCATTTCACGGGCAAACTGGCCAGCACCCCGCCTAACCCGACCCGGGCCTGGGCACGAGCGAAACGCCGCTCCGGCCCGGACATGGCGGCCGGCATGTCGAAATCACGCGGACGCCGATAGAACACGGCGGAGATTTCCTCCCAGGAAAAGGTCCCCTCCGGTGTCTCCACCTCACCGCACCAACCCCTTGCCAGACTCGCTGTCACCCGCACTTTCTGAGGGAATTCTGCCGGGTCAAGCCACGAATAGGCACACCCTCGCGCATGTAATCGCGCGGCGACCTGCCCGGCCGACCAGTCACCACGGCCGCTGATAATCAACACCCGGGACACCGCAGGCCCGGTCCTCTCAGTCGTCTTGCTCGTACCACGTATCCGGCACCGTCGCCGACAGACTGTCCTCCTCTTGCTGTCCACCCGAACCGTCGCTGGTGGTGGGATCGGTGTGTGGTGTCTGATGCGGCGCGGTCCGGTGCTTGACAGTGACCATCGAGGGCACCTGCCGGGCGCCACGCAGGACAAACGGCCGCGCACTGCTGGGCAACTCCTCACTTCCCGCCGGTGGCCATGCGTCACGCGGGAACCGTCGAGCCGCAGGCATAAAGGGATCCCGATCCGCTTCATCGATCTCGGTGAGTGGTTCGGCGCGCAGCCGCGCTGCTGAGTCCAGAGCCATGATCAGATTCCTATCATCCAGGTTGTCCGCCAATCGGTCAGGCTGATCAGATGTGGCCCGCTAACGGACCTTCGTCGTGGTGAGCTGCTGCACGCATCACCGGCCAGCGCATTCTCCAGCTGTCAGCGTAACCGGTTGATCGCCCACACGAGCACCCCGCGCTTGGTCACGGTCATGGGTGTCGAGAAACCGTCAGCGGCCTGTTGAGAGCGTTCCAGAGATAGCCCCCGGCCGCGCAGGAACAGCTCCACCGCGGCTCGATCGGGCAGGGTCATCATGGGCGCGTCCCAGCGCTGTACGTCGATGACGTCGAACACGCTGGCGACCACGTCGACTGCCGACTCAGCATCGAACACGAAGGCTTCACCCCACGCCGGCAGAACCCCCGCGAACTCGGGATCGTTGCTGCGGCTGGAGGTGCATGCGACGAACAATCCTCGCGGTCGAAGGACCCGGGATGCTTCGAGGAGCGCCACCCGTGGCGCAGGGAGGTGATACAGCATCCAGAGTGCGGCAACGGCTCCGAAGCTGCGGTCGGCGAAAGGTAGCGCACGCGCGTCTGCTCGTACCACTGGCCCGGGTGCTTGCCTGACATAAGCCGCCGGGTCAACGACGACCGTGGACACTCCAGCGATCCTCAGGTGGCGGGCTAGCGTGCCGTTGCCACCGCCCAGGTCGAGGATCGGTGCGACATCAGCTTGGTGAAGTCGCCGGGCGACGACTGCGTGCAGATCGCCCGCTGTCGAGAAGCCCGCCGTCGCGGCCTGGTTCGCAGCAAAGCGAGCGGGATCGTCGTCATAGTCGACCGGGATCGGCTTGCCGGTCCGGCTATTGGGGTCGCTCATCGGACGAGGTCGACCAGGCGTGTCACGGTGCGCCAGTTGCGCGCGGTCGCCGAGGGCCCGAACTGCCGCCAGAACGATGCGGGCAGCTTGCTGGCGAGCACTCCCTCCGGACACCACTGGTACACCGCGCGTGTCCCTACCCGCACCACCTCAGGCGCCAACGTCACGGGGTCGGGCATGTGCAGCCGCACCGGGTCCGGCGGCTCGGCGAGGAAGGTCACGAGCAACCGGGACGGATCGGTCGCCACATCGAGCAGCGGATTGCTCTCCGCGACGACCAGCAACTCCTCGGCGGTCAACAGCACGACCGCCGCCTGCACGCCGGTGTGTTGCACCAGCGCTGTTTCGATCTGCGCGGCCGCCTCCGCAGCGAGCCCTCCAGCAGCCCGGAACACGACGTTGCCGCTCTGCAACACGGTCCGTACGTCGTGGTAGCCGAGATTAACGAACACTGCCCGCAGGTCGGCCATGGCGACGCGCTTGGCCCGGCCCAGGTTGATGCCGCGAAGCAGCGCGACGTGCGTCTGCCCAACGGTTCCGCTCAGAGTCACGCACTGCGCCCGGCACGCACCGCCCGCAACCACTCCCGGGCGGCACTGAACCCGGCTGGGTCGGGACCGGGTCGGGGGGCGCCGCTTCGCGGGTAGGAGCCGAGGAAACGCACCCAGGTGCACCGCCGATGCAGCTCTGCCAGCGCGTCACCGACCGCGTCCTGGGCGATGTGACCCTCGCAGTCCAGGAAGAATTGGTACTCACCCAGCCGGGCCTTCATCGGCCGGGACTCGATCCGGGTGAGGTTGATCCCGCGCAGGGCGAACTCAGCGAGCACCTCCAGCAGCGCACCAGGTCGGTCGACGGCCATCGCGACCAGCGAGGTCCGATCGTTGCCGGTGGGCGCTGGCACCTCCCCTGGACGGCGCAAGAGCAGGAACCGGGTCTTCGCGTCGTCCTTGTCGTGCACCCCGCTGGCCAGCTCCGCGAGCGGGTAGTGCCGCAGGGCGACCGGGGCGCACACGGCAGCGTCGGCCTGACCGTCACACACCGCGACCGCCGCCGCAGACGTGGAATCGGTCATTGCCACCCTAGCGTTCGGGAGGTGGGTGCCGAGCCAGCTGCGAACCTGCGCCGCGGCATGCGGATGAGTGGCCACGGTGCGCACGTCAGCCGCCCCGGTGCCAGGGCGAACCAGCACGCTGAACTGGATCGGGAGCACCGCTTCGGCCACCGCCAGCACCGGAGGCTCGCCCTCGGCCATCGCATCGAGAGTGGCCGGAACCGAACCCTCAACCGAGTTCTCCACCGGCACACAGGCGCCGTCCACCTGGCGGGCCCGCAGCATGGCGATCGCCGCGTGCACCGACACCGCCGACCGCAACTCATCAGCCGGAGTGAGCCCCCGAGCCGCCTGCTCTGCGAAGGTTCCCTCAGGTCCGAGATACGCGGTGACGGTCACAGCGCGAGCCTACGAGGCGCTTGAAACGCCGACACACCGCCCACTAGGACCCGACACACCGCCCACTAGGACCCGACACGCCGGGCACCGGGGCCCGACACGCCGGCAATCACTTTGTCGCACGCCGGTGCTCGAGGGTGGGCAGCAGTCCTAGCTGAACTAACTCGGCCACCAGAGTACTCAGCGACACCGACCCGTAGCAGGCGAACACCTCACGGACGACTCTCGAGGTGTCGTCGGACAACGCACCGGCCTCAGCAGCCAATGCCGCCGCGTCGGTGCACCGCAGTGCCTCGTGTGCGCTGCTTCCGGACACCGCATGAGCGGTGCCGACCAGCATGTTGAGCAGCCCGTGATGGGTCAGTCCGGTGCTCTCGTCGTGGTGGCGGACCGCATGGTACAGCCCGGCGGTGGCCTTGAACGGCGCCCCGGTGCCCGTCGCGATAGTGAGGAAATCGGCCACCTCCTCGATGCTGGGGATCGATTCCGCTGACGTGCCGCCGCACCGCAGCTTGGGCCAACAGCCGGCCTCGGCGACCCGGCGCACGCCCGCCAACCATTCCGGCCGGCCGCGGCGCGGCTCAACCACCCGAACCACGTCGTCTGGCACGAACTCGGTGAGCTGCACCAACCAGGTGGAATCCACATCGGAGGGGGCTGGCACCTCGATCATCCGCAGATCCAGCAGCTTGGTGTTGTCCAGCGCGGTAGAGATCGCCTTGGGTAGGCCCCCCAAACCGGTATCCGCGACCAGTGACAACGCCACCGGCCGCGTGGGACGGGCCTTGCGCAAGGCAGTGACCACGGCACCAAGCCGGGATATCGGGCAGAGCAGGAAACCGATCAACCCGGCATACGGTGCTCGGCGGGCGCTGAGGTGGGTCTTGACGGTCTCGGCCACGCTCGTCCCCGACGGGGGGAACAGCGCCGCGTCATCAACCAGCCGGGCAAGCAGGGGCGGCACACCTGAGGGACCGGGGGGATGCAGATCCAACACCGTAGACACCCGAGGCACCTTAGCTGGAGTCCCTCCACCGCCGATCAGGGCGCACCAGATTTCCGCTCTGATGGCGTGGCCAACAGGCCTCGTATCTCGTGGGTGACGTTGCGCTCGGCGACGAAGGACATCAGCGGGATCGTGCCGGCCAGCGCCACCAACACCATCCGTTTGGTCCGCCATCCCACCGAGGTGCCAAGCAAGGCTGTGGCCACCAGGTAGCCCATGTAAAGAAACCCGTGTATTGGTCCGACCCAGGTGAGCCGCTCGTCGTTGAAGACCCAGTGCATCACCACGGACGCCGTCAGCACGAGCAGCATCACGCCGGTGGCGTACGCCGCGATCCGGTAGGCGAGCAGTCGAACCTCGACCCGGTGGGCCCTACCGCTGTTCCTGTTCGGCGAGCCGGGCGAGGTAGGCGTTGTACGCGGCGAGCTCATCGTCGGGATCGTCCTCCCGGATTGGTGGCCGGATCGGTGGCTGGGCAGGGCGTCGGGGAACCGGTTGAGTCAGAGTCGGTGCGGGACCAGGTTCAGAGCCACGGCGCTGCTCCAGCCACAGGAACCGGACCCAGGCCGCAACCAGCACGACCGCGAACAATGGCCATTGCAGCGCGTAACCCAGGTTCTGCCAGTCACCGGTGGTGGACTGCGCCCGATCCCACTGCCAGCGCCCCAGCCACCCGAACGCCAGGCAGCAGGTCAGCACCAGTACGTGCCCTACCCACCACCGCCGGCCTAACACGAACCGCCACACCCGCCTCACGATACGCACTGCCGGGTCCCATGGGGGGCGCGGGAGGCTGCGGCTGAGGCGGATAGCGTCGCGGGGGTGAAGGCGCGGGATGGGGGGCTGCGGGGGTGGCTGGCACCTTCGCGGCCGGCGGACCCCGCGGTGGTCACAGATCCTGGGCAGCGTCGCGTACTGATCGTCGAGATCGTCCTGGTGATGACCGTGACGCTAGGACTGTCCGGGCTACGCAGCCTGCTGGCGCTGCTGGACGCGCTATTGGCTGCAGAGCCTCTGGGCGATCAGTCGGTGGCGATCAACGCGCCGGGTCGCAAGGTCGCCCTGTTGGACCTCGGCTACCAGCTCACCGGGGTGATCCAGCTGCTGGCCTGGGGTGGTCTAGGCGGCTATCTCCTGCTGCGCAGCGGCATTCCACTGCGCAGCATCGGCCTGGATCGCCGGCTGGCCAGGCGGGATGTGGGGTTGGGCGTCGGGCTGGCGGCGGTGATCGGCGGGCCGGGGTTGGGCTTGTACCTGCTGGCCCACACGGCTGGTCTCAGCCTCACCGTGCTGCCCTCCGTGCTGGGTGACACCTGGTGGCGGGTCCCGGTGTTGGCCGCCGCGGCGGTGGCCAACGCGCTGGCCGAGGAACTCCTCGTGGTGGGATATCTGATCACCCGGTTGCGTCAGCTCGGGTCGGGCGAGGGCGCCGCCCTGCTGGCCAGCGCGGCCCTGCGCGCCAGCTATCACCTCTACCAGGGGTTCGGCGCCTTCGTGGGGAATCTGTTGATGGGCCTGATATTCGGCCGGATCTGGCAACGCACCAACCGCCTGTGCGCCCTGATCTACGCCCATACGCTGATCGACGTCATCGCCTTCATCGGCTACGCGCTCCTCCGCGACCACCTCCCCTGGCTCCCCTAGCGGGGCCGCACTGCAGTCAGCGCAGGGTGAGTTGGCGGCTGTGCAGGGCGCGCAGCGAGTGGCGTTCGGCAGCGGTGAGGGGCGAGGAGTCCACAGAGGACAGGGCTTCGGTGAGGCGGTGGGCGAAGGATTCGGCGGGAGCCGTCCACTCGCGGGGGTGTTGTTCGCGGTCCAGGTCCCAGACTGGGACCAGCACCCCGTGGGCGCGAAACGAACCGGCGAAACGGGAGCCCTCGCCGAGGTCCAGCGCATCACGGGCAGCCAGGCGGGCCAGCGCGGCGAGCAACTGCTCCTCCGGTTCCGGCCGGACCCACCGCACGTGCGCCTTCTCACCGGCGTCGACCCAGTAGGCCACCTCGACTCCCGCCCCGGTGACCGCCTCGGTCGGCATGATGGCCTCGTTGGCTCGCTTCAGCGCAGCCGCCGCCTCATCGGTGGGAGGTTCCTCACCAGGGATCCACCAGGTGAAGTCGGGATAGCTGGTGATCTCGAGCGCGGCGTCGGGTCGCAGCAGATCCTGCAACCGGATCTGCTCACCCTCGGTCGTGGTGCTGACGACCGGTAGCACCGAGCCGGGCTTTGCATTCAACGCCCAGTTCACCGCCCGGCCGAGGTCCCGGGATAGGTCTCCGGAGCGGGTCAGCACCTGCAAGCCGACCAGGGTCGTACCGTCGGGTCGCACGATCGCGGCAGCCGCCCCTGGCAGCACGGTGGCCAGCGTGACGTCCCGCTCGCCCGGCTGCGCCAGCGGCAGGGACGCGGTCGCCGACGGCACGAACTCGCGCAGCGCGATGAGCTGGCACTCGGCCGCAAGCCCGTCGAAGGGACGGCTGACGATGACGTCCCGGGCACCACCCGGTTCGCCGTGGCAGGCCTTGTACCTCTTGCCCGAGCCGCACGGGCAGGCCTGGCGGGGATTGATCTGACCGTCGGCGGACCGGCGGGTCTTGGTCTTGGTCACGGTTTTGGACACACCGTCACGCTATCGCGTGGCGCCCCCCACACCTGAACCGCCAGGCACCCGCACCACCACCATGCGGCGAGCTTTGGCTAGCTGCACCGGGCTGAGCAACCGGGTCAGCCGCTTAACCACGACGATCGTGGTGACCGCGACGGCGGCGGCCACCAGGTCGGTGGCCACGTGCAGCAGCACCCCATCGGCGCGAGCCTGCACGCCGTCGCGCAGGTTCCACAGCAGGGTGATACCGGCCAGCACCAGTCCGGTCGCCCACACCACCCACCATCCGATGACCAGCCGAGAAGGGCTTGGTCGACGGTTCGGGTCCTGGCCCAGCGCCGCATGCTCCAGCTCAGCCAACACCGCGCCCGGCATCACCAGATTCAACCCCGGCATCAGCGCTCCGATGACCAGCTGCCAACCCGGTCGAGCCGGAGTGAGCGCGGCCGCCTTATTGGCGTGCACCAGCCAGCCCAGCGTGACCGCGCCAGCAAGGACCGAGGAGAGCACCGACACCACTCCGCCGGTGACGACCAGCGCGTCGCTGGCGCGCAGCGGCCCAGCGGGCACTGCGTCAAACCGGCTGTGCAGCAACAGCGCATACCGCCACACCTCGCCCGCTGCCGTGACCAGCACCACCACCGTCGTCAACCCCAACAACGGCACCGCCAACGAGGCCAATCCCCGCATCTGTTCATCCGGGGTATTCACCTGGACCCCCTGTCCGCATCCAACCCGCTGAATGCGCTACAGCACGCGGGGAGCGGCATCGGATTCGGTGACCATGGGACGGTTGGCAGCGGCCCAGGCGCGCATGCCGCCGTCGACGTTGACGGCCTCCCAACCCTGCTGGAGGAGATAGGCGGTGACGCGGGCGGAGCGGCCTCCGGAGCGGCACACGACGCGCACCGGGCGATCGGGGAGCGCGCTGGCGATCTCGTCTAACCGCTGCGTTATCTGGCCCATCGGGACGTGCACGGCGCCCGGCGCATGCCCGGCAGCCCACTCGTCGTTTTCTCGGACATCAAGCAGCGCCGCGCCCGCAGGCACGTCTGCGACCGTGCAGGCCGGTACCGGAGAGCTCATAGCCCCCAATCGTGCCACAGTAGGCACCCGGTGATCAGCCGTCGAAGCGGCTGGCATCGCGGCAGAACACGGTCACCGGGACTGCGCCACGGGCACCTGCTCAGACGCCAGCGAGGGCCGCTCGGCTCGGGCCCCGGTCAGCGCGCGCACCTCCATCTCGGCGTAGCGGGCCTCGCCGGACGGGTCCGCCTTGCTGAGCACCGTGGCGGCGTATCCGAGCAGGAATGCCAATGGCACCGAGATCAGCGCCGGATTCTTCAACGGGAAGATCGCGAAGTCGAGGTCGGGGAACATCGACCTCGGAGTGCCCGACACCGCCGGCGAGAAGATGATCAACACTACGCAGCTGATCAGACCGCCGTACATGCTCCACAGCACGCCGTTGGTGTTGAACCGCTTCCAGAACAGGGAGTACAAGATCGTCGGCAGGTTCGCTGAGGCGGCCACCGCGAAGGCCAGCGCAACCAGGAACGCGATGTTCTGGCCGAGCGCGGCGATGCCACCCAGTACCGCCAACGCGCCGATGACGACGGCAGTGATGCGGGCCACCAGCACCTCGTTGTCCGGCTCCAGGTTGCCGCCCTTGATCACGTTGGCGTAGACGTCATGCGCGAATGACGCCGACGCGGTGATCGTCAGCCCGGCCACCACGGCCAGGATGGTCGCGAAGGCCACCGCCGCGATGAAGCCCAGCAACACCTCACCGCCCAGTTGGTACGCCAGCAGCGGCGCCGCGGAGTTCTCCTGCCCGGGCATGCTGGCGATCCGCTGCGGACCGCCGTCCACCAGCGCTGCCGCCGCGTAACCGATGATCAGCGAGAACAGGTAGAAGATACCGATCAGCCAGATCGCCCACACCACGGAGCGGCGGGCCTCCTTGGCCGTGGGCACGGTGTAAAAGCGCATCAGGATATGCGGCAGGCCCGCGGTACCCAGCACGAGCGCGAGCCCCAGAGAGACGAAATCGATCTTCGTCGTGAGGTTCGTACCGTAGAGCAAGCCCGGCTCGAGCACGGCCTGCCCCTGCGGGGAGCGCGCCGCGGCCTCGCCCAGCAGCGCGGAGAGGTTGAGCCCGAAAGAACCCAGGGCCCACGCCGTTAACATGCCCGCACCGATGATCAGCAGAGCGGCCTTGACGATCTGCACCCAGGTGGTGCCACGCATCCCGCCGACCAGCACATAAAAGATCATCAGGAGGCCGACGATCGCCACCACCAGCGCCTGGGCGCCCCTGCCCTGGACGTTGAGCAGCAGCGCGACCAGACCCCCGGCACCAGCCATCTGAGCCAGCAGGTAGAAGAACGACACCACCAGGGTGGACACCGCCGCCGCGGCCCGCACCGGACGGCGGCGCATCCGGAAGCTCAGTACGTCGCCCATGGTGAACTTGCCGGTGTTGCGCAGCAGCTCAGCCACCAGCAACAGGGCCACCAGCCAGGCGACCAGGAATCCGACCGAGTAGAGGAAGCCGTCGTAGCCATAGACCGCGATGGCACCGGCGATACCCAGGAACGATGCCGCGGACAGGTAGTCTCCGGAGATCGCGACCCCGTTCTGCGGACCGGTGAATGAGCGACCCGCGGCGTAGTAGTCCGCAGCGGTCTTAGTGCTGCGTGAGGCCCGGAACACGATCACCAGGGTGACCAGTACGAAGAAGGCGAAGATGCCGCCGTTGAGCAGCGGCTGCCCCACCGCACCCTGGGCTAACGCTGCGGTCACCACTTTCCTCCTTCGACCTGCTTGCGGATCCGGTCGCTGACCGGATCGAGGTTGCGGTTCGCGAATCGCACATAGATCGTCGTGATGGCGAAGGTGGAGACGAACTGGAGCAAGCCGAAGATCAACCCAATGGTGATGTTACCGATCACCTTGATGGCCATGACGTGCGGCGCGAACGCGGCGAGCAGGACGTAGGAGAAATACCAGGCCAGAAAGAACGCGGTCATCGGGAAGACAAAGCCGCGTAACCGCCTGCGCAAAGCGACGAACTCCGCGCTGGTGTAGGCGGCGGTCCAGGGGTCACCGCCGGCAGGCTCGGTGGTGCTCATGCGCACCCCTCCAAAGCAATCATGATGATCATGCTGATGCTACGTGCGTCGCGCAGACCGCCATACCTTAGTAGCTGACCGTTCACCGACGTGCACCGGAATATTGGGCCGTTCGGACGTTCAGGCTGGTTACCGACGGTGCCGGCCGCCGCGCATCCGGGGCAGCGCGGCAGCAGCCATCCCGATGCGTGCGCCTAACTGGTCTAGGTCCCGATCCTCGGACAACCCCAACCGGTCCGGTGCGTGCAGCCGTAGCAGGATACGAGAGACATCGACCGGGATCCGATCGCTGGTGCGACGGCTCACCACCACCATGGTCAGAAACGCCAGCGGCACGGTGAACACCGCCGGCTGCGCCAGCACCGCATGCCACCCGGGTGAGAGCACGCCGGCCGCGGCCGGCAGCACCGCGGCGAGCGCCACGCCGCCACCGACCAGGATGCCGGCCGCCGCGCCGGCGTCGGTCAGCCCGCGCCACCAGATACCCAGGACCAGCAGCGGGCAGAACGACGAGGCCGCCACGGCAAAGGCCAGCCCGACGCCTTGGGCCAGATCCAGCGCCGACACCGCGAGCATGAAGGCCAGCGGGACCGACCAGGCCGCCAAGGTGGCCGCCCGGAAGCCTCGGAGCCGGCCGGGCAGCACGTCGGTGGACAACACCCCGGCGACGCTCACTACCACGCCCGTGGCAGCCGAGACGAAGGCAGCGAACGCCCCGGCCGCGATCAGGCCGCCGAGTAGCAGCCCCGGCCACCCGTCCAGCATGGCGTGGGGCAGCAGCAGCAGCGCGGCGTCCGTGTTCCCAGCGGCCAGCAGCTCCGGGACGTAGAGCCTGGCCAGCCACCCGGACGCCATCGGGAACAGGTAGAACACCCCGAGCAGTGCCAGGACCAGCAAGGTGGTCCGGCGCGCCGCCGTCCCGTCGGGATCGGTGTAGTACCGCCCCAGGATGTGTGGCAGTCCCATGGTGCCCAGCAGCAGCGCCACGATGAGCGAGTAGGTGGCCAGCAGCGCGTGCGGACCGGCAGCCATCGGACGTAGCCACGCAGCGTAGTCCACGTCGGCGTCACTGATCACCGGGATCCGGCTGCCCGCGCCGAAGTGCACCGCGGTGCCCTTGGTGACGCGATGCTCAGCGGGTGCCCAGACGACCGGGCCGTTCGTGGGTTTCCCGTCCTGGGTTCCGACCACGATGACCCGCGTCGGCTCGGTGACCTTGAGCACGACGTTGCGATCCAGCGTGATGTCTGTAGCGCGCGCGAAGGAGGGCGACGCCGGGTCGTTGAGCGAGCTCCGGGCCGCCTCGGGCGTGCCGGCGTGATAGATCAGCAGCACGAAGACCGGGATGGCTAGGGCGGTCAGCTTGATCCAGTACTGGAAGGCCTGCACGATGGTAATCGAGCGCATCCAGCCGGTGTAGACGTTGAACGTCACGATCACCATGACGATGGCCGCGCCGACCCACCGGGGCGCGTCCGCCACCGCCTGCACGGTAAGCCCGGCACCCTGCAGCTGGGGCACCAGGTAGAGCCAGCCGATGATGACCACGAATGCGGTACAGATCTGACGCAGCCGTACCGAGCCCAGCCGGACCTCGGCGAAGTCAGGCAGCGTGTAAGCACCGGAACGGCGCAACGGCGCCGCCACGAACAGCAGCAGCGCGAGGTAGCCCGCGGTGAACCCGACCGGATACCACAGCGCGTCCACCCCGCCCTTGAGCACCAGCCCGGCGATCCCGAGGAAGGACGCCGCGGACAGGTATTCCCCGGAGATCGCCGCGGCGTTCCAGCGCGGTCCCACCGTCCGGGCGGCCACCAGGAAATCCGAGGTCGATCGGGTCTTCGTCCCGTAGAGCCCGGACAGCATGGTCACCGCGGCGACCACGACCATCGCCCCGGCGGTGACATACAACGCAGCTTGCTCGCGCACGCTGATGCTCAGTTCTCGACCATCTCGGCGAAGTCCTGCTCGTTACGCTCGGCGCTGCGGTTGTAGGACCAGGCCACCGCGACGAAGAACGGGTAGATCGCCAGGCCAAGCAGCAGCCACGGCAACCGCAAGCCCAAGATGGTGGTCGTACCCAGCGAGGGCAGCAACAGGAACCCGACCGGAATGCTGCCGAGCAGGACCACGGTCAGCGCCATCAGCCGGATCGACAGCTTCAGCTGCACCCCTACCAGCTGGCGGACCAGCACCTCACCGACGCTGGTCTGATCCTCCAACTCGGCCAGTGTCCGCACCACCCGGCGGCTGCTGCGGCGCTTGGCCAGCACGATCCGTTCCCGCTTGCCGGCCTTGACCCGGTTGGTGAGTGGGTAGACGGTGCCTTCCTGCGCTGCTTGCTCTTCGGCCTGCGCCTGCTCGGCCGCTTTGACCAGTGCGTCCCAGGGGTCATCTGGCTCGGCTGGGTCAGCATCGTCGTCCTGCTTCATGTCTGGCTACTCACGTCCGCACCACTGGAGATCGCGACGCTCATCGAGACGTCCAGCCTTGCTTCGCCGCGCGCACCAAGCGGTCCTTCAGCTCACGGGTGTGTCTTCGGCTGACCGGCAACTCGGTGGCGTCCTCTCCGTTGCCGACCCGGACGACGTAACCCGACGCCGACATGCGCAGCTCGGTAACCAGCGGCAAGGAGACCAGAAAGGAGCGGTGAATACGCACGAAGCCGGCATCGGACCAACGATCCTCCAATTGGGACAGCGGGATACGGACCAGGTGGCTGGTGCCCTCCCCGGTGTGCAGCCGCGCGTAGTCCCCATGCGCCTCCACCCAGCGCACCGATGAGCGCGGGACCAGCTTGGTGGTGCCGGCGAGCTCGACCGGGATGACCTCGTCCTCGCTGCTCTGCTCCTGCCCCGGGGTTGCCGTGTCCCGCCGGGAGGCGACGATCCGCCGCATCGTGTTAGCCAGCCGTTCCTGGCTGACCGGCTTCATCAGGTAGTCGGCCGCACCGATCTCGAACGCGTCGAGGGCCTTCTCGTCGTAGGCGGTGGCGAACACGACCGCCGGCGGGTTGGGGATTTGGGAGAGTACGCGAGCCAGCTCCAGACCATCTAGCCCAGGCATGCGGATATCCAGGAACACCACATCGACCCGCGGGAACGGGGTGCCGTTGGGGCTGCGGCTATCGGGCCGCAGGATCGACAGCGCTTCGGTGGCGTTCGTGGCGGTCAGGATAGTGCCGATTCGTGGCTCAGCTTCGAGCACCTCCAGCAGCATGGCCATCGGGCCGGGCTCGTCATCCACGGCGAGCACGACAAGTCCGGGGTTATCGTCGGTGCCGCTCATTGACCGCCTCTCAGCCGATCCGCCTGCCCCCACTCATGTTCCCCGACTAGTGTCCTACTGAGACCTGGTGTCCTACTGAGACCGCAGGCCATTAATCCTGCACATAGCGAGTATCGCTGTCCACGGTTGGCACGTTAGAGCCCCACCCTGTTCACCGCTACGCTCACCAAAGGTCTACAAACCGAAGCGGGACCACGCGGCGCGGTGCTCGAGCGCTTCGATCATGGCCAGCGCGGACTCCAGACCGTTACGCCCGCCCGCTGCGGGAACCAGCCCCAGACGAGCGAGCAGCGGCCGGCGTCCCTCCACGGTGACGATCTCCGCGTCCGGGTAGCGTCTGGCGATCTCCCCGCGCATCGTGCCCAGCCGGTCGACCAGACCCAGCTCCAGGGCCCGGCGGCCGGTCCATACCTCGCCGGTGAACAGGTCTTGCTGATCAGTGGCCAGCACACTGCCGCGCCGCGCGCACACCCAGTCCCGGAACATAGTGTGCAGTTCGGTCTGCATGCCATGCAGCCATTCCACGTCCTCCTGCTGCTCGGGCAGGAACGGGTCGAGCCGGGCCTTGTTGGACCCCACGGTGTAGAGCCGCCGCTCGACGCCGAAGCGCACCAGCAGACCGTGCAGCCCGAAGCCCCGGCTGACCACCCCGATCGACCCCACCACAGAGGTGGAGTGGGCGATGATCTCATCGGCTGCGCACGCGAGCCAGTAACCACCGGACGCGGCGAGGTCCTCGCAAAACGCCAGCACGGGCACGCGTTTGCGGTCCGCGAGGCCGCGGATCCGATCGGCCACCAATGCCGACTGGGTGGGCGTACCACCCGGCGAGTTGATCGACAGTGCCACCGCCCGCAGCCGGTCGTGACCGAACGCGCGGGTCAGCACCGAGTCCACGGCGGCCAGGTTGATCACACCCCGGCTTATCGGCGCCGGCGCCGGCGTGATCACGCCATGCAGTTTCACCGCGGCCACCACCGGGCCGCGATCCCGCTTGGTGCCGGGCAAGGGCAGCCGCGAGGTCAGGTCCTTGACATCCATCCAGCAAGCCTACGGAGGTGGTGGTGTTGCTAGGCACTCACTGGCGGCTGGGAACGTGACGGGTTCGGCGTCGGTGGGGCGATGGCGCGCACTCCGCGGCTGAACTTGGGCACCTTCATACTGACCTTGGTGCCCGCGCCCGGTGCGGTTTCCACCACCAACCCGCACTCGTCACCGAAAGCGCCGCGCAGCCGGTCGTGTACATTGCCCAGCCCGACATGGGCGCCGGTGACGTGGGAGTCGGTCATCTCCTCCCGGAGCTTGTCCGGATCCATCCCGATACCGTCGTCCTCCACGCTGATCACGCAATCGGACCCAGCGTCCTCGGCGATCACCGACACGGTGCCACCGCCGGGCGTGCCCGCCAGCCCGTGCCGGACTGCGTTTTCCACCAGCGGCTGCAGCGCCAAAAACGGCAGCACCACCGGAAGGACCTCGGGTGCGATCTGCAGCTTGATCTGGAGCCGCTCCCCGAACCGGGCCTTCTCCAAGATCAGGTAGCGGTCGATGTTGTTGAGTTCCTCGGCCAGCGTGGTGAATTCGCCCGTCGCGCGGAAGGAGTACCGGGTGAACTCCGCGAACTCCATCAGTAGCTCGCGGGCCTCCTCCGGGTCGGTACGGACGCACGAGGAGATCGTGGTGAGCGCGTTGTAGATGAAGTGGGGAGAGATCTGCGCGCGCAGCGCCCGCACTTCGGCATGAGCCAGCCGGGATCGCGACTCATCCAGCTCGGCGAGCTCGAGTTGGCTGGAGACGTATCGGGCGACCTCAGCCGTGGCCCGCATCACGCCGGCCGCGGCGGCCCGCTCGCTGACCACGCCGAAGGTCCCGACCACACCACCGTCCACCTCCAGCGGGGACACGATCACCGTGCGGATCGGGCAGTCGGCGCGCCCGCAGTCCATGTCCCGCTGGCTGCGGACCTGCTGGCGGCCAGTGCTCAGCGCATCCAGAGCTGCATCGGCGACCCATTCGGCGTGATGCTGGGCTTCACCGTCCCAGGCCAGCATCCCGCTTTCGTCGTTGGTCAGTGCGACGGCCGAGCAGTTCAGCAACGCCCGCAGGTGCGGCGCGGCAGCGGTCGCCGAGGAGGCCAGCAGCCCATCCCGCAGCGGTGGTGAGGCCTGCGCCATGGTGAGCAGTGCGTTGTAGATGGCGCGGTCGGCATCGGTGCCAAACTCCCGCCGGGAGCGGACCCAGTGCAGCAACCCGGCCGCGAGTGCGGCAGCGATGACCAAGGCGAGTGCTGCCACCACCCCGGGGTTGTCAAGCAGAGTCACCGCACCATACTCGCGCCCCCACCGCCACCTGACAATGCCGCCCCGCCACGGACGTGCCCGCTCTTATGGATGCTTGCGCACCCCTGCGCCCCTGGGGGCTGTCACGCCGGCGGTGACCCAGCGCAGCGCCGCGTCGGCCGTGTACCCGCCCTGCATCCACCGGGAAGCGACGATCATCGCGTGGTCGCATTCTGCGTCGAGGACTGTGGCAAGCATCACGGCCAGCTGTATCAGCTCGGGGTCGCGGGTGACGTAACCGATCAGCCGGCGGCTGCGGGTCCGCGGTGGGAATTCGACGGGGTCGACTGGGTCCGCTGGGAAGAGCAGCAGCCCACGCTCGCGGAGCAGGTCAGCGGTCATGCGTCCCGGCGCCGGTTGCTGAGTCGGCACCCCGGAGCAGATCCACTCCGCCGGGCTGCCCTGCAAGTCGCGATCGACCGACCGCAGCTCCACTGTCCACGTCATGCCTACCGAACAGCACCACGAGGCGGTGAACACCTCAGCACTGGGGGTGGCCCTCTCCTCGCGTGGGCCCCGTTGGGAAGGGATGTGGGCAGAGCGGGTTGGGGGGAAGGTCCGGACCACAGGGGCTAGCGAACCCCCGATGGGCCGGGCGCACCACCGCAACAGGGGTGAATTGAGAGTCCCTTCACCCGATGGCGTCACCCGCCGGTAAGTCAGCGGATCAGCCGGGACAGTCTGCGATTGGCCAGTGGCTTGCCCCCGGTCTGGCAGGCCGGGCAGTACTGGAAGGCGCGATCGGCGAAGGACACCTCACGGACCGTGTCGCCGCAAGCTGGGCAGGGCAGACCCGCTCGCGTGTGCACGGCCAAACCGGCCCGCTTCTCACCTTTGAGCCGTTAAGTCTCATTTTCCCGTCGCCCGCTTTCAATCTGAAGTCGCTTCACTAGGCGCAACCTTTGCAAGCTACAGACATTCCCTTCAGCATATCATGACGCGTTCTTCATGGCAAACCTAACTATTTCCAGAAACGATCTTATCAATCGCTATCTGGAATCATTTCAATGAATCACGTGGCCTGCCGACAGAACGTGCTATATCACCTCGCGGTAGCTAGCTTCCGAGCGGCTAACGCCTGATAGAGCAGGCGTTCCATGATAATCTCCCGAATCGACTGAGGGGCCATGCTGAGCAAAGGTTCAAGGCGCAGCTTAATCCTCGTGCCGAGGCCAGATAAATGTCGAAAAGGAACACCGGTATACCAGGATAGCGGCCCAATGCCTCGAAAATCACCGAAACCCGCAGCCGAAAGCACATTAGCAAGTTGCCGCAGTGAGTATTCATGCAGGTGCAGGCCGACAGGTCCTTTGCTCAGTGGGAGGAAATGCCGAGTTAGATCGTGCGGCCCTGTCATCGCATTCGGAGTGACTACCACCAAAACTCCCTCTTTAGATAGTAAAGAATTTACATCTGTAAGGAACGAATCGATGTGGTCGGGCGGCAGGTGCTCCAGCACGTCGCAAAGTAACAGCAGATCATATTGTCCCGCGCCGCCTGCGTCTATCACATCTCGGGCGGTACCGTACGAGACGCAGTCACCTAGTCCCCGGGCAGCAAGCCGCTTCCGGGCGGATCGCACCGCCGCGGGCGCAATGTCGACGCCCCGTAATGACCGAAATCCTAAAGCGGCAAGGGAGTCGAGCAAATGTCCCGACCCGCATCCAATCTCCAAGATTCGAGGTTCAACACTACGATCCGGGGCTAAACATCCGTATCGCGGCAACGACAAACAGTAGCTGGCGTCGACAATAACCCATATTGCAGTTATAAAGCATGCGAATGCTAATTATACGTGCATATGCCAAGAGAATATAGTCACTCCGCAGAGGACTAGCTGTGTGCTGCCGGATCAAGTCACCATAGTAGCGCTCCGTAATCCAATGTATTCTTAGTAGATCGTCGTGTCCGGCTTCTAGCAATTGGGTGACAATCCACGTGGGCCAGAGCCCATCCGCCTGAAGAGATCTCGCCATGTCCAGTGACCCATCGACCGCTGTTGCCACACGACGCTGCGCGAGTCCATCCTGCAACAGCCGTCGGTCCAGTCGTTCAACGGTTCGCAGGTAATCATGTTCGTCCAGCTGCACTGAATGTCCTCCTACGTACGAAACATCCGGTGCTGGTTGGTGGTCATTCCCCACCGGATGGCGTGGTAGCTCAGGCATACCTTCCAGTGTGCGCCCACGCCTGGCGCGGACGCGTTCGGACCGGGGCGTTTACCCAGCTCACGAAGTGCGAAAAGACTCGGGCGGCGCGATCCGCGTGAGCGGTCCGCTGGGCTCGTCGGGGACACCTTTCTCTATCAGGTCATCGGCGATCCGAATGGTCTCTTCCCGGGCCGGCACCATGCCGCGCACGACCCCCTCCCAGTACTCACCCTCAGTCCCAGCCGACTCAGTGGTGTACGCCGTGATGACCCAGGGCCGCTGTAGCGCCCACAACACCGGTATCAAGAGCAGTACCAGCAGCAGCAACAGACCAAACCATGCCGGTATGACCACATCGGTTGGGGTCCAGAACATTACAAAGAGGATCAGCACCACGAGGACCCCCAACATCGCGACAGCGGAGACGTAACCGCCGGCCATGTCGTGCTCGAACTGGTCAGCCATCGCTGGCTTGGTCCAGCTGATCCTGCTCCGGACCATCCAGGTGCGCCGATCGGCGGCCCGCACCATCCGCATCATGATCTGACCTCCGTATCCTGCGGGACACCCGCACCCGGTCGGTCAGGGCGCGCGCCTACAGCCTCGCACGCCCTGACCTCCGCATCTGTCGCGACCCAGCGTAGTGGCGGATGCACTGGACGCGGGGTGGGATGCTGGCATGCGATGACGCGACAACCCTCGTTCGCCCGGCGCCGGGAGGACTTCAGCTGCCTGCGCTGTGGGACCTCGGTCCGCGGCAGCGGCTACACCAACCACTGCCCGCGGTGCCTGTGGTCGCGACACGTTGACGTCAACCCCGGAGACCGCGCCGCTGAGTGCGGCGGCGCCATGGAGCCCGTCGGAGCGCTGTCCGAAGGCGGCGAGATCGTCCTCGTGCAACAGTGCGTGGTATGCGGGCACACCCGCCGCAACCGCGCTGCCCGCAACGACGACCGGGACGCCCTCCTAGCCCTGTTCGGCCGTCCCGTCCCCGATCCACCATGCTGAACGCGCGCGAGGCTTACCAGCGGTGCGCGGCGCGGCGGCGCTGTCGAGGGGCGGCGGGCCTGCGGACCCGCTGGCCGGTCCCGAGTAGGCCGAGCGCGACCAGCAGCGCCGCGATCGAAACCAGGGCTGCGATCAGCGCATTCGCATCGTTTCCGGTGGTGGGTCCGACGGGGGAAACCGGCGTGATGTTGACGACCTGACCAACGCGCTGATCAGGGCCAGCAGCGGCAATTCCCGCTGGGGGCGTGGCCGTGGGGGGCCGCGGCGCGGGCAATCGGGAATAGTCGACCAGTCCGGTTCGCTCCAGGACCTCCATGTGCTTGCTGACGAGCGTTGCTGCGGTGGCGGCAAACGATCGGATCAACTCGTTACGAGTGCCGGCCCGCACGGTGGTGAGGGCCGGAAGCACCTCGCCGTCAGTGAGGCGTAGCCGTTGCGCGAACATGTGGTCATACTCCTGGCCAGACCGCCCGGAGAGCTCCTTCATCCAGCCCTGCTGCGCCACCGTGGGTTGGTCCGGCAGCGGCACGCCGAGCTTGCCGGCGACCGAGCGCACCTGGTTGTCGAGATCGTTGTAGTCCAGCCAGATTCGCTTGGCGACGGTGCGGACCTGCGGGTTGCTGCTCTGTTGCTGGGCTTGCTGCCCGGTCGATCCTCCGATGAGACCAGCTTGGCGGACCATGACCAGCAGGTCGCGATCCGCGGGACTCAGCGGGCCCCACCGCGTCTGCGTCCAATCGGTGGCTTGGCCGCTACGGGCAACTGCCGTCCCGTACTGCGAGGTGCCCCAGTACTGGAACACGGCAAGGGTCAACGCGGCAATCACCGCCAGGGCAACAGTCCATCGGACAAATCGGGGTACCGGGGGGCGCACAGCAGAACCTTTCTCGGCAAACGCCGGCCAGTTGAGATCAGACAAGGTCGAACTGCTCGGTGTGGATCCGCGGATACGGCACCTCCAGCCCGTCGAGCACGGTCAGCACATCGGCGACCATCGCGGGCGGCCCGCAGAGGTAGTAGTCGAGCTGGTTGCGCCGGAACTTACCGGGCAGTAGCACCGTGAGCAGCTTCTCGTCGACGGCGCCGGACGGGCCGGTCCAGCTCGGTGGCGGTCGCCGGAGCAGCTCGATGACGGTGAGGTCCAGCTGTTGCTGAAGCTGGCTGATCTCGGCCCGGAACAACAGTTCCTCGGCAGTTCCGGCGACCACCAGCAACCGGTGCGGACGCAGGTCGCGGCGATGCGCCAGCGTCCGCAGCATGCTCATCATCGGGGTGATGCCCACCCCACCAGCGATCATCACCAGCCCGGTGGTGCGCCGCAGATCGAGGGTGAAGGCACCGTGCGGGCCATCCACCCACACCGGGCTGCCCGGGCGCAGCAGGCGAAGTTCACTGGTGAAATCACCGCTGTGCCGGATCGTGAACTCGGTCCACAGTCCCAAATAAGCGCTGGAAGCGATGGTGAAGGGATGCTCCTGCGCCCGGACTGACGGGTTCAGCCGCAGCCAGGCGAATTGACCAGGGGCGAACTCCAGCGCCCGACGACCCCGCAGCAGTCCGTTGCGCCGGGGCTCCAGGACCAGGGTGCTCACCATGCTGGACTCCGGCCGGACCTCGCGGACCACGTACTCCCGCCCGGCACTGAAGACCGGCAACCACAGCCACCGGTATCCCAGTACCCCCAGCACGCCTAGCGCGAGCGCGATGAACAGCGCCCGCATCAACGGGTTCTGAACGAGGTGGTCGAGCAACCAGATGTGCAGCGCGCTGAGCACCAACGCCGTGCCGGCCAGCGCCAGATGGACCCAACGCCACACCTCGTAGCGATGCCGCAGGCGCCTGCGCAGTAGCGTCAGGGCGATCAGGGCACCCAGCGCCACGGTGGCGCCGAGGGCAGTGCGAGCGCGATTGGGCGCATGCACGATGTCGAGCAGCGCCAGGTTGGCCGGGTCCGCCGCCATCACCAGCACGACATGCAAGCCCACCAGCAGAGTGACCGCCAGCCCGACGAAGCGGTGGATGCTGAGCACCCCATCGATGCCGAACGTGCGGGTCAGCGACCGCAGCCGGGAGGGCAGCACGACCGCGCAGACCAGCATGGACGTGGCGAGCAACCCCATCCCGACGGAGAGCTGGGACAGCAGCGACGAACCGTCCCCGGCACGTGGGCTGTGCAGCAGGGGTGCCAGCAGCGCGGGTGCCAGCAACACGGCGAGGAAGGCCGTTGCCCAGAGCGTTCGTTCCAGCTGGCGTCGCACGCCACGCAACCTATGGAGAACTGGGTACCTGGCCGGCGCAACCTGAGAGCGTTACCGGCCTGCGGTCGCCCACACGAGCCTGGGGCGCGACGAGCGACCGCCACTTAGTCCAAACAGCCCGAGCATTACTCCATTTGCCAGACAGCGCACTTAAGAACAACCGGTAACCCGATGGATCCGACCAGTCATCCTGCCGGTCATCGATTAGACATCGCCACACAGCTACTGTTGCCGCCGATGCAAATTGATCAACGCTCCACAGTGCTACGCCATCCGGTGCTGCTGATGGTGCCCTTGCGTCAGACGACGAGCCGGGTGCTGCAGGCATTACGGTCCACCGGGTTCGAGACCCGGATCCTGGACACCGTCCCGGATGTGCTGGATGCGGCGCGGGCGCACAACCTCGCGGCACTCGTGCTCGACGTTGCGCTGACCGGCCCGGACCCCCGAATCTTCCTCGATGAGCTGCGCCGGGCCGCCCCGCAGCTGCCGGTCATCGCGCTGACCTCCCGCGAGCAGCGGGAGCAGATCGTGTCGCTGCTGCGGAGTACCTTGGACGACTACTTGACCACTCCGTTTCTGGTGGAGGAGCTGGTCAGCCGGCTGCGGCTGCGGGTCTCCGATCAGCTGATGGAGGACCGGACCGTGCTGCGCGCCGGGCTGGTCACCATTGACACCGCGCTCGGGCTGGTCAGCGTCGCGGGTCGGCTGGTGACGCTGTCACCGACCGAATACGCCCTGCTGGTCGCCTTAGCCAGCCGACCAGGTGAGCCGGTATCCCAAACCCGCCTCACGACGACGGTGTGGGGCCAGTCACGGTCCTCCAACCCAAAGTCCTCCAATCTGGTCGAGGTCTACATCGGCTACCTCCGCCGCAAGCTAGGCCCCGAACGGATCCGTACCGTCCGCGGCGCCGGCTACGTCCTGGACGGCTGACGCTTCGTGCTCAGCCTGACACGCTGCGCCACACCACGCTGCGTTCATCGTGCACCAGTGAGTCGACGCGTCGGTTGAGCTCCCCGCTGGACGGCTTGGCCGGAAGAACCGTTAACCGACTGCCTCGAAGACGCGGCCTTCGGTGAAGTAACGCGCGATTTTATTATCGAACATACTCAGCGCGGAACCGATTGCCATGTGCATATCGAGGTACTGATAGGTACCGAGCCTGCCACCGAATAACACGTTACGCTCGGCGGCTTCATGTCGTGCCAGTTCCCGGTACCGCTCCAGCTTAGCGCGATCGTCGGGCGTGTTGATCGGGTAGTATGGCTCATCTTCCTTGTTGGCGAACCGCGAGTATTCCCGAACAATTACGGTCTTGTCGGCGGGATAGTCGCGCTCCGGGTGGAAGTGCCGGAACTCGTGAATACGCGTGTAAGGCACGTCTTCCTCGGCGTAGTTCATCACCGACGTGCCCTGGAAATCCCGGATTGGCAAGACCTCGGACTCGAAGTCCAAGGTGCGCCAACCCAACCAGCCCTCGGAGTAGTCAAAATACCGGTCCAACGGCCCCGTGTAGACAATCGGGGTGCCGGGCGGGATCTCGTCGGACACCTCGAAGAAATCGAGCGACAACTGGACTTCGATGTTAGGATGGTCGGCCATCTTCTCCAACCACGCGGTGTATCCATGCACCGGGAGGCCCTCGTAGGTGTCGTTGAAATACCGGTTGTTAAAATCGAATCTGACCGGCAGCCGCGCGACGATGGACGCTGGCAGCTCCCGGGGGTCGGTCTGCCACTGCTTGGCGGTGTAGCCACGGAAGAATGCGTCATATAATGGCCGCCCGACCAGCGAGATCCCTTTCTCCTCGTGGTTGCTCGCAGCCTTGGGATCGACGATCTCGCTGGCCTGCTCAGCGATCAGCGCGCGGGCTTCGTCCGGGGTCAGGTACCGGCCGAAAAACTGCGAAATCGCGGCCAAGTTGATCGGCATGGGATACACTTGATTGCGATATATCGTGAACACCCGGTGCTGATAGTCGGTGAAGAACCGACAACGATCAGGTCGTGTCCCGCAAGATGCACGGAGCGCACCCTAGCGGCTCCACCCTGCCCCCACGTGCGCGGTCTCTCAGCAGCTAGAACGCGCCAGGAACCGTGCACACCTGGGACCGACGCGGCCGCATTCAGCGGGCTCAGCGGGTTTACCGGACCAGATCATACCCGCT
>JBOHFW010000272.1:0-19906 GCA_050699835.1 Pseudonocardiaceae bacterium | reverse complement strand
CGGCGGAGCTGCACCAGATAGGCGCGCTGCCAGTAGCGGTAGCCCGAGGCGCGTTCGGTGTCCACGGCTACTGGGCCCTCTCCGCTGTCCAGTACTGCGACCGCGGCGTCCAATGCCCATGTGGAGGCGACGACCGGTGGTACCCCCGCGGCCGGCACCAGCAACGGAACCGGAGTGGTCTCGGTCAGCGGATGACCCCCGCACGCATCGCAAGAGCGACCATCTGTGCCCGGTCGCCGGTGCCTAGCTTGCGCCCGATACGAGAGAGGTGGCTCTTGACGGTCAGCGCTGACAGGTTCAGCGCTTCACCGATCTCCTTGTTGGACTGGCCATCGGCGACCAGTTGGAGCACTTCCACTTCCCTGGCTGACAGCTCGCGCGGCGTGTTGTCGGTGCCAGCTACCCGGGTGCCCGATGCCAGGATCGGTGCGACGGTCGGGTCTGCGTATACCCCGCCCTCGAGCACGCGGCGCACGCCATCGGTGACCACCGAGGCAGATGCCGACTTGAGCAGGTAGGCCTGAGCACCGGACTGGAAGGCCGTGCGCACAGCATGCGGATCGTCGGAGGACGCGAGCACCACGATGCGAGTCCAACCCTGCCCGCGTAGCTCGCCGATCAGATCCAGCCCGCTCCCGTCGGGCAGGGTCAGATCAAGTATCGCCAGGTCGCACGGACCCGAGGCCAGGGCGCGTGTCCTGGCCTCAGCGACCGAAGCGGCCTCATGCACAGTGACGGCTCCCATCGTCACCAAGCGTGAGGCGATAGCCTCACGCAGTAACGGATGGTCGTCGACCACGAGCACGGTAAACAGTTCCTCCCGCGGATGCGGGACCATTGACGCCGGCACGGCGCCGGATGGGGCCGACCTGACGGTCGCGCCGTATCCGACAGCAGCCACGTAGCTACCTCCCTGGAGTCGGTCGTGCCCCCGACCGCACCGGGACCTCGTCCGAGCAACCGCGCCGCCGCTCGAGCGAGGATGGTGTCGTACGGGGCAGACTATCCCCCCGAGCGGCCTAACGGGGGCCCTATGTGAACCTTCTTGAGGATCTGCCCGCAAAGCCGCCATCGGCGGTCGCCCGATCAGGGGAGAGTGGCCACAAGGGAGTAACACAAGTGCAATGCTGGGCGATTTACTGCCTTACGTCAGTAAGGGAGTTCACCCGCGCGCCAGCTTTGGCCAGTGTGCTCAACTGAGTCGTTTGCCGAGGGCTATCACTCCGACCGGGGGAAGCCCCGCCGCTGCTGCCATCAGCTCACAAAAGGCTGCGGCGTGCGCCGTCAGACCGTCGCCTACCGGGGTCCACGACGCTCGCAGCTCGATGTCGTTGGCCCGCTCGGGTCCCGCGATCGCACCGAACCGAGCTGACGACGTCTGCGTGACGGTGCCGCCGAGGGCGGTGTGCTCGGCGCCCGAGCTGACCAGTGCATCGGCGAGCCAGGACCAGCTCACCGCGGCGAGCAGTGGGTCACCAGCCAGCTCGACGTCCAGCTCAGACCGGACGAAGCAGGCCAGCCGCATGGTGCCGTCCCACCCCTCTTGGCCTTGCGGGTCATACAGGAGCACCAGCCGGCCAGTTGCTGACGCGTGACCAGCACCGGGAAGGTCGAAACTCCAGGCGTAGGCCCATGGCGCAAGCCGGCGCGGAGCCGTGATTGACTCAAACCGAAGCTCGGGCCGGGGCTGCACAGCACTGATCGAGGCCACTGCGTTGCGGAAAATCTCCGGAGCGTCCGCCAGATCGAGCACATCTGAAACTGTAGGAGGACCATCGCCGACAGTCCCGCCGAAACGCCGCTGCCCAGGCGAAAGAGGGGAGGCGTCCACCATCGGGGAGGGGGCGTGGGACCATGGGCGCTGAGATGACTAAGACCACCACATCGGCCGCTGGCCGCCGCTTGCTGACCGAGGCACCGTTGCTGGCCGCCGCCCGGGGTGAGCGCCCGAAGCATCCACCCGTGTGGTTCATGCGGCAGGCCGGGCGTTCGCTGCCCGAGTATCGCGCCCTGCGAGCCGATCGGCCCATGCTGGCCGCGTGCATGACCCCCGAGTTGGTCTGCGAGATCACGCTGCAACCCGTGCGCCGCCATGGAGTGGACGCGGCGATCCTGTTCAGCGACATCATGGTGCCGCTGCACGTTGCGGGCGTCGGGCTGGACATCGTGCCGGGTACCGGTCCGGTGGTGCACAGCCCGGTGCGCAGCGCCGCCGACGTGATGGCCTTGCCTGTGCTGGAACCCGATGCGGTGCAGCCGGTGGCCGCAGCCGTGCGGCTGCTGGTCGGCGAGCTGGGCACCATCCCGTTGATCGGTTTCGCCGGGGCACCGTTCACGCTGGCTTCCTACCTCGTCGAGGGCGGACCGAGCCGCCACCACGAGCACACCAAGGCGCTCATGCACGCCGAGCCCGACGTCTGGCATGCACTGCTGGACCGGCTCGCCGAGCTCACCTTGACCTTCCTTCAGGTGCAGGTAGCCGCCGGGGTGGACGCGATCCAGCTGTTCGACTCCTGGGCGGGTGCGCTGTCGGTGCGGGAATACCGCCAGTTCGTGCTCCCGCATTCGAGCCGGGTGCTGGCGGGCCTGGCCGGCGCGGGTGTACCGCGGATCCATTTCGGGGTGGGCACCGGGGAGCTGCTCGGTGCGATGGCGGATGCCAGCGCGGACGTCCTCGGTGTGGACTGGCGGGTCCCTCTGGACGTCGCTGCGCAGCGGCTGCGCGAGTCCCGCCCGCCCGAGCCCCACCCGCACGGCCCGATCGTGCTTCAGGGCAACCTCGACCCGGCCGTGCTGTTGGCCGGTTGGCCGGTGGTCGAGCGTGAGGTGCGCCGAGTGATCGCTGAAGGCCGCGCGGCTGACGCCCACGTGCTCAACCTGGGTCATGGCGTCCTGCCGGAAACCGATCCGGGCGTCCTGACCCGCATCGTGGAGCTGGCGCACGCGCTGTGACCAGTACCCGGGTGGCCGTGGTCGGCGGCGGGATCTCCGGGTTGGCTGCGGCGTACCGGCTGCGTATGCTGCTCCGCCCGGACGCCGAGATCGTGCTCATTGAGGGCTCGCGACGGCTCGGTGGTGCACTGCGCACCGTCGAGCTGGCCGGCCTGGCGCTCGACGTGGGAGCGGAGGCCTTCCTGATGCGCCGGCCAGAGGCGCTCAGGCTAGTCGAGGAGCTGGGGCTGCGCGGGGAGCTGGTGCATCCCACACCGGCGGCTCCCACGGTGCGCGCCGGTGGGCGCACCGCCGCGCTGCCCACCCGGACCGTGCTGGGTCTCCCCAGCGCAGCCACCGACGTCGCCGGCCTGCTGTCGGAGCAGGGGGTGGCGCAGGTGGCCGCGGAACCCACCGTGCCGCTGTACTGGGAGCCTGGACAGGACGCTGCGGTCGGGCTGCTGCTGCGCGAGCGGGCTGGCCGTGAGTTGGTCGACCGGCTGGTCGATCCGCTGCTGGGCGGGGTGTACGCCGGGCGGGCGGACGCGCTGGGGTTGCGAGCTACCTTGCCCGCCGTGGCCAGCGCGCTGGACCGCGGTGCCGGGTCGCTGCTCGCCGCAGCCAAGACAGTGTTGGCTGCTGGGCAGCTGACTGCTGGCGACCGCCAGCTTCCTGTGTTCGGCACCCTGCGGGGTGGGCTCGGTGGCCTGCTGGACACCCTGGTGGCTGCCGCGGGTATTCGTCCGAGGCTTGGCGCACCGGTGCGCGGGCTGGCTCGCACCGCCGCAGGCTGGCGGCTTGAGCTGGGCAGTGCACACCGCCCCGAGTGCCTCGATGCCGGCGCCGTGCTGCTGGCCGTGCCAGCGCCTGCTTTACGGCGGCTGCTGGCCGATCCGTTGCCCGTCGCCTCGGCCGCCGCAGGCCGGGTCGAGGTCGCGTCCAGCGCGGTGGTCGGGCTCGCGCTGCCGCTGCCCGCCGCGCAGGCCCTGCCGCCGGCCTCGGGCGTGTTGGTGGCCGCCGCCGAGCCCCAGGAAGAGTCATTGTCGGTGAAGGCCTTCACCTTCTCCGGGCGCAAGTGGGGGCACGCCTCGTCGCCTGATGTGCTCCTGGTTCGCGCTTCCCTCGGGCGTCACGGCGAGGCACGGGTGCTGCAGCGAGACGACGCCGAACTGGTCGAGGTGGTGCGGGCCGATCTCGCCGCGCTCACCGGGATCACTGCCGCGCCGGTGGACACCGTGGTGGCGCGGTGGGGCGGTGGGCTGCCGCAGTACGCGCCAGGGCACCGTGACGCCGTCGCAGCCCTGGAGAACGCGGTGGCCCAGGTACCCGGCTTAGCGGTGGCGGGCGCGCTATTGCACGGCGTCGGCGTGCCCGCCTGCATCGCCACCGCTGAGGCCGCCGCACTGCGCATTGCCGCGTACCTCGGCGCGGGGATACCTGCGGTGGGAGGATGAGCCCATGGCACGCCTGGACTACGCCGCGCTGAACGCGACGATCCGCTACACCATGTGGTCGGTCTTCCGAGTCGAGCCCGGACAGCTGCCCGCGGACCGTGCTGAGCCCGCCCGTGAGGCGCAGCAGTACCTCGAGGCGGTGGAAGGCAAGGGGGTGGCGGTGCGCGGGGTCTACGACCTCGCTGGCCTGCGGGCAGATGCGGATTGGATGATCTGGTGGCACGCTGAGGAGCTCGAGGTGCTGCAGGCCGCCTACGCCGATCTGCGCCGCGCCACCGCGGTGGGCCGGGCCAGTACCCCGGTGTGGTCGACGGTGGCGCTGCACCGCCCCGCGGAGTTCAACAAGAGCCACGTGCCGGCGTTCCTGGCCGGGGAGGAGCCCAAGCGGTACGTCTGCGTCTACCCGTTCGTGCGCTCCTACGAGTGGTACCTGCTGCCCGAGGCGGAGCGTCGCGAGCTGCTCGCCGAGCACGGCATGCAGGCGCGTGAATATCCGGACGTGCGGGCCAATACGGTCGCTTCGTTCGCGTTGGGTGACTATGAGTGGATCCTCGCGTTCGAGGCCGATGAGCTGCACCGCATCGTCGACCTCATGCGGGCGTTGCGGGCTAGCCGGGCCCGGCGGCACGTCCGCGAGGAGGTGCCTTTCTTCACCGGTCCACGGGTGCCCGTCGCCGAGCTGGTGGCGGCGTTGCCCTAGGTGATGGGCTGCTCACCGTCGGGCACCAGCCGCAGTGAGATCGAGTTGATGCAATAGCGTTGATCGGTGGGGGTGTCGTAGCCCTCGCCCTCGAAGACATGCCCGAGATGGCTGTGGCAGCTGGCGCACAGCACCTCGACCCGCTTCATGAACATGCTGCGGTCCTCCCGCAGCAGTACCGCGTCACCGGCCAGCGGGGTGAAGAACGACGGCCACCCGCAGTGCGACTCGAACTTGTGGTCGCTGCGGAACAGCTCCGCTCCGCAGGCCCGGCACTCGTACACACCCCGGGTCTTGGTGTGTTCGTACTCGCCGGTGCCCGGCCGTTCGGTCGCCGCCTGCCGCAGCACCGCGTACTCCTGAGGGGTGAGCTGCTCGCGCCACTGGGCGTCGGACTTGACGACCTTGGGAGCCACGCCCCTGACCGGATCCATGGCGAACACGCTACGCGAGCGGCGTCAGCCCGGCAGCGCGCCGACGATGCCTGCCGCTATCCTCTGTGTCTCGCTGTCGATCGGGGTTCTGGGCACCGTCCGAAGCTGGGGGACGTGCGATTCGCCTGGTCGGCGCCCTCAACGGTGCCAGAGCAGGAGGTTCCGACACTATGACCGCCCCTGATCCACGTTTCGACCGCGCGGTGATCGCCCACGCGTTGGTCACCGCACCGACGGCGGCACCGCCGACGATCCCCGAGGCGGCGCCGGTCACCCCACCAGCCCTTACCACCGGACCCCGCGGGTTGCCCGTCATCGATTGGCAACTCACCGGCCGTCCAGAACTTGCTCCCCGCCCGGTGCCGACCACCACACCCACCGACCACGCACCGCTGCCGCGCGCTGACGTCGTTGTGATCACCTGGACCTCGGCGGAGTGGGACGCCCTGCACTACGTCTTCACCAACTCACTGGCCCCACTCCCGCAGGACCCTGACGACAACGACGGCTGGCGGGCACGCTGGCACCCGTACCGCCGCGATTTCTACACCGTCTTCACCGACCTGTGGAGCCGTCGACTCATCTCCGCGGCGCGCAACATGTCTCAGGGCGCACCCGCGCTGCGCGCCGATAACATGCGCTGGGGAAGCTATACGCTGGCCAGCGTCGGAAATCGCACCGTGCTGCTGTTCAAGTCGGAGCTCCACCTCAACCAGGATGGCGAGCGGCTGCCGCTGGTGCAGATGGTGCGCCAGATCGTCGAGGACACCCAGCCTGCGCTGCTGCTGTCCATCGGCACCGCTGGCGGGGTGGCCGACGACCAGGCGCTGGGCGACGCGATGGTCACCAACGCCGCCAAGTTTCGGCTCGGCCAGGAGTTCGAGAGCGCGGCGTTCAACACCCGCGAGTACCGGTCGAGCTGGCAGCCGCCGACGGCTCTGTTCGAGGCGGCCGGTCGGCTGCTCGTCGGGGTGCCGGAATTCCCAGTGTCTCCCCCCACCGCGCATTACCCGGCAGGCAGCAGGCTCGTCGCCGAGTTCCGCCAGCCCAGGATCGTCCGCACCGAGGCGCCGATCCTCACCACCGACTTCTTCGAATTCGGTAGCACCGAGAACCGGCTGGACCGGGAGGGCTGCGTGGTCGAGATGGACGACGCGGTACTGGCCATGGAACTCGAGGAGATCAGGAAACGGGGTGGGCCCGAGGTGTCCTACGCCTTCGTCCGCAACGTCTCGGACCCGGTGATCAACGGTGACCTGCCGCGGCAGCTGCAGACCGCGTGGGCGGTCGTCACCTACCAACGCCAGGGCTTGCTGACCAGCTACAACGGAGCGATCGCCACGTGGGCGCTGATCGCCGCTGACGCCGAGGAGGTAACTGGCGGATGAGCAGTAGTGAACCCGCTGCGGGCCGCATGCTCGTGCTCAGCTGGTTTCACGAGCAGCAAACTCGATCCGGCGCCCGCGATCCCCTGTGGGCCGCGCTCGACGAAGCGCTGTCGATCGGCAACGGCAGTCCCTACAAGCGTGGCTTCAACACCGTGCTCCCCGCGCTCCAACTGCGGCAGCTGGTACTGGAGGACCGGGACGCTCCCTTCCGGATCCAGCCGCAGATGAACCGGCGATGGGGCACCTTCCACGGCGCGCTCGACGGCACAGTCTCGGTCTTCCGCTCGGACCGCCGGCTCAACACCGACGGCCCCGCCATGCCCGTCCTGGACATGCTGGCCCAGATCCTCGCCGAGCGTCGACCCCGTCTGGTCATCTCGGTCGGCCTGGGTGGGGGTGTACGGCCTGAACACCAGGTTGGCGACGTCGTCGTGACCAGCAGGGCCCGCTTCGACCTCACCGGCGAGCTGGACTCCTACGAGGGCAACGACCGCACCTTCGGCACCGAGGACGCCGTGTCCGAGGACTGGTTCGCAGACCTGCGCTTCGACGAGCTCCGCGAGCCGGCCCTGTTCGGTTCGAGCCCCGCGTTCCGCATGCCCGCGGCCGGCTGGCCGCAACCGCCCGCCCATCGGCCGTTGATCCGGGTGGACCGGGACCATCCCATCCTGACCCGACCTGCCCTGGTCACCAACACTTTCAACCCCGCGCCTACCCGGTCGAGCCCGCGCAACCCGTATCTCGGCGACGACGCCGCGGCAGTCGACATGGACGCCGCCGCGGCCGCGAAGGCCTGCCAGGACGCGAACGTGCCCTTCGTCGCCGTCGTCAGCCTGGTGGTCCCGGCGCTGGAGGTGATGCAGGACGACTGGGACCGTTCGCTGCGCGACGCCTGGGCCGACGTGTTCACCCGGGAGTACTCCACCGCCGCCGCGGCCAACGCCGCTGCCGTCGTTCGGCGGATCTGTGAACGTGCCTGAGGACCTGCTCGGCGCCGTCAGCCCAGCAGGGCACTGAGGATGAACGCCACCGGTTCCCACAGCGCGACGGCCACCCCCAGCAGGAGCAACGCCACCACCAGGACGGCCACTGCCCGCCGCGGGCCCTGCGCGCGGTTGGCTGATTCGGCGAACTCGGTGACGTCGGACAGGGAGCCCTCAACGGTGAAGCCGGGACGCTGCCGGTGGGCGCGGGCGAGGTGCTCGGCGAATGCCTGCACCTCGGGGTCATCGCGGTCCAACCCGATCAGTTCGTCGTCCAGCCGACGTTGTTCCTCGGCATCCGGCTGGTGATTCGGACAGTCGTGCTGCGGTTCGTTGCCCACCACCGCGCCACGGTAACTCCCGACCGGGTAGCTTGCCGAGCATGGGCCGTGCTGATGCGTTGGAGCTCACGGTGCCCGGACCGGACGGCGAGCGCACCGTGCGGGTATCCAACCCGGACAAGGTGTACTTCCCGGAGGGCGGCATCACCAAGCGGCAGATCGTGGAGTACTACCTCGCAGTGTCCGAGCCACTCCTGGGTGTGCTCGCGCAGCGCCCGGTCACGCTTAAGCGCTTTGTGGACGGGGTCACGGGGGAGGCCTTCTACGCCAAGCGGATCCCTCGTGGCGCTCCGGACTGGGTGGATTCGGTGGAGATCACCTTCCCGTCCGGACGAACTGCTCACCAGGTATGCCCCACCGAGCCTGCGGTGCTCGCCTGGGCGGCGAACCTGGGCACCTTCGACTTCCATCCTTGGCCGGTGCGCCGTCCCTACCTCGATCACCCTGACGAGTTGCGGATCGACCTCGATCCGCAACCGGGAACCGGTTTCGCCGACGCCGTCGCCGTGGCCGGGGTCGTTCGGGAAGTGCTCGCTGAGGCCGGGCTGGTCGGGTACCCGAAGACATCCGGGGGCCGGGGGATCCACATCGCGGTCCGGATCCGCCCGCAGTGGACCTTCGTGCAGGTCCGCCGGGCGGTGATCGCGCTGGCGCGGGACGTGGCGCGGCGGATCCCGCACCAGGCCACCGTGTCGTGGTGGAAGGAGGAGCGCGGCCAGCGGGTATTTCTGGATTTCAACCAGGCCGCCCGGGACCGCACAATCGCTTCCGCGTGGTCGGTACGCGGCACTCCGAGGGCGACGGTGTCGATGCCGGTGCATTGGGACGACTTGCCGACCGTGCAGCCGGACGATTTCGATGTGCTCACCGTGCCCCCATTGCTCGCACAGCGAGGTAACCCGCACGCCGGGCTGGACGACGAATCCTTCGGTGTGGAGATGTTGCTGGACTGGGCGGTGCGCGATGAGCGCGATCACGATCTCGGTGATCTGCCCTATCCCCCGGAGTACCCCAAAATGCCCGGCGAGCCGCTGCGGGTGCAACCCAGCCGCGCCAAGCGTTCTGCCCACAGCACATGATGATCGGCGGCCGGGAGGACAGGTGCTGTTGACCGCAGTGTTCACCGCCGCTGACCCGGGCTTCACCTCGTCGACATCCTCACCTGTGTCGCTGAACGTCAATTCATTTTTTCTGATCTCGGCGAGGCGCCGAGCTCCGCGGTTGCTTAAACAACCTTTCGCTCGGGTGAACAAGGAACACACAATGTGCAACAGGAATGATGAGGGAGCGTAGCCTGGCAACAAATCCGTGTTTCATCGATTATCCTCATGGAATGAGATCGGCCAGTATCGAGCTCACTCCGAAGAAGAGGACTGGAGAACCTCGCCTGCGGTGATCTTCCCGCGCGGTCCCGGTCCTTCCATGGCGGCCCGGCCTGCATCCCTTCCCCCGCGGATGGGCCGGGCCGCCACTTTCTTACGGTCAGCGCTCTTTTGATCGCGGGTTGTGCGGTGCGCCTCAGGAATGCGCAGAACCAGCGTGTTCACGCAGCGTCATCGGGCGCTGTCGCGGTGACAGTTAGTACTGTGAAACTGTTTACTCGGTAGTCCGTGATTGCGATCACACGTGCCGGGGTAACACCTGCGATCTCGCGATCGATTTAGTGGATGCATCTTCCCCAACCGCTCCGAACTCTTTCGGTGGACATTTCTTCCCCTGAGATCGGGGCGTGCGAACAGCCCGGCAGCGGCCCGGTCCCCTCCGCCTTGTCGGGCTGTTCGCCTCTCATGCCGTTGCGGGTGCGCCTGGCTCCGGCAAGGTGGTCTTCGTCCAAGAATCGGTCGACGACAGCGCGCAGCTCAGTGCGAAAGCGCTCGATCTCGGTCCGCAGGCGCGCCAGGTCCCCGGCAAGAGCCTGGATGTCTCGAGACAGCTCGCTCACGTGGATTGCCTAATTTTGTCGCTGCGATGGTGATGCTTACTTGTCCCATGTGAGCGAGACGTCGGGTTTGCCCGCGAGTGAACAACGCGCATACAGCGCGCGTGGACCGCGACCCGGTGAGGTCAGGCGCCGGATGGCGCAGCGTCAGTGACTCGACCGAAGCGGCGCAATCGCAGGCTGTTTGTCACCACGAACAGCGAGGACAGCGTCATCGCGCCACCGGCGATCAGCGGGTTCAACAGACCGAACGCGGCCAGCGGCAATGCGGCGACGTTGTAGCTGAAGGCCCAGGCGAGGTTGCCCCGGATGGTGCGCAGGGTGCGCCGGGCAAGCTTGATTGCGCTGGGCACCACGGTCAGGTCATTGCGCATCAGGATCAGGTCGGCGGCGCCGAGCGCGACATCGGTACCAGAGACGACCGCCAGGCCGAGATCGGCACGGGCCAGCGCGGGTGCGTCGTTCACGCCGTCACCGACCATGGCCACGGCGCGGCCCTGAGCCTGCAGCGCCTCGATCACCGCGGCCTTGTCGGGTGGCAGCACCTCGGCGATGACCTCGTCGATGCCGACCTGCGCGCCCACCGCCCGGGCGGTGGCCTCGTTGTCGCCGGTGAGCAGGACCGTGCGCAGCCCGAGCCGGTGCAGCTCGGCGACTGCGGCGGCGGCGCTGGGCCGCACCGTGTCGGTCAGCGCGAAGGCGCCTTCGGCCACACCTCCCGCCGCCACCAGGACGGTCGTGCAGCCCTGCCGCTCCCACTGCGCCCGCTGCTGCTCCAGACCGGTAGGCACCGGGATGCCGTGTGCGGCCAGCAGCCGGGCCGATCCGACCAGCACCTCCTGGCCCTCCACCACGCCACGAGCCCCGAGACCGGATAGGCTGGCAAAATCCGTGACCGGAGGGATCTCACCCAGTCCGGCGCGGGCCAGCGCGCTGATCGCCGCAGCGACGACATGCTCGGAGGCGTCCTCCACGGCACCGGCATGGCGCAGCACCGTGTCCAGCTCAGTTCCGTCAACCAGGGCCACATCGACCACCGCCATCCGGCCGGTGGTGATGGTGCCGGTCTTGTCCAACACCACCGTGTCGATCGCTTTGGCTGACTCCAGCGCCTGGTGGCCTTTGATGAAGATGCCCAGTTCGGCTCCCCGCCCGGAGGCCACCATCAGCGCGGTCGGCGTGGCCAGACCCAGCGCGCACGGGCAGGCGATGATCAGCACCGCCAGCGCCGAGCTGACCGCAGGCTCCACCAACCCGCCGATGACCAGCCACCCGAGGAAGGTCAGGACCGCGAGCCCCAGCACGACCGGAACGAACACCCCGCAGATCCGGTCCGCCAAGCGCTGGACGCGCGCTTTGTCGTTCTGCGCCTGCTCGACCAGCCGTACCAACTGGGCCAGCTGGGTGTCCTTGCCCACTTTCGTCGCGCGCACGACCAGCCGGCCACTGCGCGCGATGGTGCCGCCGATGACGGGGCTGCCCTCGGACACCTCGACGGGTGCCGATTCGCCGGTCATCGCGCTGCTGTCCACCCCGCTATGGCCGAGCACCACATCACCGTCGGTCGCGATGGTCTCGCCGGGTCGAACCACGAAGTGATCACCCACCCGGAGTTGCGCGACCGGGACGCGGTACTCTTGCCCGTCCTCGCGCCGCACAGACACATCCCGCGCCGCGATCTTGGCCAACCCGCTCAGCGCGCCACCGGCCCGCCGCTTGGCGCGTGCCTCGAACAGCCGCCCAGCGAGCAGGAAGATCGTCACCCCGACGGACACGTCGAGGTAGATGGCACCGGCGGGCCGGAACAGCAGTCCCCAGCCGCCGTCGGGGCCCCGGCCCGTAGTGTCGAGGAAGAACATCGCGTAGACCGACCAGCAGGTCGCTGCGGTGATCCCCAACGACACCAGGGTGTCCATCGAGGTTGCGCGGTGCCGGGCGTTGATGACGGCATTGCGGTGAAATGGCCAGGCACACCACGTCACCACCGGCAGCGTCATCGCGAGCAGCACCCACTGCCAGCCGGGGAACCGCGAAGAGGGCAGCAGCACCACCGTCATGGACAGATCCCCCAGCGGCACCCCGAGCAGCAGTGCCACCATCAGCCGGCGCAACAGGTACCGCACGGGGGCCTCGGAGGGCTCCTCCGGCGCGCTCTCGAGCTCGATCGGCGCGGCACGATAGCCGGCGTGCTCAACCTGCGCGATCAGCTTGGCGACCGGCATCCCGGCGGGTGCTTCCACGCTGGCTTTCTCGGTCGCGTAGTTCACGCTGGCGTGCACACCGTCCAGCTTGTTGAGCTTGCGCTCTACCCGTGCTGCGCAGGCGGCACACGTCATGCCCCCGATGGACAGCTCGATCGAGCGCACCACACGCGCCGGCTGAACGACCGACGAGGGTAACGGCATGGCGGTGGTTCGCCTTTCTGGACTCGGTTCATGGCGGACACAGTGTGCCCTGCCGCGGTATCGAGGCGTCCATCAGGAAGCGGGTGACCAAATCCATGGCGCACGGACTACGAGGTAACGCACCGTGCGCCTGCCCTTGCCAGATCACCAGCGTTCCCGACAGCAGCGACTGGGCCGTGTGCCTGGCCCCTTCGGCCGGGGTAACCGGGTCCCCGGCGGTGGCCACCACGAGCACCGGAGGCAGGGCCCGCTCCTGCGGCGGCCCCGGTGGCGGCGAGGGCACCGGCCACGCGCTGCACCGCAGCAGCCGCGCCGCGAACAGTGGCCCGAACAGTGCTGAGCGCTGCTGCCACTGCTGCGCCAGCTGCTCGACGCGCTCCGGCGGCACCCGGGTCGGGGTATCGTTGCAGTGCACTGCCAGGGCTGGGTCGAAGCGCGCGGGCAGTCCGCGCTCGATGCCCAGCTGCGGTGCGATGAGCGCGGCCAGCTCTGCTCCGTCACCGTCGCGGGCGGCCGCCAGGGCCTGGGACAGCTGTGGCCAGCGCTGCGGGTCACCGACTGTCTCCAGGACCGTCTGGTAGGCGACACCCGCAGTCATGCGCAGCCAGCCGACCTGCAGCGGGACCCGGCGCAGTGCCTCAGCCAAGGCCATCAGCGCGCCCCGCGGATCGGATCCCAGCGGGCAACCTCGCGCCACGCAGTCCGCGGCGAAGGCGGTGTAGCCGGCATCCGCGGCGACCAGCTCAGCCTCAGTTGCGGCCACATCATCGAGGGTGGGATCAACGGCACCGTCCAGCACCACCCGCCCGACTGAGTTGGGATACCTGCGCAGGAAATCGGTGACCGCCCGAGACGCCGCACCGTGCGAGAGCACGTTGAGCACCGGCGCGTTCAGGGTGACCCGGAGCTGTTCGAGGTCGTCGGCGGTGCCCGTGGAGTTCATCGTGGTGAGTACCTCGCCAAGATCCTGTACACAGGTCTGGATCGCGGCCCGGGTGATGTCGAGCAGCACGTCCAGCTGGCCGGCCCGGATCGGGTCAGGGTCGATACCGACGATCCGGCTCCGCACGGGCTTCGGTATGCATTCCACCGGTTCGCTCGGCCCGGTGCCGCGGCTGGCCAGCCCGATCAGCGTGAAGCGGTCCAGGAGCGCGGGGGGCAGCTGGGGGGCAAGCCGGGCCGCCCGGACCGTTCCAGGCTCCCCAGCCGCCTCGCTGAGCACCACCAGCGGGGCTGGGCCATCACCGATTCTGGTGAGATCCAGCCTGAGGGAGTTTCCGAACGCAGGTCTGGCCACCGTGGTGTCGACCCGAAGGTCGCTGCACTCCACCCGCCGTGCGCTGGTCGTGCCCAACGCGGTGCTGATGGCGCCAGTGCAGTCCCGCCAGGGCAGCGAATTGCGGTGGAAGGTGCCGACCGGCGGCAGCGACGGGATGCGGGGCGGGGTCAGTTGGGAACGTTGTGGGGGCAGGTTGGCGTCCCGCACCGCCACTGCGGGCCGGTTCGAGGGCCCTGCGGTGCACCCCCCTGCCAGGAGCGCGAGCAGCATCATCGGCACCCCCAGACACCGCAGGATCCGGTGGCACACAGACTCTCCTCGCATCAGGTTCCGGCGGCGGCGAGGCGATCCTGACACCCGCTCGGTGAGCCCACCGTGAGCATGATCCCTATCGACCGTCACCCGGTTCCGCGTTGGGTGGCCCCTGATCAGCGGGCGAGTACGTCGATGATGGCGTCCAGGCCGATGTCCAGGTCGGTTTGAGTGATCACGAGTGGGGGAGCGATCCGCAACGTGGAGGTGTGGGCCTCCTTGCACAGCACACCGCGGGCCATCAGCGCTTCCGCCGCTACCCGTCCGGTCGGGCCGCCGGGTGCGATGTGCACACCGGCCCACAGCCCGCGGCCGGTGATCTGCGCGACGCCGTACCCGATCAAGGTCCGCAGCCGCGTGTGCAGATGCGCGCCCAGCACCTGCGACCTGGACTGGAACTCTCCGGTCGCCAGCAGGGCGATCACCGCTCGGCCAACCGCGCAGGCCAGCGGGTTGCCACCGAAGGTCGATCCGTGCTCCCCGGCTCGCAGCACGCCCAGCACCGCCCGCCGCCCCACCACTGCCGAGACCGGCAGGATCCCGCCGCCCAGCGCCTTGCCCAGGGTGTACAGATCGGCCCGGACCCCGTCGTGGTCCAGCGCGAGGAGCTCTCCGGTGCGAGCCAGTCCGGATTGAATCTCATCGGCAATCAGCAGCGCGCCGGTGTCGTCGCAGGCAGCGCGGACTCCGGCCAGGTAACCCGGCGGCGGCACCAGGACCCCGGCTTCGCCTTGGATGGGTTCAACGAGCACCGCGGCCGTTCGAGGCGTGATCGCACCGCGGAGCGCGCCGAGGTCGCCGTAGGGCACCACGACGAAGCCGGGGGTGAACGGGCCGAATCCGGCCCGGGCCGTCTCATCGGTGGAGAACGACACGAGCGTGGTGGTGCGGCCGTGGAAGTTCCCGCTGGCCGCCACGATCTCTGCGGTGCCATCGGGGACACCCTTGACCCGGTAGGCCCACAGCCGGGCCACTTTGATCGCGGACTCGACGGCCTCGGCGCCGGTGTTCATCGGAAGCACCATCTCGGTGCCGGTCAACTCGGCCAGTTCGCGGCAGAACGCGCCGAGCAGGGTGTGGTGGAATGCCCGGGAGGTCAGCGTCACCCGGCCCAGCTGCTCCGCCGCGGCGGCCACCAGGGCGGGATGCCGATGCCCGAAGTTCAGTGCCGAGTATCCGGCGAGGAAATCAAGGTAACGCCGACCGGTGACGTCGGTCACCCAAGCTCCCGCACCGGAGGAGATCACCACTGGCAGCGGGCGGTAGTTGTGCGTACTCCACCGCTGTTCGGCGTCAATGAACCCCGCTGCGTTGATGGAGTCGGTGGCGGTCAGTGGGGAGTGCGAGGCGACCACCGATCGTCGGTGCTGGTATTGCGGAGGTAAATCCTGCTGTCGTGGGCTCCGCGCTGGACCGGTACCTCCGGCTGCTCGCCCGGGCCCTGCTCCGTGAGCGCACCCTCGACCGGGATCTTGCGGACTTGTTCGAGTGCCTCCGCAAAGAGCTGGTGCGTGGCGACGACCGCGGCGGTGATCCCGGCGCGCACCGTCTTGAGAGCGTTCGCTTCGCTGGTGACTTGAGTACGAAGCTCGCGCAGTGCCGATTCGTCTCGCTCGACCACGCATACCCGGTTCATCAGGTGCTCGCCCGTCATTCGCAGCAGGAGGTGCAATCCGGCCAGGCTGCGCAGCTCGCGATCCCGGATCCGCTCGCTCGCGGCGGCTTCACGTTGTGCGATCGCGTGTGCTGCCTCCTGCTCGGCAGCCTCCCGGCGCGCCGCGGATTCCGACTCAAGCCGGTCACACTGCCGTCGGGCATGGTCGAGCAGCGACTTGGCCTCGCGGCTGGCGCACGCTCGCAGTCCCGCGATCTGCTCCTCGGCGCGGCCCCTCAGCTCGGCGATGTCCTGGTCGGCGCGGGCTCTGCTCGCGACGATCTCTGCTTGGGTGCGGTTCTTGAGCTCGGCCGCCTCCTCCTCCGCCAGCTGCAAGATACGGAGGATCCGGGCGCTGGCCTCGGCCATCGGCGCTGTCAAGATGCGCTCAACCTCCGAGGTCGCTTTGTCGGTCTCCCGACGCAGGTGCGCGAGCACTTCGCTCTGTGACCGCAGATGATCCAACGCTTTGCTGAGCTCGGCGACCTGTGCCAGGGCGGCGTTCCGATCGGCGACAGCAATCGCGATGCGACCATCCAGTGATTCGAGGTGCTCCAAGACCTGTCTTCGGTTGAATCCGCGTAGCGCCGTCTCGAAGGGCTCGTGCAAGGGAACCAAGTCGTCGCTATCCCGGGATCCGCGCACAGCCACAGAGTGTAGTTGAACAATCACGATCAAACAACTGTCAAATTCGTGATCAACAATTGTGATCAACAGGTCGCCCGCTGGTCTCATCAGTTCGAATTCACCTGAGTGGCCTAATCCGAGCAGGTCAGTAGCTTAGTCGAGGTGAGAGCCGAAAATGCCGATAATGTCAGCCGTGTTCGAGAGCAGAGTTAGTGACACCTCAGGTATCCGCGGGACACGCTCTAATATGTGGATGCACGTTGGAGTTGTCGGGGGAGGGATCGTCGGGCTGGCGGTGGCGCGCGCCCTGCGAGCGGACGGACACGGTGTCACGGTATTCGAGAAAGAGCCCGTGTGGGGGGTGCATCAGACCGGCCGTAACAGCGGAGTGATTCACTCCGGGCTGTATTACCGGCCCGGTGGGCTCAAGGCTCGGCTGTGTGTGGCGGGCGCGGCGTCAATGGCGGCGTTCGCGCGCGAGCGTGGTTTGCCGGTGCAGATCGGCGGCAAACTGGTGGTGGCCGTGCACGGCGGGGAACTGGCTGTGCTGGCCGAGCTCGAGCGCCGGGGTGTCGCCAATGGGGTGCCCGTGCGCCGGCTGGAGGTGGCCCAGGCGCGGGAGTACGAGCCCGGGATCCGCTGCATCGCGGCGTTGCGGGTGGAGAGCACCGGGATCGTCGATTACGCCGCGGTATGCCGCGCGCTGGCCGGGGAGCTGGCCCAGGGCGGCGCTGAGCTGCGATTGGGCACCGAGGTGCTCGGTGTGCATGCCGATGGCGCGGGAGTGCGGGTACAGACCCGCACCGGGGATCTGCGGACTGATGCGCTGGTCAACTGCGCCGGCCTGCACAGTGACCGGGTCGCTCGGCTGGCCGGCCTGGCGCCCAGGGTACGGATCGTGCCGTTCCGCGGTGAGTATTTCGAGCTTGGCCCGCAGGCAGCCGCTCGGATTCGAGGACTGATCTACCCCGTGCCGGATCCGGCGTTGCCGTGGCTGGGGGTGCATCTCACCCGCGGCATTGACGGGCGGGTGCACGCCGGTCCCAACGCGGTGCTTGCGTTGGGGCGGGAGGGGTACCGGTGGTGGGACGTTTGCGCCCGGGATCTCGTCGAGATGCTCGGCTATCCGGGATTCTGGCGGCTGGCTCGGCGGCACGTCCGTACCGGTGTCGCTGAGCTGGCTCGCTCGCTGTCCCGAGGCGCTTACGCCGCGGCGGTATGCCGCCTGGTGCCGGGCATCACCGCGACTGATCTGGTGCGTGCTCCGGCTGGGGTGCGAGCTCTGGCGGTGAGCGCCGACGGAACACTGCTGGATGACTTCGTGGTGCAGGCCGTGCCGCGGCAGGTCCACGTGCTCAACGCACCCTCACCGGCCGCCACCGGCGCGCTGGAGATCGGCCGGTTCGTCGCTGACCGGCTCGCCACGGTCATGCCCGAATGACACGAGACTGTCGCGGATCACCCGGAACACACCAAGCGTCTGGATGGATACCAAAGGCGCGGAACGGACCAACGCCCCGAGCGGTCCGGCGACCCGTCGCGACTCCACGTCGACGCCGTGCTCCCGAAGCATCCGATCCGCGAGGTAGGCGTCACGATGGGGAATACGCGCGCCGATGCGAGCAGCCACGACCCTGGTCGCGGCGTCCCTCAGGCAACAGCCCGTTTCCCGCCAGATGTCGATCGCCTCTCTCAGCCGGGCGCCATTCACGCCGGAACCGCTGGAGGCCAGCACACGGGCTGGCACAGGCCAATGAGCACTGCGATCAGGCTCGATATGCCTATGCGCTGGTCGGCAGAGGCCTCGGCGCGTTGCTGACCGAGCTACATATACACGCCGTGACCGGGACCCCGGCGGTTCGCAGGATAGCGCTGACGGCGCTCGTCGAGGCCTGCGTCGTGGCCCCAAGTCCACCGGGGAAGACGTCCGCGCGGCTGAGGCGCTCGGAATGACCCATTTGCTCGCCGCGCAACTCCCCGGCCGCGACAAGCGCCACGGTGACGCCGAGACACACCTATCCGACGCAGCAGACCTCGCCCGCGCAACCGGGGAACGCAACACCTTGGCATGGCACTTCGGTCCGGTCAACGTCGCCGCGGGGTCGTTAGCGATCGCTGTGGAACGAGAGGCCAGTTCACCGTGGTGGTGCGGGGGGCCGGTCACCGCGCGGGTGTCCGAGGACGCGCGAATAGCGTTATTCACTTGCGCGACGGATCGACGCCTGGATCCCATTACTCCCACGCGATCACGTGGAGGGAGAGCGGGTGGCGGAGGAGCCAGAGGGTTTCTATACGGATAAACAGGGTCGAGTCCGGCCGAGACACGGCAAGAAAAGGAGCGGAGCCCTCGCAGGGGCGGCCGTGACCATCCTGCTGTCGGCGGTCACCGGTGGAGGTGCAGGCGGTGCTGCGGCGGCCAGCGGACCAGCTGAAGAGTTCAGTCTCGGTGTCAGAATCCCCCAGAGCCAGACCGCAGTACGTATCAGAGGTTTTAACGACTCCCTCAAAGTAACATTTCGCTTACAACGCCTAGGCCACTATCCCACTACGCTTGATGCGCAGTCCGACACCGTCTGATATCACCCCACTCTCGCCGAAAGCTGGAAAATATTTCAACGTCCCCTTCATCTCCGCATCGTCGCACACCACCTGGCACGACACAGTCGTGATGAACACTCGGGTTCAAGGAGTTGGCCGTACCCCCAGCGCTGCCCTGCTCGCCTCCCTGGCCACAAGTGTTCTATTCAGCTCAGCTTGGACTAGTGAGGCGGTCACCGGAACACTGGCTCCTATGGGGTGGCGTGACCTTCGAGATCCGGAGCTTGCGCAGTCCGGGCGCAGCGACCGCGCAGTTCACCCGGAACCGGGATGCGGTTCCTGCGCGCTGCTCCTCGGTTGTGCGTCCAGCTTGTCATCCGATGGCATCGGCGTGCGTTCCAGCGCTCGTTCCACCTTACGGAGGTATGGCTTATGTGGGGATCTGACCAAGATCAGATCCCCAATTGACATATCTGATCTTGGATGATGTCCAATATGCCGCTTCTCGATCCTGGCGGCGACCATCGCCCACTGTGCTCCTTTCGGGCAGGGTCAGTCGCACAACTGCCAGGCGCGTAGCTGGCGCCAGTCGGGGCATGGCTTTCCTCCTGGGGTGTGTGGTGGTCCCCAGGCCGGTCTCCATCGCTCATGCGTCGGCGGTTCGCCGCGGACGTGATGGGCGTCGTCCTCCAGCATCGCTAGAGTTTGGCTCTTGGTTTGGCTCTTTGGATCTTCCGTAGATCGAAAAAGGGGCTTCCGGGAAGACCGGAAACCCCTTCTCACTTGGTGTTTCTCTGGTGGGCGATACTGGGATTGAACCAGTGACCTCTACCGTGTCAAGGTAGCGCTCTCCCACTGAGCTAATCGCCCGAGGCGGAGGCGGGAATCGAACCCGCGTACAGGGCTTTGCAGGCCCTTGCC
>JBOHFW010000271.1:0-3622 GCA_050699835.1 Pseudonocardiaceae bacterium | reverse complement strand
CACCACAGCAAGGTCAGCGCCTGCGTCAAGCAACGCGCCCAACAGCATGTCGCCGGCGACGCCTGCGGTGCAGTCCAGATACGCCGCCCTCGGCTCAGCCACCGTGCACCCTTTCGACGATCTTGACGGCGTGCGCCGCCGCGCCGAATCCGTTGTCGATGTTGACCACGGACAGGCCCGGTGCGCAGGAGGCGAGCATGGTTGCCGCGGCGACGTGCCCACCCGCGCTCACCCCGTAGCCCACGCTGGTGGGCACACCGACGACTGGTGCTCGGATCAACCCGGTCACCACCCCAGGCAGGGTGCCTTCCATCCCGGCGATGGCGATCACGCAATCGGCCGTGGACAGCTCGTCGAGGTGTGCAAACAGCCTGTGTAGCCCCGCGACCCCGACGTCGGCGATCAACCGGTGCCCGGCGCCCAGCGCCCGCAGGGTGGCGATCGCCTCGTGCGCCACCGGCAGGTCCGAGGTGCCTGCGGTGACCACCGCGACGAACCCGCGAGCCTGGGGCAGTGCGCCGACGGTCACGGTGCGACCGAGCGGGTCGACCGCGACCGGCTCGGTGGGGAAGGCGTCGCTCGCCCGGGACAGCACCCCGTCGGGGCACCGGGTGGCCAGTGCGGGGAAGCCGGGTTCGCCGTGCCGCGCGGCGGCTAACAGCCGTAGCGTCTGCTCGGTTGTCTTGCCTTCGCCGAAGATCACCTCTGGCACGGCGGTGCGTCGCCTGCGGTCCAGATCCAGGTGGGCGATGCCGGCTACCTCCCCGATCCGCACCCCAGTTCCGCATGCGGCACTGGGGTCCTGCCCTGGACCCGGGGCTGCGTCGACCACGGCGTCGACTATCTCACGTGCCCCGCTACAGCGGCGGACATGCAAGGATCGTCGACCATGCGCACCGCGGATTTCCTCAGCGCCCGATCTGCTGAGACAGCTCTGCTGGACCGGCTGGCACAGTTGGACGGTCTGGTGGTGGCCTTCTCGGGCGGTGTCGACTCTGCCGTGGTGCTGGCCGGCGCCATCCGGGCGCTCGGCGCCGATGCTGTGCTCGCCGCCATCGCCGACTCGCCCAGCCTGGCCCGCGCCGAGCTCACCACCGCCCGCCGCGTCGCCGGTCAGATCGGGGCGGAACTGGTGGAATTGCGCACCGATGAGCACACCGACCCGGGCTACCGAGCCAATGCCGGTGATCGCTGCTACTTCTGCAAGCGGACGGTGCTCGCCGAGGTGCGCAGTCTCGCGCAGCGTCGCGGCTTCCCCCACGTCGCTACCGGCACGCACGTTGATGACCGCCGTGCTGCGCACCGTCCAGGACTGCGCGCTGCGGCGCAGCTGGGGGTGTGCGAGCCGCTCGCCGAGGTCGGTGCCACCAAGCAGGTCGTACGCTTGCTCGCGGCGCACTGGAATCTGACGGTGCGGGACAAACCGAGCAGCCCATGCTTGGCCTCCCGAATCGCGGTCGGGGTGCCGGTGACCGCCGACGCGCTGGCCTTGGTCGAGCGGGCAGAGCTGGCTGCCCGCGGTTACCTGGCCGAGTACCGGGTGCCGGTATGTGATCTGCGGGTTCGGCTGCTGGGCCGCGAGGGTTTCCGGGTGGAGCTCGACCAAGCGGCCCTGGACGGCGTCTCGGCTCGTGCCCGGGCGGGTCTGTTGGCTCGGGTCGCCGAAGCGGGTGTCGATGGGAAAGGTGATCTCGTGCGTTACCACTCCGGATCACTCAGCGGCTGAGCGAGGGTGAGTGCCGCAGTGACCACGGCAGGAAACCGGCTCGCGGGGGTGACGCTGTGCTGCGGCCACCGGCGTCTGGCCCCACCCCGTAGCGCGCGGTGGCCCGGCGGACCAGGTGTAGGCCGGCCAATCCCGGCAGCCGTTCGATCTTCTCGTCGATCTGCCGGATCATCCGGGCACCCTCGGTGCCGCCCATCAGATAACGCAGCAAGAACGCCGTCTCCGCCGCTGGCATGACTCCCGACCCAACTGGCGTCCACAATGCCCGGAGCACCAACCGGGTCAGCACCCGAGCCGCCCGCGAGCGTGCCAGCCGCTCGCGCGCTTGGCTGGCGTAGAACGCCGCATGCCGAGTCTCCTGGCGCTGAATGCGGCTCACCACCTTGGTCAGCTCAGGATGATTGGTCTGAGCCAGCAACCGCCCGTAGGCGGCATAGGCGGACCATTCGTTGATCGCGCCGAAGGTCATGTGCACCGCAACGAAGTCTTCCCCGACGAGGTTGGCCGCCAGCGCCTGGTAAATCGGCAGAAACCGGTCATTCCAGCCCTGCCTGGCCCGGACGCGGCGGATCCGGTCGGGGCCCGCCGCCCTGCCGTGCGCTGCCAGCACCTTGTCCAGCACCGCGCCATGCCAGAACTCCTCGTAGGCCCACATGGTGAGGAATGTCGTGATCTCTGGATCTCGGTGGGAGGGGGTGACCAGCAAATCCCGCAGGTAGCAGATCGTATGGCTTTCGATGTCGGACATATAGTGCAAAGCCCGCAGAGCATCCTCGGGTAGCGGGTCACGTGCAAAGTCGGGGTAGTTGATGTCGTCGTCCACCACCCGATGGGCATTGGCGCTGTAACTCGCTATGTCAAAGGACACAGGCTATGCACCTCCTCATCAGAGTTCGCCGATCTGGTTCAAGCGGTTCGCTGACGGGTGGCCCCGTCCTGGCCGCCGGGCCGGTTGGGGTCGGGTGGGGGCTGAGCCGGTTCGTTGACGGCTGAGTCGTTGCCGGGACGGGCGCGGGCCGCGAGGCGAGCCATCGTCCGCCGCCGCCTGCGCCGACGATCCCGCCGGGTGAGGTGAGCGGGCCAGATCTCCTCGATGGCGCTGTTGAACTCGGCGCCGAGCACGATCGCCATCGCGATGAAGAAGCAGAACAACAGATACGCAATCGGGGCAGCGAGCGCACCGTAGGTGTATCCGGTGCCGGAAACCGACGAGATGTACAGCCGCAGCAGGGTGCTGGTGACCAGGAATACCACCATCGCCAGCAGGGCACCGGGCAGTCCACGGTGCCAGGGCAGCTTGTTCGGCAACACCACCTTGTACAGCGTGGCCAGGCCGATCATCAGCAGGACACCGAGCCCCGGGTAGTAGAAGACGGCGACCAGCTGGGCCACGGTGGGCCGCACTGCCTGCGGCAGCAGCTCGGGTATCAGATCCGGGCCCAGTGCGGTCAGCGGAAGCACGAACACCGCTCCGATCATCGCCACCGCGTAGAGCAGCAAGCCGAAGATCCGTTGCCACACCGGGTGACGAACGGTGTACTGATGGTAGGCAGCGGTGATCGAGTCCACCAGAGATGCCAGCGCTGAGGAACCAGCCCACAAAGAGATCACGAACCCGACCGAGACGATCGAACTGTTCCCCTGGGTGAGGATGTCGGACACCGTCGGATGGATGATCTGGTTGACCACATCGGCGTTGAACACCCCGCTGGCCAAACGCACGATCTCCCGCTGCGCTGCCGCGACCGTGTCCGGGCCGATCCAGTTGGTGACGAATCCGAGGCTGCCCAGCAGCCCCAGCAGCAGCGGCGGCAGAGACAACGTCATCCAGAAGGCCGCCTGGGCCGACATCGAGACGAAGCTGTCATCCCACGCCTTGGTGGCGGTCCGGGACAC
>JBOHFW010000270.1:0-25011 GCA_050699835.1 Pseudonocardiaceae bacterium | reverse complement strand
TGCCCCGGAGCAGCAAAGCGTAGCATAAAGCGCGTGTCTTGCATAGGGCCGGTTCCGTGCGGAAGCCGTTTGGATTAGGGCTCGTATTTAAATTAAGTAATTTTTCGTTGGACCCGCAGGTCCCTGTTCCGTCTCGTTCTTGAATAACAAGATGATCGGCGCGTTCTTCACGTTCTTCGCCGGCCGCAGCTTGGATGGCGGGCTGGTGTGGGCGATACGGATGTGGCGGGAGTTCGTCGAGGACGGGCAGGTCTACTCGCTGACCGTCACCGAGCAGCCCACTCGGGATGATCGCGAGATGGCGTGGCGGGACGGACTGCGGCGGGGTGCCCGGTTCCTCACCGAGGGCATTCGGCCTGGCCGTTCCCGCGAGGACGTCCTCGCTCTGGTCACCCGGATTGGTGAGACCGTCGGGCAACCACCGGTCCAGATCCAGTGCCCGCAACTCGGGGCTGAGATCGTAGCCGAAGATCAGAGTCGCGGTTCGGACCACCTCAGCGGCCAGCGGAGCACAACGCAGCCGATCCCAATCCAGCACCGCGCTCACCCGGCTGGGCTGACTGGTCGACCAAAGCAAGTTGAGGTCGTGAAAATCGCCGTGCACCCACCCGATCGGCGCCACCGGACGCGTGTCATCCGGCCGCAGATAGGCCACTCGTTCCAACAGGTCCCGCCGCTCCACCAAGCGCCGACGCACCAGGTGATCGAACTCATCAGGTTCGGCGCGAGCGTCGATCAACCCCAGATAGTGGTCAATCTTCCCCTTGGCTTTCGCTGCCTCGGTCACCGTAATCACCTGGGACTCAGGCGCCGTAGGAAGCAGGTCCGCGACCCCGTCAGAGCCCAGGCCCCGGCGGATGCGGGCCAGCAGCCCACCGAGATACCGGCACTCCCGCAGATCGAGGTCGCGCCCGTCGCGGTGCACCCCCTCGACCCAGGGCAGCGCCGCGAACACCCCAATACCCGCCAACTCGACCACGGTATCCCCATCCGGGGACATGCGCGGAGGTGGGACCGGCAATCCCCGGTCAGCCAGCGCGCGGGTGATCCGGTGCTGCCGGCGGGCGGAGTCAGCATCGATATCCAGAATCTGTTTGATCGCCCACACACCCTCTCGGGTGCGCACCCGCCAGTTCCGGTTCATCAACCCCTCAGCCAGCGGCCAGGCACCGATCGGGTCGGACAAACCAAAACCCCGCAACGCGGCAGTAACCAGCACGTCATCCGCTGGATCAACAGCCCAGACCGGCCGCGGCGGGTGCCCCGGTGGCGATCCCCCGTGTGATCACCGTGGTGACGCTCGACCCTCCGGACAGATCTTCAGCGCTCATGGCGCGGCGACGCTAGCAGCCCGGCCGACCTGACTCACGGAGGCTGCCGCAGTCAACTTGGGCTCGTGCGCGGAGAGTGTCAATCTTCCCCCAATCCTTCCTTGCCACCCATTGCTCTATGTCAGGATGACGTAGTTTCTCGTGTGGGCAGCCAGCTGGAAGGTTAGCCGAACCGACTGGAGATACCTGAGTGGAGGGGAGGCATGCGATGGGTGATCTCTCATTCGTGTGGCTGGAGGTGACGGGTAAGTGCCAGTTGAGCTGCGTGCACTGCTATGCGGAGTCGGGACCATCCGGCACCCACGGGAGGATGGGCGCTGCCGACTGGTTGCGCGTAATTGACGAGGGGGTCGCTCTCGGTGTGAGTGCGGTGCAGTTCATTGGGGGAGAGCCGACATTCCACCCGGATCTAATGACGTTGGTCCGGCACGCTGTGAACCGTGGTCTGCGAGTGGAGATCTTTTCCAACCTGGTGCATGTCCGACCAGTCCTGTGGGAGATGTTCTCACTTCCTGGTGTGAGCCTGGCCACGTCGTATTACTCCGATGAATCGGATCAGCACGAGGCGATTACCGGTCGGCGGGGTAGCCATGCCAAGACCCGTGCGAATATTGCCGAAGCGGTGAAGCGGACGATCTCCCTGCGGGTCGGGGTCATTGACCTGGAGCACAGTCAACGCTGGCAGCAGTCTGTTGACGAGCTGTCAGCTCCAGGATCTGCGCTCCGGGTATCGCCGCCACCATCGGGGAATGGGTGGAGTAGATGACTTGAGCATCCTCCCGCTCGGCGAGGTCCTGAAGCTGGAAAAGCAGGACCAGGGTGGACTGAAACGACAGCGGGCCTTCGGCCTCGTCCAGCAGGTAAAGACCCGATTCGGTAAACCGGCCCTCAATCGCTTGCAAATAGGACTCGCCGTTACTGACCTCCCATGATGGCTGTTCGCCGTAGCCCGAGACACCCATCTCAGTCATGTAAGCCAGCATCCCGAAGGCGGTCTCAGGGCGCAGGAAGAAGCCCTTGGCGTTGCGGCCCGTGAAGCGACGGCCCGCTGCGGTCCGGGATAATCGCAGTGCCGCGCCGAGTGGGCTTTTCTCCAGATAACTGCCGTACCGTCGCGCCCCGTGTCCGCCGCGCACGTCGATGCCGTACGCCTCTGCGATCGCTTCTAGTGTAGTGTCTTGCAATTGAGTTTACAGTACTTTATACTGTGAGTTATGAGTCGAGCAGCGGCACCATTGGCGATATCCGATGAGCAACGAGAAGTCTTGGAAATCCTGGCCAGGTCGCAGAGCACAGCGCATCGTGTCGTGCAGCGAGCCCGGGTGTTGCTCTTAGCTGGCGATGGGGTGTCGAATTCCGAGATCAGCGAGGTGGTCGGAGTGTCTCGTCCGACTGTGCTGGCCTGGCGTGGCGAGTTCGAGAAAGACGGGCTGGTGGGATTCGGTGAGGTGGCTAAGGGGCGGGGCCGCAAACCGTCGATCAGCGATGAGAAGATCGCCGAGATCGTGGATTTGACGCTGCACTCGAAGCCGAAGGGTCAGACACACTGGTCGTGCCGGTCGATGGCGAAACAGGTCGGGGTAAGTCCGGCGTCGGCGCAGCGGATTTGGTCGGCGCGAGGACTGAAGCCGCATCTGGTGAAAACCTTTAAACTCTCCAATGATCGACATTTCGAGGAGAAACTCGTTGATGTGGTGGGTCTGTACCTGAACCCGCCTGATCAGTCTGTGGTGCTGTGCATGGACGAGAAGTCACAGGTCCAGGCACTGGACCGCACCCAGCCCTCGCTTCCGATGAAGAAGGGTCGGGCCGGAACGATGACCCATGACTATAAGCGTCATGGCACGACCACGTTGTTCGCTGCGCTGAATGTGCTCACAGGAACGGTGATTGGCCGCTGTCTACCGCGGCATCGCAACACCGAGTTCTTAAAATTCTTGCGTATTATCGACCGCGAGGTACCCAAGGGGCTACAGATTCACATGATCTGCGATAATTACGGTACCCACAAGCATGCTAACGTCAAGAAGTGGCTGACCAAACACCCGCGGTTTCATCTGCACTTCACTCCTACCTCCTCGTCGTGGCTGAATCTGGTCGAACGGTGGTTTCGTGACTTGACCGATAAGGCTATTCGCCGGGGCGTGTTCCACAGTGTCAACGACCTCATCGCTGCGATCGAGGATTACCTGAAAGCTAACAATGACAACCCGAAACCATTCGTCTGGACTGCTACTGCCGAGCAAATCCTCGCTAAGGTTGCCCGTGGACGAGTCGCTCTCCAGCAAGTGGAAAATCAATAATGAGACACTGTACTAGCAGGGTGGACTTTCCCGAGCCATTAGCGCCGATGAATACAACGAAGTTGCTGGTCAGCCGCAGTCCATGCGCGGCGACATCCCGAATAGCCGGGACCGAGAACGGCCAGGCGGACACCTCCTCAGGCGCCGTAACCTCAAGCCGGTCGATCAGCATACTGCCGAGCCTAACAACGCACAGCTACCCTGATCCGGGACCGGCCGCTCCTCACCCGGAGACACTGACGATGACCATCGCCACGCCGAACGTGCCTGGCTGGGTGCCCAGCTGGACCACCTCAAGCTGCTGTGTCTCGTCGAGGACGGCGAGCATCTCGATATCGCCGCACCCCTGCACCGACACGCCCGCACACTCATCACCCACCCGTGACGCCGCGCAATAATCAGCAGCGCAAACGGACCACCATTGGTGGCGGCCTCGCGACAGAACACACTGCACCAGATGAGGCGTGGCGCGGTGTCCAGCCTGCCGCCGATCGGATCTACCAATAGACCGACGACGGTGCCTACTGTGGGCTGGCCAGCACGTCAGGGAGGTAGGCGCCCTATGCCTGTCGGTGACAGGAACGGGTCACACACTCAGGCAGTCGCGCTCGGTGCTGCTATCCGGAAACTGCGGGAATCGCTGGGTTGGTCACAGTCCCGGCTGGCCAGCGCATTGTGCGAGGTCGCTAACCACGCGACCGTGACCCGGGAGAACATCTCGCGCTGGGAGACCGGCAAGCGCGTCCCCGGCGCATGGTGGCTGCGCCACCTCGCCACGGTGCTGCAAGTCCCCCTCGAGATCCTGGAGCAGGCTGGCGTGGATCGTCGCCACTTTCTCACCAGCGCTGTCAGTGCAAGCATCGCGCCAGTGGTGGGTCTCCGATCTGATTGAGCACGGCTTCACCGCCGCGCTCGATAGTCGGTATCCCACTGAGGATGACTGGGGCGAAGCAGTCGTGATCTATGGCCGGGATTACATGACCTCTGGTGCCGGTGAGATCCAGAAGCGTCTCGCCGCCGACCTCGTCATGCTGCAGCAGCAACTCGGCACGCCCCGTCTCTGGGCTGTCGGCGCGAAGCTAGCAACCCTGTATGGGAAGACATTTCCCGGTAGCGACGGCGCCAAGGCGCTGCGCTGGTATCGGCACGCAGCCACCTTCGCCGACCGATCCGACGACCAGCAGACCCGCATCTGGGTGCGGGGACGGGCGGCCATCGCGCTGGCCTACGAGGGAGCGTGTCCCGACGCCGCCAACCAGCTGGCCGAGCAGGCCATCGCGCTGGATGAGCGGCCGTCTCTTGGTCGGCTCAACGCCGTCATGGGCAAGGCCCACGTCGCGGCAATCTATGGTGAGTCCCGCGCCGCGATGGTGCTCCTTGACCAAGGACGGACAATATTCGACGCTGTCGGGTCCGATGACGCCGAATCCGATTACGCGGTGCCGTGGTGGCGGTTCAACGTGTTTATCTCGCTGATGGCCGCGCGATTGGGTGAGGAACAGCTCGCTCTCCAGGCTCAGGATGAGGCAGCCCGAACCCTGCCCGAGTCGCTGCCCCGGTTCCGGACTCATCTGGAGATGCACCGAGGCCTGATGCTGGTCCGCGCCGGAGATCGCGACGGCGGAACAGCCTATGCACGCGCAGCTCTCGACGCACTCCCGGCGCAGAAGCACTCTCTCACGCTGCGGATGCTGATGAGGGAGATCGAACGCTCCTGATCACTGCGGCCACTACGTTGGCCACTCCCGGGAGCGCATGCTCTCAACCACAGTGAACTGCTGATCGTCGTTTTGTAGGTTGGTGCGACCGCCACTTTCCGAGTGTGGGTTCGTGATTTTTTGTAATTTTGAACATCTTTAGAACTGGTCGAGTGGCAGTTGGCGGGTCTGGGTGTTCATGTTGTGGAGCAGCGGACTGACCGGCCAAGTGGAACATTTTACAACCCAAGATCCCCAACTTGTGCGATCTTGAAACGACCTCGGCCGCTCTGGTGTCGCCCAGTTCGACATCAGGGCTGTCGAAGGACCAGCCAACAGCTCTCTTGTCGAACTCGGCGACACCAGAGCGAGCAAGCCCCCAGGAATCTGACTGGCCATAAGCGACTTCTGAATCAGGCACTTTGTGGAAAGTAGTTGCTGACTTGCGGTGATCCCACGAGCGTCTTGAGTTTCCCAGGTCGCTCCCCGTGTCGGTGGGGTCATGCGGTCCTTTAGTGCAGCTTTCGGTACGGCTGATTTGGTGGTGCGGCTTCGACGCACACCACTGTTGAGGCGATCGCGGCGGTGATTACCCACGCGGCGGACTTCAGCGCCCGGCAGTAGCCTTGACGCCGTACACCTCAGCGATGGGAGTGGTGCTCGGTGGATGTTGGCGACGCGCGGACGATCGGCCAACGGCTGCGGCGGATCCGCTACAGCCGGGGCAAGTCGCTGCGAGTGGTCGCCGGTCTTGCGGGGATGAGTAAGTCGAAGCTGGACCGGATCGAGCGCGGAGAAGTCGCGCTGGACAGCCTCTCGGACATCGTCGCCTTGGCCAACGCGCTACAGATCGCCCCAAGCGAGCTGATGAGGCTGCCAGTGCCAGCACCGGCCAACGGGCAAACCGACAGCACTGTGCAAGCGGTTGATCTTGCGTTGTCGGCGGTCATTCACGATCTGCCAGAAGGGCGAGTGCTACCCGTCCAGGCACTGCGAGCGAGGGTGCGGACGACGGTGGACGCGCTGTGCCGTTGCGATCAGGAACGAGAAGTCGGTGCCGCCCTGCCCTGTTTGATCCGCGACCTCCATGCCAGCCTCGCCGCTGGCCGCGACGTGGCTGAACTGCTTGGTCTGTCGGTATGGCTGCACACCCAAATTACCGTGCCGTGGCTGAGCCTCTCGGGTGCCTCACCTGACCTGCGCTCACAGGCGGTCATGCTCGCCCGACACGCCGCGCAGGAACGCGGTACTACGGCCTCGATGGGCCTGGTTGCTGCCGCTGGCGCGCGGGTGGCACTGGCCAAGGGGACGTTCGACATCGCGCAGGCCGTACTCGACGCCGTGGCTGTGCCGACGAACACCCCGGAGACAATGCAGCTCGCTGGGTTCCTCGCGCTGCGCCGCTCGCATGTCGCCGCAGCGGACCGGCGCAGCGGTGACGTGGGTGCGCCGCTGGACTATGCCAGGGAGTTGGCGGAGCGCACGGGGGAGGGCAACGCCTACGGGCTGGGCTTCGGGCCGATCAACGTCGACCTCTACCGCATATCCGGACTGCTGGAAGTCGGCGACCATGAACAGGTGGTGAGTATCGCTGAGGGCATGAACCCGCAAGCGCATGGCAACCGTTCACGCCAGGTCGCCTACTGGGCCGACTATGGCCAAGCGCTGGCTCGGCTACGGGGACGCCATGAGGACGCCGTGCGGGCTCTGCGCCGCGCCGAGCTGATCTCTCCCCACCGCATCCAGCGGAATCCGATCATCCGTGAGGTACTCGGCGGGCTGCTGTCCCGCTCTCGCCGCGACGCGGTAGGCGAGGAGCTGCGGGGCATGGCCTCCCGGGCCGGTTTGCCCGCGCCGCCCGCCGGGTGACGGTCCCGTCAGCGGGACAACCCGCGATGGTGGATCGGCGACGGTTGCCGATCATGCGCAAAACCACCACATCTGCTGGCAAAAAGCTGACCTGGTACCTGCGATCGTTGGGCGATCACGACACCCACTGTGGGCTGATGCGTGACGATGGCACGGTGCTGGCGCGCTGCGGTGCGCTGTTCACCCCTCGGCCCACGTGGCGGGTGGAGGGCCCGCCACCGGGGCAGCTGGTCACCGGCGGTCTCGCGCTCAGGGGGAGCCCGCCGGATCCAGACCAAGTGCGCCCGCAGTGCCAGCGTGGTGGGGATACCCGGTGAGCGGTCCAGCTGAGATACCAGCGAATGGTCCGGTCGGGCACCCGTCACCGGAGGGCGCGGTGCACCTGCTCTGCGCGCACGAGGCCCATCAGTACGTCGGGATGACGCACGTGCGATGGGCGGCTTTGTGGGTGTCGATCCCGGCTGCAATCAAGGTGTGCGCTGCGGGGTGGCATTACCAGCCCTCGCCGACCTGTACCCGCGAGCCGGGAGAACCCCGAGTGCTGTTGCCGGGATAGAGCCACACCAGCCCAGTCGCGGCCTCGACCTGCTCATAGATGAGCTGGTTGGCAGTCGATGGCTTCGGCCTTACAAGTTGAGCGTGGCGCGCAGTGCCATGTCGATCTGTTCCATCGTTGATTCCGGAACGGTGCCTAGTAGCTCGGTGAACCGCTTGGAGTCAGCGAAGCTGATCATGCGGCATCGCGCGTAGCCGCCGAGCTCGTCACCGATCTGCGCGCTGAGAAGGGAGGCTGCCCCCTGGGGACTAAACGAGGTCACGTCAACGATGATCGGCTGCTCGGCGTCGTTGAGTTCATCGCAGCTGACGACCAGCACTGGTCGGGACCGGGAGATTCCCTGGTAGCGCCAGACCTGTCCGCGCCTCAAACGTGTGCCTCCTCGATCTCCTCTAGCCGCTCATCGTGCCAGACCAGGTAGTCGGGATGCTGCTGGTCGCAGGCAATCTCTGCAGCGACGGCTTGCTCAAGAAGCTTGTGGCGAACCAGGTCGGCCAGCCAGCCCGATACGTTATGGCCCGCAGTGGCTCGAACCGCCGCCGCGAGCCGATCATCCATCGTGACCGTAATCCTCGTCATACCACCAAGCATACTGGCAAGCTTACTAATCTTCTTCTCCCGGAAGCGTTGCGGCCATCGCCATCAGCTCGGCGGCGTTGCGGGCCGGACGCTTGAGCTCGTGGACGGTGAGGATGACCGGCTGGTCGGGGGCGGCCTGCTTGATGTCGTGGGCCAGGGCGAGGGCCTTGTCGAACTCGGGCCGGACCTTGATCCGGCTGCTGATCTTCTCGGAGAAGATCCGCTTGCACTGGGCGCGTTCGAGGGCGTCGAGCTGGATCTGTAGATCCTGCTGGGCGGTGGAGCATCGGGCGTAGCCGATCCGGATCGGGGCACCGACCGGCTGCGGCTCGGCCGCCTCGACCGGCGGGCCGGGCTTCCACGGCGTGCCCGGGCCGCGGTCGGCCGGGACCGGCACGGCCAGTTCCTCGTGCAGCGCGGGTACGAGGATGAAGCGGGCGGTGCGGTACTTCGCGGCGACCTTGCCCGCCCGTGTTCGGCAGGGGCTTGCCCGCCGGGATCAGCCTGGGCGACGTCGCTTCCGCCAGGCGGCGACCCCCAAGGCCAACGCGCCGGCGAGGGACGTGCCGAGCACCCGTGGCCCCGGGCGCCGACGGCTGCTGGGCTCTGGCGGTGTGGCCGGTGGGTCCGCGGCCTCGTCGAGCAGCGTGACGGTGCCGGCGTCGCCGTTGACGAGGACGCGGGCGCCGTCGGTGATCCGGCGGGTGGCCACGCCGGTGCCCAGCACGGCGGGGATGCCGTACTCCCGGGCCACGATGGAGCTGTGGCTCAACGGGCCGCCGATGTCGGTGACGACCGCGGAGGCCATCGTGAACAGCGATGTCCATGCGGGGGTGGTGATGCTGGCCACGAGCACATCGCCGGGGCGCATCCGGCCGAAGTCCGCCGGGCCGGTCAGGACGCGGGCCGCTGCGGTGACCTGTCCGGCGCTGGCGCCGGTGCCGCGCAGGACGTTCCCGGTCTGCTGCTGCGACACTGCGGGCATGAGCGCCTCCAGGCGGTCGAGCATGGTGCCCTTGGGCAGAATCTGGGGCGGGGTGACGCGGCGCTGCCCGCGCCACAGCGCCTGACGCTGCCCCAGCGCCCCTTCTGGTATCGCAGTACGGCCGAGCACCTCGTCGGGGTGTAGCCAGTACACGTCCTCGGGCCGGTCGATCGTCCCGGTCGCGGTGAGTCGGCGTCCCAGCTCGGTCAGCATGTGGCGCATCTGCGGCCAGGCCAGGCCGATGTCGGCCAGTGCGTCCTCGCGGACGGGCGCGCTGCCCTGCGCCCAGCGCAGGAGCCGGGCGAACACGACGCGGCGGGCCGGATCCAGCCGCGCGAGCACCGCGGCGGTCTGCTCGTCGCGGTGGGCGGCGGAGCGGGCCTGCCGCTCGTGCGGGTCAGTGCCGCTCGTGCGGTCGGCGGAGCCGTCGAGGTAGAAGCGCAGCGCGTCGAACAGCGGCGCCGGGTCGTCGGCCGGTGTCGGGTTGCGGAAGTCGAGGTTGTAGGTGGTGTGCCCGAAGCGGTCCAGGTGTGCCTGGAACCGGGCGCGCCACTGGTCCCACTCGGGCGAGAGTTCGCCGTGCAGAAGCTCGCCCGCCCGAGCCGAAGGGGTCGCGAGCAGCGCCGCGGTGAGGTCGTCGTGGGTGCGCGTCCATGTCGCGAGGTCATACAGCGACTTCTCGGCCAGGATCGGGGCGCTGTCGAAGCCGAGCAGGAACGTCGCCGCGGGCGGGTCGCCGGCGCGGCGCACCAGCCGCTCGTAGAACTGTGTGAAGATCACCTCGCTGGACGCGGCGATCGGGATGATCGCCTGCACCGCGGTGTAGTACTCGGTGCCCGCGTCCAGCAGCTCGATGACCCCGTCGAGCAGCTCCTGATCGGACAGCCCGCCCAGCGGCCGGCCGGTCCAGTCCCGCACGATTCGGGCGTAGCGGGGGCGGGAGTGGTTGCGCCAGCGCGCCTGCCCACCCACCAACCCGCCGCCCGAGGTGAGCAGTTTCAGCGCCGCCGGGCTGGAGAGCATGCGCCAGAATGCGGCGCGGCTGTAGCGATAGTAGGCGTAGCCATTGATGGTCGGCAGGCCCACCTCCCCCTCGCGCAGCACGTCGCGGCCGAGGAGCTCGCGCCCCAACGCGCCCAGTGACCGGGCGACCGAGGGGTCGATCAGGTCGGCGAACAGCGGCGAGAGCGGGTCGGGCAGCTGCTCGACGATGCTGGCGCGGAAGTAGGCGTCCTTCGCCACAGGCACCGTCCAGTCGGTGGGCGGCTGCGCCTCGGGCTCGGGCAGGGCGGTGATCGGCCGTGCCTGCACGACGAAGAACTCCCCGTTCGCCCGCGCCCACTCGATGTCCAGCGGCGTCGTGTAATGCTGCTCGATCCGGACGCCCAGCTCCGCCAGAACGGCGGCGGCCTGGTCGTCGAGTACCGGCTGGGTCCGCTGCTCGGCGGGTACCGGCTGCTCCGCCGTGCCGGTGTCGGTGTAGACGGTCATGACGGTCTTGGCTGCGGTGGTGCGTGAGCGCACCCGCCCCGTGGCCTTGTCCACCACGAGGTCGTCGGTGGTGACCGACCCGCCGACCACCGACTCGCCCAACCCCCACGCGGCGCTGACGACGACCTCGTCGCGGTGCCCGTTCGTCGGGTTGGCCGTGAACATCACCCCGGACGCGTCGGCCTCGACCATCTCCTGCACGACGACCGCGAGGCTGACCGCGGCCGGGTCGATGCCGTGGCGGGCGCGGTAGGCCATCGCCCGCGCCGTCCACAGCGACGCCCAGCAGTCGCGCACGGCCGCGAGCAGCGCCGGGGCGCCGCGCACGTTGAGGTAGGTGTCCTGTTGGCCGGCGAAGCTGGCCCCTTCGAGGTCCTCCGCGGTGGCCGAGGAGCGCACCGCGACCGGCCCGCCGCCGAGCGCCTGCCACGCTCGCGTGATCTCGGCGGCCATGTCCCCGGGCACCGCGGCTGCGGTGAACAGCCCGCGGATGCAGGCCGACGGTTCGTCGTAGGCGTCCGGCCCGGCGTCGGCGTGCTCGGCGGCGAGTGTGAAGATCTCCGCGCCGATTTCGGAGGTCCGCACGAACTCCCGGTACGCGGCGGTGGTGAGCACGAACCCGGGTGGTACGGGCAGCCCGGCCCGGGCCAGCTCGCCGAGGTTGGCGCCCTTCCCGCCGGCGACGTCAACGTCGTCGCGGCCGACCTGGTCGAAGCGTGTTACGTAGGACATGACCTGCTCATCTCTGGCGGATATTGCGCACGTTCCTCGAAGGTTGCTCGGGTGCTGGTCATGTCTGCTTGCCCCCATCGGGCGCCTTGCCCCTCGACGCCACCGCCAGCCTGCCCCGGAACTGCTCGTACATCGCGATCACCTTGGGCGCCAGCGCCGCGAGTGCGTCGGGATCGGGTGATCCCGGCGTCTGCACCGCGTGACAGATGGTGTGGCTCAGCGCGGCCGCGGCGAGCTCCGGCGGGGCCGTCACCGCCGTGACCGGCTCGGACAGGTAGAACCCGGTCTGGACCGCGCTGAGGACGTAGCGCTGGGTGTCAATGTCCAGGTCAGTGCGCATCAGACCGTGCTCGCGCAACAGTGCGAACAGCTCACCGGCGAGGTCGATCTTCAGAGCGCGCAGCGGTTCGACGGCCTCCTCGTGCGCCAGATCGCCCAGCAGGTCGACGTCACGGCGGAACATCGCCTGCAACAACGGACGACGTAGCACCCCGAGGTAGGTCAGCCGGGCCTGCTCGGAGGGCAGCAGCGCCGCCGGATCCCGCCGAATCGCCACGACCAGCTCATCGACCAGCTCCAGCGACTCGCGCATCAACACGCACATGAACAACCAGGCACGTGTGTGGAAATGCAGGTACACCGTGCCCTTGCCGCTGCCGGCGTGCGTGGCGACCTCCGCGATGGTGACTCTTGTGTCGCCCCAACGCAGCACCAGCCCAGCTGCCGCGTCCAGGATCAGCTGGGCCCGCTGCTCATGCCTGGTGCCGGACATCACCACCGCCTTGACTGATGACCATATTGCGTATCTGGTCACGGGTCACCTTAATGGCGGTTCCTGGCGTCGGTCAACCGGCCCGCGGTTCCGCCCCCGGCAGGGCTGAGGCGGGGAGGCCGGACCGCGGCGCCCCGGTACCAGCCACGCCGGCACGATCGCACGACAACCGGAAGCATGTCGGCGACCCGCGCGAGTAGCGCCGCAGCGGGACGCCAGCGCAACACCAGCGGGTCGGGGCGCACACATCCGAGTATTTGGCGGCTGGGGGAACCGGCGCGGAGGGGTCATCGAGGGCTGGGCGGGGCGGGCGTCAGGATGCGGCGGCCAGGTCGAGGGCCAGGCGGGCGTCGAATGGCTCGGGGGTCAGGGCGACCTCGTCGGTGGTGTAGACGCCGAAGCGCTGGATGCGGGCGGTCAGGTAGGGCGAGAGCACGCTTCAACGCCTCCAGCTCGTTACGGGACCGCTTGGTCAGCGTGGCCACCCGCCGCAGAACATCTCCGCAGTGTCGTCACGGGCCTTGGCCTGCGCGGTGAACACCAGCGCGGCCAGCAAACGATGCTCATCCGACCCCGCGACCTCACGCGCCCACACGATCTCATCCGGCTGCAGCGTGTAGAACACGTGCAGCTCACGCACCGACATAAACCGCTTAAACCGCGGATACGCCGTCCGCTCGATCGACGCCACCAGCCACTCCGACCAACCCGCTACGCCAACATGATCCGCCGAACGCTATCGGCAACCCCGAGCCCCACGGAAACCCCGGCCCCGCCAGAGCCGAACACCCATCTAGCCAGCGGAAAGCACCCTGTGATCCACTGATGGCGGGTTTTGGGCTAACCTTGGCCGCACCCCTTTCACCTGCGCGGCACGAACACGGGAACCGAGGCCGGGGGCCGGCGCAGGCGAGACTCACGAGGAGAGTGCGGGGATGACCGGCACCAGAGACGATTTCCTGTCCACGGCCCGCTCGGCCGCGGACCTGCTGCGCGAGCCGGCGGTCGCCGCCGCCTGGAGCAGGCCCAGCGCGTTGCCGGAGTTCAGCGTGGGCGGTCTCGCCGGTCACCTGGCCTACCAGATCCTGGCCGTCCCGCAGACCCTGACCGGGCCGGCGCCGCAGGAGCAGACCATCTCCCTCCTCGAGCACTACGGCCGGGTGCAGTGGATCGGCGCCGGTATCGACGACGAAATCAACGTCCGCATCCGGCACGGCGGCGAGGAGGCCGCGGCCGAGGGACCCGCGGCGTTGGCGGCGCGCGTCGATTCCGCCGTCAAGGAACTGACGGACGGCCTGGCGTCGGCGGCGGACCGGCCGGTGCGCATCCCGTTGTGGGGGCCGTGGTCGTTGATGCTCGACGACATGCTGACCACCCGGATGATGGAGCTCGCGGTTCACTCGGACGACCTGGCGGTCAGCGTGGGCATCACGACGCCGGCGCTCCCGCAGAGCGCCGTCGACACGGTGATCGACCTGCTGTCCCGCCTGGCAGTACGCCGCCACGGCCCGACCGGCGTCCTGCGGGCCCTCAGCCGCGCTGAACGCGCCCCGGCCACCATCGCTGCCTTCTGAGTTCCCCTGCGCGGGTCGACGCCATCGGCACGCTGGCGCTACCAGTCGGCGCGCGAGTTCGGCAGCGACCGCCGAGAGTATGCATGGGATACCGTGAAGGTATGAACGAGCGGGTAACGGTGAGCTTGCCGGCGGAGCTGGTCGCGGAGGCCCGCCAGGCTGTGAAGACCGGCGCCGCGACGAGCGTGTCCTCCTACATCGCCGACGCGGTCAGCGCCAAGGCTGCGCGCGAGCGGGCGCGGGTCTTCGGCGGACCACCACCGGCCGAGGCGCTGGACTGGGCCCGCAACGCACTGCGCGCTCAGTCGGCGTGATCGGCGGGCGGGTCCTCAACACCTCCGCACTGGACCACGTCGCCACCAGCGCTCGGTCTACGCCCGAGCGCTGGTCTGGGCGGCGGTCGAGCAGGACACCGTCCTGGTCGTGCCCACCACGGCCCTCACCACAGCATGGGCCCGGATCCCCACCTACGCGCACCCCGTGCTCGAGGTACTGCTCGGCCTGGCCAACACCGTCCTGGAAACCCTCGACGGGCCAACGGCGCACGAGGTCGGGCTGCTCCTCGCCGCCGCCGGCGGACATGCCGGCGATCGGGCAGAGTGTCTGGACCGGCAGAGATTCTGCCTGCCAGCGATCAGACGTCTGATCGCATATCTTGCTCCGCACGGGCGCCTTTTCCGTGCGGACATCCAGTCCGAACGGAGGCCGGGTCACTGTGAGCATGCCGCTGAACATCACACCGACCTGCTGATCCTCACCAGTCCCAGACTCCGGCCGGCGGGAAGCGCGATGGCGGCTGGTTGTGGACGGCCCGGGTGGTGTCCACAACCCTTAACGCGATCGTGGAGCTTGGTGATCACCGGCGCCCAGCGGCGTACTCCGTCGAGCTGCTTTGTGCTGGGCCAGAACGTCATCCGCGGGCAGTCGCGGGGAAACCAGTACGCGGGGGCGTGCTCGTTGTCGATCGCCCAGGCCAGCCGTTTGGTGGGTGCCGCCTCGGCACCGGGTCGTGGCCGGAACACCTGGATCGTCGGGTTCTGGGAGAAGTGCCAGACCGTTCGCACCGACCGGCGCTAACGCGGCGCTATGTCCGACCAGTTGAGCTGGCAAGATGGCCGCATGGCGGAACCGGTCTCGGTCGTCCCTGACGCACCGCCGGTGGCCCGGTACACGATCGACGGCGGGCTGGCCGGCAAGTCGCGGCTGGACGTCCTCGCTGAGGTCATGTGGCCGACCAGCGCGGCGCTGCTGGCGGCGGCAGGTGTGCCGGTCGGGGCGCGGTGCCTGGACCTCGGCTGCGGCGGTGGCCACGTCAGCGTCGAGCTCGCCGGGCTGGTCGGGCCGACCGGATCGGTGGTCTGCGTCGACATCGACGCCGAAATCGTTGACCTCGCCCGAGCGGCGGCCGCGGTCCGTGGTCTCGGCAACCTGGAGTTCCGGGTAGGCACTGCCGATGACCTCGGTGAGGGCTCCTACGACCTTGGGTACGCGCGGTTTCTGCTCTCCCACGTCGCGGACCCGCAGCGGGTGGTCAGTGGGCTGGCGGCGGTGATCGCGCCGGGCGGCAAGGTGATCGTCGAGGACGTCGACTTCACCGGCGCATTCTGCTTCCCGCGCAATGACGCGTACACCCGGTCCGTGCAGCTGTACCAAGAGACCGTGCGCCGCAGAGGCGGCAACGCCGACATTGGCCCGGCGCTACCCGGCCTGTTGCGCGCAGCCGGCCTAGAGGATGTGCAAGTCAGGGCGGTCCAGCCGGTTTCGCTCGATGGCGGCGCAAAGGTCATGTGCGTGTTGACGCTGGAACGTACCGCCGCGGCCATCGTCGGTGAGGGCATCGCCAGCGCCGAGGAGGTCATGGCGGTGTTGGCCGAGCTGCGGGTGCTCGCCGCAGACCACACCACTTTGATCAGTGTGCCTCGGATAGTGCAATCCTGGGGCGTGCAGAGGTAACGGTGCCCGCTGCCGGCGCGCGTCGGGCAGCAATATGCGGAGTTCGGCACCGTCGAGGGTGATACGGCGGCGCACGTTATCGCCGATGATCAGCTCCCGGGGATCGATCCAGAGCACCTCCTCGGTGCCAGCATCAGCGGGTGTCTCGGCGGCCACCGGTGGCTGCTCGTCGCAGACCTGATCGCGCCGAGCGTGGAGCTCGATGACGGTCATGGGAGTTTCCTCCAGTTCAAGGCGGACCGAAGCCGCAGCGGACTCCGGCGTGGAACACCGGCACACCCACGCAGCGCGTCGGGTGGCGTCGTGGGCTGCTGGTCCGGTGTGGGACGCACTCGGCCCAGCGCCGGCCAGCCGGACGGGGCGGGGGTTGCGGCCTCGCCCAGCCGGCGTGGACCAGCCCGCCCGGGCGACCTGGTCCCAATGGAGGTCTTCCCACGGGCTGGTTCACCCGCGCTGGGCTGGGAGCCGCGCCATCGCCCCGCGGCGGCGCGGGCGGCGCTAGAGTGCGCAGTCCCACACCAGGCAGCGCACGCAGACACCCGTGATCAGGAAGTTCAGCTGAGTGCGCACACCCCCGCGCACGCGGGGGTCACATTCCAGGCCAGTGGCATCGACGCGGTCTGCATTGGCGACTACCTCATCGAGAAGACCTGAGACACTCACCGGCATGACCGAGCCCCAGCTGCGCGAAGCAGCCCGCGTCATCGGTCTGGCACCGCGGGCCCTGGGTCGTCGGTGGCGACGAGCCAGCATGGCTGGACGGGGTCGTGCGGGAAGCTACGGTTTCATCACCCGACCCAACCCGCCAGCTAGAGGAGAAGCGCGCTCGTGAGGGACGACTCACGTCCATCTGGCCAAGAATGGTTTCCGGCTGTTGACACCACCACGGCGCACACGGCTCGGGTCTGGAACTACTGGCTCGGCGGCAAGGACAACTACCCGGTCGATAAGCAGGTCGGTGACCAGATTCAAGCCGTGATGCCGCAGATCGTCGATCTCGCCCGCGCCGTCCGGGGGTTCCTGGTCCGCGCCGTCCGGTACCTGGCCGCTGAGGTGGGAATCCGCCAGTTCCTCGACATTGGCACCGGGCTGCCCACCGCCAACAACACCCACGAGGTCGCCCAGGCGACCGCGCCGGAGTGCCGCATCGTCTACGTGGACAACGACCCTCTGATCATGGCCCACGCTCGCGCCCTGCTCACCAGCACTGTCCAGGGCGTGACCGACTATATCCACGCCGACCTGCGTGACACCGGCACCATCTTGCAGGACGCCGCCCGGACGCTGGATTTCAGTCAACCAGTTGCGCTCATGCTGTTGGGAATCATGGAACACATCATGGACGACGACGAGGCATACGCAATTGTGAACCGGCTGCTGGACGCGCTGCCCTCGGGCAGCTACCTGGTGCTGAGTGATCCCACCACCGATATTGGTGGCGAGGCGATGCGAGAGTCCATCCGGCTCTGGAACGAGAACGCTACACCGCCGATCACACCGCGCAGCCGCCAGCAGATCGCTCGTTTCTTCGACCGCCTGGAGCTGTTGGAGCCGGGGGTGGTCCCGGTTTCGCTGTGGCGGCCCGATCCCAGCGACATCGGTACGCCAGTCGAGGTAAACAATTTCGGCGGCGTTGGGCGAAAGCCCTGACCCGATTCAGCGACTAAAACAAGAAGAAAGAAAGCCCGAACGCCAGGCCAGGAGGCGCTTTTCTCGTCAAGACGCACCGCACCTCAAGATCGCGATGCATTCTCAGGGCTAGTGAAGTAAAGCGGTGACGAGGGTGCGCTTGAGCCAGACTTCGTAGTCGCCGGGGGACCAGCCGGCGTCCACGACGAGGCGATCGTAGACCTCGGCGCTCATCATGGCCACGGCGATGTCGGCGGCTCTGGCGTCGATGCGACATCCCGTGCCGCGGATGCGCTCGACGATCACCTCGACGCCGAGCCGGTTGCGCCGGAGCCCCTCCGACAGCGTGGCCGCGATGTCGGGGTCGAGGGCGGCGCCCGAGCGCAGAATCGTGACGATGTCACCGCACCGTTCCCTGGCCTGGCGGCTGATGCGGGCCAACAGGCCGAGCAGTTCGGCGGGATCCTCCATCCCCTCCGGCTCAGCGAAGAGGTCAGATATGCCGGCTTCGTCGTCTAACAGATCGACGAGCCCGACGAGGATGCCTGCCCGCCGGCATCCCGTCGCCTCCGCGGCGTGATCGGCGGCAAGGTTCTCGACGCCTCAGCACTCGCCGCGCCTCGCTGGCGTTGACCGAAGTACGCGCGGTCCGACCCGACGCCGCACCGCAACTCGCCGAGGTGCTGGGGCATCCCTCCCTGGTGCTCGGCGAGCTCGACGTCGCCGCGGCCAGCGAGGTCGACCAGTTGCTGCTCGCGGCTGACGTCTTCGATGGCTGCGCCGGGCACGTTGTGCACACTGCGAGACCCCACAGGCCACCGACGTACACCGCGGCATCGACACGGTGGGCGGCGAAGAGGGACAGCAACTCGTCTAGCAGCCGTTTACCGGCGGTATCGATGGCCGCGCGCAGCACCTCGTCCCCGCAGGGGTCCGGAATGGCGAGCGTGTCGAGCGCCACCACCGGCGTGCCCCCCGTAGCTGGTGGGTGCACGCCGATCAGCAGTAATGATCACAGCGTGGTGTCCGGCAGCGGCCAGGCCCACCGCTGAGGCGGCGACGGCGCGCTCCTTGCCGGCCGGTGCGTCCGGCCGCCAGGACACGAGGATGAACGCCAGGGTGGTCATGACGGCACCACCGGCCCCGCGACGACCAGGTTCTCCACCGCTATGCCGGCGGGCAGGGCCGGCTCCCACGGGAAGCACAAGGCAGACCCACCCGGGGCAAGTCACGCCACGGGCCCCGGGTCACGCTGTATACCGCAGCGAACGACGTGAGGGTCCGGGGCACGTCATGCACCGCCCTCGCTGGTCAAAGTCAGCTCTCCCAGCTCCCTCTGCCGCTGACGCAAAGTCCAACGGTTCTGGCAAGGGAGGAACTTGCACACGCCGTGCACAGTCGGCTCGGCGAACCAGCGCCAGCAGGAGTACGGGATGGCTGCACGTGGAACACTCGATCTATGGGTACTGCTGTTAATGGTGGGGCGCGGGTTGCGGAGCTGCGCAAGGCACGGGGCATAACCCAGACAGCCCTAGCGCGCCGCGCCGGGATCTCGGTGAGCCTGCTGTCGAAGATCGAAATCGGCGACCGGACACTCACCCCGGGCATCGCGGCCGTGATCGCCGGCGCCCTGCAGATCTCCCTGGGCGCCCTGTACGGCGAGGCGACGGTCGCTGAGGACCAAGGCGTGCTGCTGGAGGATCTGCGCACCGCGGTCCGCCGCTACGACCTCCCCGACCAGGCGCCCGTCCCCGAGCATGCGCAGTTACGCGCTGAGGTGGGCCAAGCGACTGCCCTGATGGAGCAGACTAATTTGGCGGCCTTGCTGCGGATACTGCCCGGGCTGCTGACTCGGACCACCACCTACGCGCATGCCGCGGCCAGTCCGCAGGGATGGGCGCTGCTGGCCGATGTGTACAGCCTCACCTACTGGCTGGCCGCAAAGCACCGGTGGACGGACCTGGTCGAGGTCGCCCCCATCCGCCAGGCCTGGGCCGCAGGCCAGCAGCCCAACCCTGTAGTGGACGCGGTCGCCGCCGGGAGCCGCGCGGGCACCTTCCTCAACTGCGGGGACTTCACCAGCGGACTCGTTGTGGTGGACCGGGCCATCGTGGCCGCCGAAACGGCACTCACCGGCCCGGAGAAAGCCTTCGCCACGGGCACCTTGCACCTGCGTGGCATGATCCTCGCCGGACGGCTGGGCGAGCGAACCGAAGCTCAGCGGCACATCCGCGCGGCCTGGACCGCAGCGGAGGAGTTCCCGCACGATGTGCGGGTTCATCGGGACCTCTTCGGTCCCGCCAACACCGAGACCCACGTACTGCAAACCGAGGGATGCCTCGGCCGTCCTCGCGAGGTCATTCGCCTCGCCGACGAGCTGTCCAGCGCCGGCACCGGGCTGCCGCCCACCCGGATCTACACCTGCCACATCTACACTGCCCGCGCCCACCTCGACCTCGGCGACCGGGACAACGCACACACCTCACTGGTCCAGGCCTGGAACATCGCCCCGCAGCGAGCGAAGATCCACCCAATGAGCCGTGAAGTACTCCGGGTCCTGATCTCGCTGCAGCGACGCAGCAACCCCCAGCTCATCAAACTCGCCAAACAAGCCGGCCTGACCGCATAAGGATCACCCGCGTCCGGTACTCGTGCTGGCGCTGATTCGCCGAGCCGGCCTGGACCCCAGCGCCTATAGCGCGCACAGCCGGCGGTGGTCGTTCGTTCAGGAGCAACGGGCCGGCTACGACGAGGTACCCGCGCTGGGAGGTAGTCGAGCTGTAGCGTGGGTTGCAGTTGACCACCGTGGCGGACGCTCACTGAGCGTGACCTCTGCAGGCAGGAACCAGCTCGTGGCTGAGCACGCTTTTCCCAATCTCCTCGGCGTCCACGCCCTGGTCTGGGTGGGTGATACCTCGCCCGCGTCGGTCGAGTACGCCGTCAAGAAGACCAAGGAGACCGGATACGACCTGCTCGAGCTGTCCCTGCATGACACGGCGAACCTCGACGTCGCTGCCGCCTGCCGCCGGCTCACCGATGCGGGCTTGCGGGTTGTCTGCTCCCGTGGGTTGGCCTTCGACGCTGATATTTCCAGCGACGACACCACCATCGTCGAGCGGGGTGAACAGCTGTTACACGACTCGCTGCGGATCACCGCCGAGCTCGGCGGCACCCACTTCACCGGTGCCCTCTACAGCGCGCTCGGAAAGTACCACCGCCCGCTGAGCGACGCCGGTCGGCGCAATGTCGTGGCCGTACTCGGGCGCCTGGCCAAACAGGCCCGTGACCGCAACATGACCTTGGGCCTGGAAATCTGCAACCGGTACGAGACCAATGTGGTCAACACCGCCCGGCAGGCTCTGGCCCTCGCCGACGACATCGGCGAGGACAACGTTCTGCTTCACCTCGACACGTACCACATGAACATCGAGGAGGACGACCTCGTGCGGCCCGTGCGCGAGGTAGGCGACCGGCTCGGGTACATCCACATCGGCGAGAACCACCGCGGCTACCTCGGATCAGGTCATCTCGACTTCACCGCGTTCTTTCATGCCCTCATCGACATCCACTACACCGGACCCATCACCTTCGAGTCTTTCTCCTCCGCTGTCATCGCCGCCGGTCTTTCCCACGACCTGGCCATCTGGCGCAACCTGTGGAGCGACGGTGAGGATCTCGCCCGCCATGCCCGGACCTTCATCGCCAACCACCTCACCGCGGCCGGCGCATCGTGATTACCTTCGACCAGCTCGTGGACCGCGCCCGGTCGCTCATCGTCGACGGCGCACGGGCGCTGCTGGGCATCGCTGGTCCCCCGGGAGCGGGTAAGACCACCCTCGCTGAGCACCTCATCCAGACGCTGGCACCCGCGCCGCCGCCGACGCTGATCCCGGATCAGTGGATCGCGCACGTCCCGATGGATGGTTTTCACCTTGCCGACAAGGAACTCGCCCGGCTGGACCGCTGCGATCGCAAAGGCGCTCCCGACACCTTCGACCCTGCCGGTTACGCCGCCTTGCTGCGCCGCCTCCGCGAAGACATCGACGATGTCGTTTACGCCCCGGGCTTCGAACGCACCCTCGAACAGCCCATTGCCGGTACGATCCCCGTGTCTTTGTCCGCCCGCCTGATCATCACCGAAGGCAACTACCTGCTCTTCCAGGACTATGGCTGGGACCTGGTCCGGCCGCAGCTCAACGAAGTCTGGTACGTCGACCTCGAGACAGACGAGCGTGTCCGCCGACTCATTGCCCGCCATGTCCGGTTCGGAAAGGAACCCACCGCCGCGGCCGCCTGGGCCCTTGGCACCGACGAAGGCAACGCTGTCCTGATCAACTCGACCCGGTCCCACGCCGATCTCATCGTCCCGGCCAGCCTGATGGGCTCTCTCGGCGCCCCACCGGACTAATTCCGAACGGCATGGTCATGCCGGTCGAGATCGGCAGCTGCGCAGTCAGCTCCTGCGGGAACGCGTACTCGCCAGGTCTACCTGTTGCCCCTGCGGTGTCACGGTGAAACGCCATTGGTCTGCCGTGGGGCTGCCCGCCTGTACCCACCAGGTGTAAGCGGCTTCCACCTCGTCCCAGAGCCGACGGGGTCCCAGTTGGTTCACTTCGTAGATGTCGGTACCGGGCGTGTAGTCGATGCTCGCCCAGGATCGGGTTTCTGGGTCGAGAAACCACACGGTGTACTCACCTGAGCCGTCCTGGGCCCGGCAGAGACGGTATTCGCAACCCGGCACCCGCAGTCCGATGGTCAATGCCGCGTGATAGGCGCCGGTGACGCGGCCGGGATGCAGATCGGTATGGCTCACCAGGGCTTTATCCTCGTCGTACACGCAGTCACGAATCCACGTCAGGGGGATGCGCTGATCGCGCAGCCACATAAAGGCCACGTTGTCCACCAGGCGGCCGTTCGCGGTGCCATCCTCGCCTACGGTGAGCGAGAGCAAGGCGCCGTTGAGGTACGCCGTTCCCCATGGCGTGACGACACGCCCGCCCGGCCGGGTCTGCGCCACCCACGCATACGGCACCCGCGCAACCGCTGCCGTGGCGAGGACCCGGTCGTAGGGGGCACGGGGCGGGTAGCCCTGCGCCCCATCACCGGTGATGACCATGACGGCGCCGAACCCACTGCTGGACAGGGCAGCGCGAGCGCGGGTGGCCACCTCAGGATCGAGCTCGATCGTGGTGATGTGATCGGTCCCCAGCCGGTGGGCCAGCAGGGCGGCGTTGTAGCCGGTGCCAGTGCCGATCTCACAGACCGTCATCCCCGGCTCCACCGCAAGGGCGGCCAGCATCAGCGCGACGACATTGGGCTGGCTCGCGGAGCTGGAGATGCTCTCTCCGATCAGTCCCGGTCCGACCGGATGTCCGTCATCGACTTGAGTGATCACGAACTGTCGGGATGCGTAAGCCAGCTGCAGCCAACGGCTCGGGTCCTCTGTCCGCTGAAACGGCACCAAATCGCGACGCTGTTCCTGCCATATCAGATCCGGGATGAATACGTGACGCGGCACGGCAAGAAACGCCTCCCGCCACTCAGGGTCCAGGAAGCCATCAGCGGTGAGCTCATCGACCATCCGACTCAGCAAAGACGCCGGATCAGTCACTTCTCGTCCTTGTCTGGCTCGTCTGGTTCGGACGTGCTGTGCTTGCCCCGTGGGTCTTTCGGTGACACCCATGTGTCCGGCGGCACCTGACCGTTTCCTTGACGTTTTCTCTCGTCTTCTTCGTTCTTATCGTGTCGGGGATCACCAGATGCAGGCGGCAGTCCTGCGGAGACAGCGTCCAGCGTGTCGAGCGGATCACCGGGCAACCCTGCCGCTGTCGACTCGAAGACGGTGGAAACCGCCGATGGCCAGGTGTCCCAGCAGCTCGCCCCGGACCTGGCGCCACACCACGCAAGGAAACCGGCGCCGACGCCACAGACCACGCCAATTCAGCCGGCGGCACGCTCGGCATCGGCCCGCCGGGGTGGGCTCGTGGTGCACCAGCACGAACCGCAGCGCGGCCAACGGACGCGGATGCTGCCCCGCTCGCTCCAGCTCGGCGAGGGTGTCCCACACCGACTCGACCAGCGCCCGGGCCAGGGGACGCTGGGCCAGCCAGGCCATGGTCCGGGCCGATAGCTGCGGCGTGGTGGCCGCCCTGGGCTGCGGCGTGGTGGCCGCCGGGTCGCGCTCACGCTGAGTGGGCAGTGTCGCCGGCATCAGTCACCGCCCGGGTCCGTGCAGCCGGGAAGGCAGCGCAGTGGGCTCGGTGCTGCCGAGGACCTGCTCCACTTGCCAGAACAAGGAAATATTGGTGCCGTCAACATGGCACCGCCGGTCCTGAGCCGGTCGCGGTGTTTGAGCGGGCATGGTGCCCTCATCTCCTCCGGGGGTGGCTGGTGGCCGACTGGCCGCCGGGAGTCGAGCGCCGGGGGACGCTGGCTCTCAACCGGCGGCCAGCCGACGGTCCTGGGGAGCGCCGGGCCTGGCGGCATTGCCCGTACGAGCACCACCGTGGGTCCTTATCGCGGTGGCCAGCCGGGCTGCCCGCACTCCGGCCCGGCCTGGCGTGGGGGGCTGGATCGACATGGGGCGTTGCTGCGCGCGGGGAACGTGCAAACGCGCGGGCGCCGGATAGCTGGCGGTGGGGGCATCGGGGTGGGCGGGGTGCACCAGATGGAGCAAGGCCCGCACCGCGTGCTGCGGTGGACCCTCATAAGCCCAGAGCACGGCCTCGGGGGCGAAGATGTCTACCCTGCGGCCCTGGGTCGGCGCCCTGGCGGTGATGACCCGAGCGAAATCCCGCACGGTGAGCAGATCGACGCAGTCCCAGTCGGCCCATTCATAGCAGGCAACCAGCGCCCGCGGCGCCGCCTTCGGCCCACAGCAGTACAGCGCGAACCCGTCGGTGACCACGTCGACGAGCAGCCCTTCCACCACAGCGGGAAGACTTACCTGCGGCCCACCGTGCTGAGGCACGGCTGACCCGAGCCGCCTCAACTGTTACCCCTCCCGCCACAGCGGCCGGCCACTGATGGACGGCGAAGGTGGGGATGCAGGTGCATACCGGGATCGGGCATGGGGAGCTCCGATGCCGAGTAGGCCAAGCTGCTCGGCGGTTGCTGATGGAAGGACCGCAGCAGGCCAGCTGCGGTCCTGTCGTGAGCCATGCGCCATCCCCCAGTTCGTCTGTCGCTGATAAGCAGTCAACGGTCTTGGCAAGGGATGAAATTGCACACGCCTCGCACAGGCCGGCTCGCGCACGTTCGCCAAGAGGAGGATGGAATGCGGGCACATGCGACACTCAGGCCCATGAGCACTACTGCCACTGGTGGGGCGCGGGTTGCGGAGCTGCGCAAGGCGCGGGGCATCACCCAGACGGCCCTGGCCCGGCGAGCCGGGATCTCGGTAAGCCTGCTATCGAAGATCGAGATCGGCGACCGGGCGCTCACCCCGGCCATCGCCGTCGCGCTCGCCCGAGCCTTGCAGATTTCCCTCAGTGCGCTTAACGGGGAAACCGAGGTCTCCGCGGACCAGAGCAGGTTGCTG
>JBOHFW010000269.1:0-1952 GCA_050699835.1 Pseudonocardiaceae bacterium | reverse complement strand
CCTGACAACCGCTCGTGCACGTCAATCCACGCGGTTGCCGGCGAGCCCAAGCGCCGCTATGTGATCACGAAGAAGGTCACTGATCCTGCGGTGGCTGCCGCCTTCGCCCACCTTGTCGCGGATGATGAGCAGCTCGGGTATGTGCCCACTGGTCTGATTCCGGAGGTGTGAGGTGATGGACGCTGAGGCTCTCGGCCGCTTCATCAGCGAGCGCTACAACCAGCCGGGTGACCGGCTGTTCCGGATGGAGGTGCTTCCGGAGTATGAGGTCGCCTCCGACGGCGAGGACTTCAGACGCTGGCTTGAGGGCGCCGCCGAGCCCACGTGGACTCGTAAGCAGCCGTGGCTCGACACATTGCGCAGTGAGCGCGAAAACGGGCAGATCTCCACGCGTGTCCGGATCCTCTCCAATCAGGTCACTGACTATGAGCGCTACGCCTGCGACTTCGGCTACCGCTACAACGGCGAGTACGAGGACATCCGGGTATTACACCGAGGGGAGCACGAGATCCCCACCGGCCTCTTAGAACGCGACTTCTGGGTTATCAGGGATTCGATCGTGGTCACGATGTACTACGACGAGCATGGTCGTTTCGACGGCGCCGAGGTGGCCGATCCCGGCGAACTGGGTGACCATCTGAGCACCCGCGACCGGGCGTGGGCGGCGGCTGAGCCTTTTGCCACTTGGTGGGAGCGGCACCCCGAGGTGCACCGAAAGGTGGCAGCCTGACGAGGGTGCCGAACGCAACAGACGACGCAGACCAGATCCCGGTCACGCGAGGGCGGTCGCTGCGCGAGCTGCGTGAGGCCGCTGGCCTCAACCAGATCGAGGTCGTCGAGCAGGTCAAGCGTGAGTTGCCGGACGCTCGGTTCTCTCAGCCCGCACTATCCCGGGCTGAGCAGGGCAAGGGCCGGCTTACCTCAAGCGTCGTTCGGGTGTTGTGCCAGATTTATCGGGTCACCGGTGCCCAGCGGGCAGCTCTGATCCAGGAGGCGGAGGACGCCGCGGCCGGGTACGTGGACGCCCGGGTGGTGCTGCAGGCCGGCAATACTGTGAACCTGCAGCAGCGTTTCGCCAGGTTGGAGCGCACCGCGGCGGAGATCCGCTCCTTCAATGCGGTGATGGTGCTCGGTGTCCTGCAGACGCCCGCCTACGCGGCCACCGTGTTCGGTATCAGCGAGGACGACCCAGTGGTGGCCAGTCGGATGGCCCGGCAACGGGAAATGGTTGTGGACCGACGCCGGCACTGGACCCTGATCCAGACGGAAGGGGCGTTGCGCTGGCAAGCGCGCTCGGCCGCAGTGATGGTCGAGCAGATCGAACACCTCATCCAGCTCAGCAACGCCCCACAGGTCGAACTCGGAGTGATCGACTGGCGAAGCCCGGTCGAGGTATTCCCGCATACTGCGTTTCACCTGTATGACGAGGCTGCAGTCGTGGTCGCCACCCGCGATGGCACGGCGATCATCAACGATAGCGCCCGGATAGCCGACTATGGCGGCCTGTTCGACGAACTCGCCGGTCTCGCATCCTTTGGCGATTCCGCCCGGGACGTCCTGCGGCGGATCGCTGAGGACTACCGGGGCCTGCTGTCAGCCGCCGGTGAGGATGACGATGTAGGGCGTGGTTGGCGCCGTCGGGGTGACGATGCCCAAGGACGGCACCGGTGAGTCCATCGGTGCCGTCACCATGCCATGCGGCTACGGGCACTACGGGCCGCCTCAGGGTTGTCCGGGAACCGGTTCGCCCAGCAGCGCGGCTGGCCCCAGCCGCGCGTGTCGAAGCTGGAGAGCGGCAGGCGCCGGAGCGGTGTCACACCGGGCGCTGAAGAATCACCAGGTGTGCGCCGCAGATGGATCACCGGGACTGTCCTCCTTGCCGCCTTGATGACGGGATGTGGCTCGCCGCCTCCGGCCAGCGCGCCCCCGGCACCGGAGCTGCCACTCGCGGC
>JBOHFW010000268.1:0-4924 GCA_050699835.1 Pseudonocardiaceae bacterium | reverse complement strand
CCCCAGACCAGGGGCGCAACGACCGCGTCGGAGGTGTTCTCGGCGATCGACTCCACACTCGCCCTCGCGACACCGGCCAGGTCGAGGGTGGCCGGGTCGCGGCCACACAGGTGCGGGAGCCGGGCTCGGGCGCCTTCGAGGTCCCCGGCGTCCAGCGCCCGGGCCATCGCCGCACCTTCCTCGGCCAGCGAGGCCCCGCCCAGCACGATCCAAGTGGCCAGTGCGGTACCTGCCGCCTGCACGGCGGCTCGCCCGCGCCCGGCTCGCTCCAGGAGGGCGCCGACCGCCGCCGCCAACCCGACCAGGGCGCCGGTGTAGACCAACCCAGCCAGCCGGTGCTCGGCGTAGCAGGCGCGTTCAGCCTTCGCGGCGAGACGCCCGAAAGCAGCCACTGGATGATGGCGGCGCGGATCGCCGAATGCCGCGTCAGCAGCGACCCCGAGCACTAACCCGACCGCCCGCGCTGCACCCACTCCTCGACCCCCAGATGTCCGGACCGAAGCGGATACCCTACTGGGGCTCGCCCGCACCAGGCGGATGGGTATTGAGCAGCTCGTTCTTACGGACTTTGCCCATCTCATTGCGGGGCAAAGCGGACACGAAGTGCACCATTCGAGGTCGCTTGTGCGGCGCGAGCAGATTCGCGACGTGCTCAGCGAGTTCCTGCGCGGCAGGCGGCGGGTCGCCAGCCGCGACCACCCAGGCCACCACCCGCTCCCCGAGGTCAGGATCCGGCTCCCCGGTGACCGCCACTTCGCTCACCTCCGGGTGCTCCAGCAAGGCGTTCTCGATCTCTCCCGCGCCGATCTTGTATCCACCGCTGGAGATCAGGTCTGTGGCCCGCCGCCCCACCAGCCGTAGCTGGCCGTCCGGCCCGCGGGTGGCGAGGTCGCCGGTGCGAAACCAGCCGTCGTGCATCGCCCGGGCCGTGGCGTCGGGCTGGTTGAGGTAACCCAGGAACAGGGTCGGCCCGGCGACTTCGATCTCGCCGAGGGTGTCGTCGTCGGATGTCTCGAGGATCCCGCCGTGGTCGTCCACCAGCCGCAGTCCCACGCCGTCCAACGGCGGGCCTACGGTGCCCGGCCTGCGCGGCCCGCCGACCCGCTCCGCGCAGGTGATCAGCGACTCGGTCATGCCATACCGCTGCACCACGTACTGGCCGGTGGCCGAAGCGATCCGCTCCTGGTCGGTGCGGGACAGCGCGGCCGAGCCGGAAACGAGCAGCCGCGCCCGGCCCAGCGCTCTGGCGACCTGCGGGTCCTGCTCCGCGGCAGTGGCCAGCCGGTGGTACATCGTCGGCACCCCGAACATCATCGTCGCACCACAGCTCAGCGCCCGCGCCATCCCGTCGACCGAGAACGAGCCCAGATGGCGCAACGCGGCCCCGAGACGCAGCGGCCCGAGCACACCGAACACCAGGCCATGCACGTGGAACAACGGCAAGGCGTGTACTAGGACGTCCTGGGCGGTCCATCGCCAGGCCACGGCGAGCGCGTCGATGTCCGCGGCGAGCGCGCGGCGCGGCAACACCACACCTTTGGGCGGCCCGGTGGTACCCGAGGTGTAGACGATCAGTGCCGGTGATTCGGGAGCCGGCTCGGGCGGCATAGCCGCGCGTAGCGCCCGCAGGCCGACGTCGAGCCGGGGTATCGCCCGGAGCGCCTCGGGCAGCGTGGCACCGGGGGTGGTGAGCACCAGGTCGGGGGTCGCGTCGGAAACGACGTGCTGCAACTCCAGAGTTCCGAGCTTGGGATTGACCGGCACCGCGGGCACGCCGGCCACGAGCGCCGCCACCATCGCGACGCACGTCTCCAACTCAGGGGTCGCCCAGACTGCTACCCGGCGGGAATCGGATAATCGGGACGCCAGCGCTGCGGACAACACGCTCAGCTTTCGATAGGTCACCGAATGGCGCCCGAATCGCAGCGCTTCGGCGTCAGTGGGCTGATGCAATGGAGGTATCAATGGCGGCGGGCCCACTCATTAAATCCTTTCGAGGTCCTACCCGGGCTAAGGTAATGTTCACACTATGGCCCAACCGGTTTCCATCGTCGATCGTGGAGCCCGGCCGTTCGAATGGTGGATGACCTCTAACCTTGCGCTGGGCCTGGCGTTCAACTGCCTCCTTCCGGTGCTGCTGCCCGCCTACGTGCTCGCAGCGGGAGGAAGCCCCATTGACGTTTGGGTCGCGATGGCCATGGCGGGACTGCTCGCGCTGCTAGGGCCGACGATCGGGCGATTCGCGGGGCGGCACCGGGCGCACCGGGCCGCGCAGACGCTCGGCATGCTGGGGATGGCCGGCGGGCTGGTGACGCTGGGGCTTACTCCGGGAGACTCGCTGTCGATCGTGCTGGCCCTGGCCATGATGGGCATCGGCGCGGCGGCGGTAACCGTCGCTGCTCCCACCTTTATCTTGGGCACCAATCTGTCGGCGCGCATCCAGTCCCGACAATTGACCTGGCTGCAGCTCAACCTGGATTTGGGCAAGATTGTGGGCGGCCTGCTACTCAGTGTGATGGCGGCCGACAAACTGTCATTCCACGCCCAATTCTGGGTTGGCGGGCTCGTCATGAGCCTGCTCTGCGTACTGGTGTGGGCAACCAGTCGTTATGCAGCCAGCCGGATCAGCAGACCGGAGGTTGATCTCAAGGCGGCAAGCGAGCACTCAGACACTGTCGTGCCGTGGAAGACGCTGCTGCTGTCGCTGTTCGGTGTCCCGGTGATGGCCCAGTTGCTGGGTAGCATGACCATGGTCGAAATGCATATCTCGACGATGTTGACAGTGTCCGGGCTGGTCGGCATCGGGTTGTACTTCCTCGTCGGTCGCTGGATGCACCGATCCGGCCCCGCCTTGGTGTGGGCAATTGGCCACACCCTGCGCGGAGTGGGCGGCCTCATCCTCGGCGTGCTGGGACTGCTGCGTGGGGCGCCTTACCTCGTCGTACTGGCTGCATTCCTGGTGTTGGAGTCGGCTCCCGCCGTGGTGTGGCTCGCCCAAGCCCGCTCGACCGCCTGGTCCCTCCCGAGTACGATCGCCCGGCCCGCCACCGCAACGACGGCTTCCCGGCACAGCGTGCCGGTAGGCCGGCCGAACCAGCGGGAAGGCCGCCAAGTCGAGTCGGTCGGCGTCGTGGTTGCTGCGTCACCGAGTCTGGCAGCAGGTCGGGTCAGCTAGCCCTCACGGTGCCCGTGATCTGGGAGACGCGTTGCGGGCTGATGCCGAGGATCAGTGTTTCGCCAACTCGTTCGATGCGGTGTGGCTGCGCTGGAACAGCGCGAACAGGAAGGCGAGCGAGGGCACCAGCAGCGCCGCGCCGACCACCAGACTGATCAGCATCGCGCGGAGGGTGGTCCCAGGCGCGGCGGCGGCAGCGATGGTGAGCTGCGGTTGCAGAAGGTAGGGGTACTGGGCTACCGCCCATCCCCAGATGACCGCGGTGACCGCGAGGGCGGCGGCTACCCGGGCCCAGCCGAGCCGCTTGCGAATCAGCAGCACAACGGCGCCGATCCCCGCTGCTGCCGAGGCCAGGATGAGGGGTAGGCCACGCGAGATCAGGCCGTCGAACAGGGCAGCGGCGTCGATGCGGAGCACGGCGATGCCGGCCAGCGCGATGATGCCCACCACGATCGCCGCCGCAATGGCGCGGATGCGGAAATATCTGACCAACGTGGTATTGCGACCGCGCTGGGCGTCGGAGCACAGGTACACCGCGGCGAGGAAGGCGCAGCTCCCCACGGCGATCACGCCGCCGAGGATCGAAGTGGGATTGAGCCAGCTGCTGATCACGTCACCAGCGGCGATGCCCGGGGGAACCCGTCCGGAGGCGACGGCGCCAGCAATGGTGCCGAGGAAAAACGGGGTCGCCATTGAAGAGAACGCGAAGGAGGTTCCGAACAGCTGCTGGAGCGCGGGTTGATCCACCGAGTGGCGGAACGCGAAGGCCGCTCCGCGGGCGATCATGCCCAGTGCCACGAGCGTGAACGGGATGTAGAGAGTGGAGGCGATCGCCGCGAACGCCGGCGGGAAGCTGGTCCACAACACCACCAGCACGAAGATCAGCCAGACATGGTTGGCCTCCCATACCGGACCGATGGACTGCTCGATCAGCCGCCGCGGCGCGCGTCCCCGCTCGGTGCCCCCGGCCAGCAGATCCCAGAAGCCGGCTCCGAAATCAGCGCCGCCGAACAGGGCGTAGGCCGTGAGACCGACCCACATGATGATCAGCACGCCCTCGGCCACGGTCATGCGGTCGTGTCCCGTTCTTGCGGGGCGATCGAGGCCTCGGGTGTCCGGGCGAGCCGGCGCAGCACGTAGACCGTCATGACGGTGAGCACGAGATACACGGCGAGCACGAGGTAGAAGCCGTAGCGCAGGCCGGGAGCGGTGCTGACCGCGTCGCGGGTCAGCTGGATCCCGTAGACGATCCAGGGCTGGCGGCCTACCTCGGTGGCTGTCCAGCCGGCCTCCAGCGCTATCACCGCTGCGAACCCGGACAGCGCGACGGCACGCAGGAACCACGCAGATTGCGGGATGTCGCGGCGTCGCCACCAGACCCAGGCCAGCCAGACCGCCAGCGCCAGCAACGCGAACCCGATGACGACCATCAGGTTGTAGGACAGGTGCGTGATATTCACCGGCGGGCGCAGCTCCGCAGGCACCCGATCCAGGCCGGGCACGAAGCCGTCCGGGTCATGGTGGATGAGCAACGACAACCCGTACGGGATCCGGAGCGCGCCGACAAGTTCGTCGTCGAGGTAGATCCCACCCAACGACAGCGGCACCTGGTTACCCGAGCTGTACAGCCCCTCCAGCGCCGCCAGTTTCGCCGGCTGATGGGCCGCCACCGAGTTCGCGATCCAGTCTCCGACCCCGATCTGGATCGGCGTGGTGACCGCGGCGACGGTCAACGGCACGAGCAGGCCG
>JBOHFW010000267.1:0-4694 GCA_050699835.1 Pseudonocardiaceae bacterium | reverse complement strand
CGATCCTCCGTCGTTGACCGGAGCGCAGCGCCTCGGCAATGTGCCGAGCCGCCTGGACCGGATCGGCAGGGACACCCAGCGCGGTCGCCAGATCGTTGCCGCTACCGCTGGGCAGTACAGCCAATGCGGTACCAGTACCGGCGACGGCCTGAGCAGCCAGGTGCGCACTGCCGTCACCGCCGAGTACGGCAAGTACGTCATCACCGCGCTGCGCAGCCTGCTCGGCGATCATGCTCGTGTCCGCAGCATCGGCGGCCACCGTGGCGACCAGCCCGGGTACGGCATCCCGCAACGTGCTCGCCACGCTGCCGGCTACCCGCGCCGCCGCCCCCCGACCGGAACTCGGATTCACAATCAACGTGGCCCGCACAACGCCGCATCCTGCCACGCGCACCGAAGCTCGACCGCCATGCGACGCCGAATTGCGTCTTTCGAGCCTCATAGAGCGCTATTCGCTCCGAACGGCGCCGCTGTCGATCTGCCGAAACGCAGGTGCGCATGAGGCCGGTTGCGCGGTACAACAACGCCGTGGAGCAGCGATCATCCGGCGGCAAGACGGTAGATGCGTACGTCACAGCGGACGCGTTTGCTGGGACAACCGTAGTGATCACTGGTGGCGCCTCGGGTATCGGCCGGGCGAGCGCCGAAGCGTTCGTGGCCGTGGGCGCCCACGTGGTGCTGCTCGATTGTGACGCCCAACGGCTGGCGGCCACGACGGCTGTGTTGGGTGCCGCCACGGCGGTGCACGGCGACGTCTCGCGGTGGGAGGACTGCCAAGCGGCTGCCCGCGCCGCTCGGGCAACTGGTCGCCCGGTCCGGGCACTGGTGAATTGTGCCGCCACGTTCCTGGCCAAGGCCGAAAACGCCACGCCCGGCGACTGGGATGCCAGTCTGGGCGTCAACGTGAAGGGCACCGCCTTGATGGCCGGGAGCATCGTGCCGCTGCTGCGCACCGCTGGCGGCGGCACGATCATCAATGTGGCCTCGATCTCGGGCTACATCGCTCAGCCGAACCGCTGGACCTACAACGCGACGAAAGGCGCGGTGCTGGCCCTGACTCGGTGCCAGGCGCTCGACCTTGCGCGCGACGGCATCCGGGTCAACAGCATCTCGCCGGGCACGATCTGGACCCCGGCAGTGGACGGCGTCACTGGCGGTGATCGCGCAACATGGGAGCCGATCTTGGGCTCGCAGCACATGCTGGGCCGCGTCGGCGAGCCGAGCGAGGTCGCCAACGTGATTTTGTTTCTGTGCGGTCCGGGCGCAAGCTTCATCACCGGCGCCGATGTGCTCGTCGATGGCGGCTACGTCGGGATGGGCCACGACCGGCCCGACACGCCAATCCAGTACGACTCGCGACTATCGAACGTATCCTCGGCCCCACGGTAAACGCTCACAACGGGTTTACGTCGCATCGTCGTATCGGGGGGCTGGCTCGTCCTTGGAGACGGGTTCGACCTTGTGGTCCAGTGGTGAGGGCTCGTCGGGGTCGAGGTCGTCCCAGCCCTGCTCGGCCCGGCGCCGCGCCACGGAGCGGTCATGCGCCCGCGCGATCAACACTGATGACTCGAACAGCACGATGAGCGCGAAAGCCAGCGCGATCATGGAGATCGGATCATTGCCCGGCGTGGCCACGGCAGCCAGGACGAACAGCCCGAACAGGATGCCGCGTTGCCAGCGCATCAACTTCGTATACGGCAGCACACCGATTCGGTTGAGCATCACCACCAGCAACGGCAGCTCAAAGGTCAAGCCGAAGACCGCCAGCATGGTCAGCAGGAAGCCGACATAGGCCTGGCCGCTCAGCGCGGTGATGAACTGGCCACCGCCGAGGTTGGCCAGGAAGGACAGGCCGGTAGGCACCACGTAGTAGGCCAGCACGGCGCCTGCCGCAAACAGCACGCTGGCGATACTCACGAAGGTCAGCGCGAACTTGCGCTCCTTGGCGTACAGACCCGGTGTGATGAATGCCCACACCTGATAGATCCAGATCGGAGCGGTGAGCACCGCACCGGCGGCCAGGCCCACCTGCATCCGGAGGGTGAAGACCTCGAACGGAGCCGTCTGCAGCAGCTGGCACCGGCCCGCATTCGGGGTCAGCCGCAGCGTCGGGGGCAACGCGCAGTACGGGCCAGTGATCAGGTCACCCAGGCTGGTCAATCCGAACGGCGACACCCCCCACCAGATGAAACCGAGGATACCGCCCGTTGCGATCGCACACATTGCGATGAACAGCCGGTTGCGTAGCTCATACAGGTGCTCCATGAGGGTCATGGAGCCGTCCGGGTTAGCCTTGCGTCGGCGGCGGGCGCCGGTGAACAACCGCGCAGCCGCAAATCGCATCCCGCTCACCGGTCCTTGCTATCAGCGGATGGTGTCGTTGCGGCGGTGAGGTTCCTCGACCCGGGTCTCCTGGGGCCCTGTCCCGACCTGGCCCGAAGGTGGCAGTGGCGGTGACGACGAGGGTGGCGGTGGCGGTTGCTGGGTTGCCTCATCCTCCGAGCGCATGCCCTTGGTCTCGGCCTTGAAGATCCGCATGGACTGCCCGATCGCCCGGGCAGCCGTAGGGAGCTTGGTCGCACCGAACAACAGGACCAGCACGCCCAGCAGTAGTATCAGCTCCCAGCCAGTCGGAAAGCTCATTATGGGCCTCCTCTTCTTTCCTCGGGTGCGGAATCGATGCTACGCGGCCGGGGCTGGGCGGGAGCCATCCCCGTTTCGGTGGCGTCGCTGGTTCAGCGCCACCCGCAGTGCCGCGATCCGCGCGGCCAGCATCCCGGTGCGGTCGGCAAGGTGGTCGCGGCTGCGACGCACCGTGTCAGACATCCTGCGGACCCGGCCACGCAGCGTCACCAACACCGTGAACAGCATCACGACGCCCACGGCGGCCGCCAGCATGCTGATCAGGAAGGGCACAGCAATGACATTAACCGGCCTCGTGCGAGGGCAAGTGAGCGGATCTCCGCACCGCCGCGAGAGCCCGCTGCGCCACCGCTGCGGCCAGTTCTGGAGGGTCCCGGACGATGACGTCAGCACCGAGTCCCAGCACCAGACGCACCATCCAGCCGGTCTCCGCGTAGCGCATTCGCACGGTCGCGGCTCCTCCCTCGCCCTCGATCAGCTCATCCACCGGGTAGTACTCGGCGACCCAACGGGCGTCCGGGGAGAGCGTGAGCACCGCGATCCGCTGGTCGGGCTGAGCGCGGAACAGCCCAGCAGACACATCGGTAGGGCGGGCGTGCGGTGGTGGCACCGCCGGCTCGTTCAGGGTCGCAACGTGCTCGATGCGGTCCAGCCGGAACAGCCGTACCTCCTCGGCGGTTCGGCACCAGGCCTCCAGGTAGCTGCGGCCTTCGACCAGGAGCAGGCGCATCGGATCCACGGTACGCTCGCTCACCGCGTCCCGGGATGGCGTGTAGTAGCAGATGCGTAACGCGCGGCGGTGGTCCAGCGCGTCGCGCACTGCGGCGAGCGCGGCCTCCTCCCGAGTCGCCAGCCCGACTACCACCCCGTCGGCCTGCCCCACCGCCGCCTCGATCTTGGCGAGCGCTCGGCGTACCGAACCGGCATCGGCCACGCCAGGCGTCTCGGCCAGCGCTCGCAGCGCCACCACCAGCGCGGTCGCCTCCGTTCCGGACAGTCGCAGCGGACGTCGCATACCCGCGTCGAAACCGACGGTCACGGTATCGCCCTCGAAGGACAGATCGATGAGGTCACCGGGCCCATAGCCGGGCAGCCCGCACATCCACAGTAATTCCAGATCACGACGCAGCTGCCGGACCGTCACAGCGAAGTCGGCAGCCACCTCCTCGATCGGTACACCGGGTCGAACCAGCAGGTAGGGCACCAAGGCCAGCAGCCGGGGCAACCGCTCGGCGACCCCTTCCATCAGCCGACGCTCCCAGCGGCCGCCAGCAGGCGGGCCCGTACCGCAGCCGCCAACTCGGCGGGCTCCAGCACCACCGCGTCCGGCCCGAGCCCGGCGATCCACCGGGTGGCGACGTCATGACCCGGCAGTTCCACCGCCACAACATCACCGGCTACACCATCCAGGACCATCCCGCCCAGCACCCTCGCGTACCTGCGCAGACCGTTCGCCCGCCCGCTCGCCAGCCACAACCGCGCGGTGTGCGCCACGGGCGGCGGTTCCGCCGAACCCGCGACGATCTTCAGGAGATCCACTTCTGGTGGGCGCCGTACCTCCCCTGGGGAGCCGACGGTGCGCACCGGGCCGACGATCCGGGAGACCCGAAAGCACCGGGTCGAATCCCGATCTCGGTCATGTCCGACCACGTACCAGCGGCCGCGCCAGGACACCACTCCCCATGGTTCGAGGGTGCGCGGCGTGGGCGGCGCAGCGGGACGTTTGCGGTGCGGGAACGTCACCGCCTGACCAGCCTGGACCGCCGTGATCAGCGGGATCAGCGCCGGTTCAGTGGCCCGAACCCGCGGTTGGACAACCATCGATGGCTCGGGATCCACTTCCACGCCAGCGGCACGGAGCTTGAGCAGAGCGCCGTGTGCGGCCCCGGCCAACTGCGGGGAATCCCACAGCCGGGCGGCCAGGGCTACTGCGGCAGCCTCATCGGGCTCGAGGTCAATGTCGGGCAGCTCATAGTCCCGGCGGGCGATCCGGTAGCCCTCACCGGCCTCGAAACCCGGAGTTCGACCGGTCTCCAGGGGCACCCCCAGCT
>JBOHFW010000266.1:0-13167 GCA_050699835.1 Pseudonocardiaceae bacterium | reverse complement strand
GGGTGCGACCGTGACGGTGGCGCCCAGCTGGGTCAGCTCGGCGTGGAGTTCCGCCGCGCCAGGCGCGTCCATGCCTCGGCGGCTGGCCAGCAGGAGGTACCGGATCCCGTGCGTGGTGACCAGGTGCCGAGCGAGCAGGCTGCCCAGCCCGCCGGTACCCCCGGTGATGAGGACCGTGCCCGCCGGATCGGCGAAGTGGTCGAGGGTCTTCTCCGAGCTCAGGGGGCTGATTCGGGGGGTGTGTGCGATCCCGCGCCGGATGGCGATCTGGGGCTCGTCCACGGTGAGCATCGCCGGCAGCGCACGTGCTGAGGCGGGATCGTCATCCAGATCGACGAGGAGGAATTGGCCGGGATGCTCCGACTGGGCGGTGCGGATCAGCGCCCACAATGGAGCGTTGGCCAGGTCAAGCACATCTTCGTCCCAGCTCGCGGCAACCGCACGGTGGGTAAGGAACGCCAACTTCGCTGAGGTAGGCGCGGTACCGGTAAGCCAGTCGCGCACCACCGTCATGCCCTGGCGCACGCACTGCCTGGTGGCGGCGGTCAGCTCGGCCGTGCCGGGACGAGCGCCGACGAGCACGAAGTCCGACGGCGACCTGCGGGCCGAGTCGAGGTCCGGACAGGTGACGATCTCCAGGTCCGCGGATCGCAACGGGACCGACAAGCCGGTGCCGTCCGGGTCGACCACGGTCAGGCGGGGGGTGGGGGCGGCGTCGGTGAAAGCAGGCAGGGAGGACCACCCCACCTCGAACAGCGCCCGCTGCTCGAGGGGCTCGGACTCGCCGACCGGCAGCATGGTCAGCTTCCCGATCGTGCCGACGGGACTGCCCTGCCCGTCTGCGAGGTCGAAACGGAACTCACTCTCACCGCCGGTGGTGACCCGCAGGCGCAGCGCGGTGGCCCCGGGTGTGTAGAGACCGACGTCACTCCAGGTGAACGGGATCTTCACTGGGTGGCCGCCCGCCGCCACCAGGCAGGCGTGCAGTGCCGCGTCGAGCAACGCCGGGTGCAGGCCGAATCCCGTGCTGTCCGCGGCGTGCTCCGGCGGCAGCTGGGCCTCGGCGAAGAACTCCTCGCCGCGCTGCCACACGGCGCGCAGCCCGGCGAAGGCCGGGCCATAGGACAGCCCGAGGTTGGCGATCCGATCGTAGAAGCCGCTCAGGTCCACGGGCTGCGCCCCCGCCGGCGGCCAGCTGGTGAGGTCACAGGCCGGTGGTACCCAGGCGGGCTTCATCACACTGGTCACGTGCCGGGTCCAGGCTCCGGTGCTCCCGGGACGGGAGTGCACGGTGACCGGCCGGCGTCCCTCGTCACCCACGCTGCCGACCGAGACCTGGAGTTGGATGGGGTTGTCGTCGGGCAGAGCCAGCGGTGCCTCGAGGACGAGCTCATCAACCCACTCCGCGCCGACCTGTTCCCCAGCTCGCAGCACCAGTTCGAGAAACGCGGTTCCAGGGAAAAGCACGCGCCCGCCGACCATGTGGTCGCGCAGCCACGGGTGGGTGGCGCTGGACAGGCGGGCGGTGAACAGGAACCCGTCGTTCTCGGCCACCTGCACCCCGGCGCCCAGCAGCGGGTGCTCGATCCGTTCCAGGCCCGCCGCGGTGACGTCGCCCAGAGCCGGCGGTTCCTGGAGCCAGTAGCGTTCCCGCTGGAACGCATAGGTCGGGAGGTCGACCCGGCGAGTTCCGGGCCTGGTGAACACCGACCGCCACGCCACCGGGACGCCGGCGACGTAGAGGTGGGCCAGCGCGGTGGCCAGCGTCTCGGCTTCTGGCCGGTCGGCGCGCAGCGTGGGAACGACGCTCAGGCCGGCGTCGTCGGGAAGGCAGCGCCGGCCCAGGGCGGTGAGCGCGCCGCCAGGGCCCACTTCGAGGAATGTGGTGGCTCCGGCCGCGTGCAGGGTGGTCATGCCGTCGAGGAAACGGACGCTCCGCCGCAGCTGCTGGACCCAATAGTCCGCAGCGCACAGCTCCGCGGTGGCGAGCTGCCCGGTCACGCTGGAGACAAGGGGGATCGCCGGCGACTGGTAGGTGACGCGTTCGGCCACCGTCCGGAAACCCGCAAGCATCCTGTCCATATGCGGTGAGTGGGTCGCATGACTGATCCGCAGCTGCTTGGTCTGGCGCCCCCGCTGCGCCCATCGGTGGGCAATCTCCAGCACCACCCTGGTGTCGCCGGAGACCACCACGGCGTCCGGCGCGTTGACCGCGGCCAGCCCGGCCTGCCCGTCCAGCCCCGCCAGGGACGTCTGGATCTCTTGCTCGGTCGCCTGGATCGCCATCATGGCGCCGGTCGCCGGCAGTGCCTGCATCAACCGTGCCCGGGCCGCGACCACGGCGCACGCGTCGGTCAATGACCAGACGCCGGCGACATGCGCGGCGGCCAGCTCGCCGATCGAGTGTCCCAGCAGGTAGTCGGGGTGCACGCGCCAGTGCTCCAGCAGGCGGTACAGCGCGACTTCGAGCGCGAACAGCGCCGGCTGGGTATAGGCGGTGTGCTCCAGGAGTTCCGCCTCCGCCGCACCGTCCACCGCGAAGATCACGTCCCGGAGCGGCCGGTCGAGGTGCTTATCGAACTCCTCGCAGATCACGTGGAATGCGCCTGCGTAGACCGGGAAGCGCTCGTGCAGCTCCCGCCCCATACCCAGGCGCTGAGCCCCCTGTCCGGTAAACAGGAACGCGACCTTTCCGGACCCGCCTGCTATGCCCTGGATGAGGCTTGGCGCCCGGTCACCGTGGGCCAAGGCGGCCAGGGCGTCCAACAGCCCGGATCGGTCCGCCGCGATCACGCCAGCGCGGTGGGTGAAGTGCGCGCGCATCGTCGCCAACGGGAACGCCAGCTCCGCCGCGGTCAGGGTGGGCTCAGCACTGACATGTGCGTGCAGGCGCGCGGCCTGACCGCGCAACGCTGCCGCGCTGCGCGCCGACAGTAGGCAGAGCGCGGGCTGGCTACCCGACTCGACCTTCGGAGGAACTAACGCCGCCGGGGCCTGTTCGAGGATGGCATGCGCGTTGGTCCCGCTGATGCCGAAGGACGACACGGCGGCTCGGCGCGGTCGAGCTGTCTGCGGCCAGGGCTGCGCCTTAGTCAGCAACTGGATGTTTCCGGCAGACCAGTCCACCTGCGGAGTGGGCGCCTCGATGTGCAGTGTCTTGGGCAGTATGCCGTGCCGCATGGCCATCACCATTTTGATGACTCCACCCACCCCAGCGGCGGCTTGGGTATGGCCGATGTTGCTCTTCAGGGAGCCCAGCCACAGTGGACGGTCCCGATCTTGCCCGTAGGTGTCCAACAGCGCCTGGGCTTCGATGGGATCGCCGAGGGTGGTGGCGGTGCCGTGGCCTTCGACGGTGTCCACGTCGGCGGGTGCGAGCCCCGCGGTGGTGAGAGCTTGGCGGATGACGCGTTCCTGGGAGGGCCCGTTGGGTGCGGCCAACCCGTTGCTCGCACCGTCCTGGTTGACAGCGGTGGACCGGATGAGAGCGAGGACGTGATGCCCGTTGCGGTCGGCGTCGCAGAGCCGTTCGAGCAGGAGCATGCCGGCGCCTTCGGCCCATCCGGTGCCGTTCGCGCAGGCCGCGTACGACCGGCATCGGCCATCCGGCGAGAGTCCTCGCTGACGGCTGAACTCCACGAAGATGCCCGGGGTCGCCATCACGGTGACGCCGCCGGCCAACGCCATGGTGCACTCGCCGTCCCGCAGCGATCGGCAGGCGAAATGGATCGCGACGAGCGAGGATGAGCACGCCGTGTCGAGCGTGATCGCGGGGCCTTCCAACCCGAGCGTGTACGCGATCCGTCCGGAGTGCACGCTGCCGGTGGTGCCGGTGAACAGGTGCCCTTCCACCGTCGCTGGGGCCTTCAGCAGTCCAGGCCCATAGTCGTGGTAGACCACCCCCATGAATACCCCGGTGTTGCTGTGGCGCATCGTGGTCGGATCGATGCCAGCGTGTTCGAACGCCTCCCACGACGTTTCCAGCAGTAGCCGCTGCTGGGGATCCATCGCCAACGCCTCGCGCGGGCTGATGCCAAAAAATCCCGGATCGAACTCGGCGACGTCGCGCAGGAAACCGCCTTCTCGGGTGTACGAGGTTCCGGGCCGCTCGTGGACGGGATCGTAGAGCCGCTCCAGGTCCCAGCCCCGATCGGTGGGCAGTGCCCCGATGGCGTCCCGGCCTGCCACCACCAGATCCCACAGGTCATCCGGGGTGCTGACCCCGCCTGGGTAGCGGCAGGCCATGCCCACGATCGCGATCGGCTCCTGCGACTGAGTGCGCAGCCGCTCGTTCTCCTGCCTCAGTCGCTGGTTTGCCAGCAGTGAAGTGCGGAGTGCGTGGACGATCTGGTCGGAGGATGCGGCGTTCATGGGGGTCTCCCTTCGCCGAGATGCAGGACCAGCTGGGGGTAGTCATGATTCGGCTGACCCCAAGGCGAGCCGAACCAGATCCTCGATGTTCATCGATTGGATGGCCTGGTCTCCCTCATAGGGATGTGCTGCGGTAGGACGCTCGCCCAGCTGCGATCCCGGGATGTCCGGCGAGGCTGCTGCGGAGTCGAAGTGGGTGAGGATGTGCTGCACGAGAGCCGTCGGAGTGGGGTAATCGAAGATCACTGTAGTGCGCAGGCACAACCCGGTGGCGGCGTTGATCCGGTTACGCAATTCGACCGCGGTCAGGGAGTCGAATCCCAGTTCCTTGAACGGTTTGCTGAGCTCAACCAGGTCCGAAGCGGCATGGCCGAGGACATTGCTCACTGAGCCGGTCACCAGATCTCGCACCGCTTGCTCGCGTTGGTCGGTTGGCAAGGTGGGTATCCGTTGCGCCCAGGAGGCCGAGGTTATCGTGTCCTCCTGGCTTCTCCGGCGCGAGGGTGTGGAGATCAGGGAGCGCAACGGTGCGGGGAGCGTAGCCGCGTCGGCGGTGTGCAGCGCGGCGATACTCAACGGAGCCGGCACGAGCGCGGGCTGATCAAGCCCGAGAGCCTCGTCGAACAGGGCTAGTCCCTGAGCCGGTGCGATGGAAGCCAGCCCGAAACGGGACAGCCGTTCGGTGTCGAGGCGGCTGAGGTGGGCCGCCATTCCGGTGCCGCTCCAGAGGCCCCACGCGAGCGAGAGACCCGCCAGCCCGTGTGCCCTCCGTAGCTGAGCCAGCGCGTCGAGGCAGGCGTTGGACGCGGAGTAGTTCGCTTGACCTGGGGAGCCGAGCACTCCCATGATCGAGGAGAACAGCACGAAGGCCTGGAGATCCATGGTCCGGGTCAGTTCGTGGAGCAGCAGCGCGCTACCCACTTTGGCGCTCAGCACGCGGTCCATCTGCTGCGGTGTCAGCGACTCGACCACGGCGTTATCCAGCACACCAGCGGTATGCACTACTGCCGTCAGGGGATGCTCGTCGGGGACGGTGGCAAGCAGCTCGGCGAGCGCGTCGCGGTCGGCAACATCACACGCGGCTACCGTCACGTTCGCGCCGAGCTCAGCGAGTTCGGCCTGGAGTTCCCGCGCGCCGGGAGCCTCGAGGCCTCGCCTGCTGGTCAGGGTGAGGTGCCGGATCCCGTGCCGGGTGACCAGATGGCGGGCGAACAGCGCGCCGAGCGCCCCGGTACCGCCGGTCACCAGAACCGTACCCGCCGGCTCGAGAGGCCTCGGGATGGTGAGGACCACCTTGCCGACGGTGCGGCCTTGGCTGAGGGCGCGGAACGCCTCGGGGGCCCGGCGCACATCCCAGGTGCGCACCGGAACAGGGCGTAGTGCTCCGCGCTGGAAGAGGTCGAGGAGCTCACGGAGCATCTGCCGGATCAGGTCAGGGTCGAGGTGCAGCAGGTCGAATACCTGATAGGACACGCCAGGGTGCTCGTCGGTGACCTGCTCAGCAGCACGGATGTCGGTTTTGCCCAGCTCGATGAACCGTCCGCCCCGAGGCAGCAGCTTCAGTGACGCGTCGACAAACTCACCGGCGAGGGAGTTCAGCACCACGTCCATGCCCCGGCCACCGGTCGCAGCCCGCAAGGACTCCTCGAATCCGAGCGTGCGGGAGGATGCGATGCGGTCCGCGGTCAACCCCGAGGACCGCAGCGTCTCCCATTTGCCGGGGCTGGCCGTTCCGAACACCTCGGCACCCAGGTGCTGGGCCAGCTGGACCGCGGCCATGCCGACCCCGCCGGCAGCGGCGTGGATGAGGACGGATTCCCCGGGTTGCAGTGCAGCCAGGTAGCGCAACGCGTAGTACGCGGTGAGGAAGACGATCGGGACGGAAGCAGCCTCGTTACAGGACCATCCGTCTGGCACTGGCACGACCAGGCGGTGATCCACCGCAATCCTGGGGGCGAACGCTCCGGTCACCATCCCCATAACCCGGTCGCCCGGCGCGAAACCGGACACGCCAGGGCCCACCTCGAGCACCACCCCGGCGCCCTCGAGTCCCAGCTCGCCCGCCTCGTCGGGGTACATGTCGAGAGCGATCAGGACATCCCGGAAGTTCACCCCGGCCGCACGCACCGCCACCCGCAGTTGCCCAGGCTCCAGCGGCGTTCCCGCATCCGGGCACGGTCTTATGGTGAGCCCCTCCAAGGATCCCGCTCGAACCGTCGCCAGCCGCCAGTCGGGGGAATCGGGCACTGGCAACACGGCCCGCGAGTCGGCCCGCACCAGCCGGGGCACCGATGCCTTACCTGCTCGGAGCGCAAGCTGGGGCTCCCCGGTGAGCAGCGCTGCCCCGAGCGTCTCGAGCGACTCTTCGCGCCCATCGAAATCCACCAGGACGAACCGGTCGGGGTGTTCGAGCTGGGCCGAGCGGAGCAGACCCCAGACCGCGGCGCCGGCTAGGGACGGTGTCTCGTCAGCGTTGACGGCCACCGCACCCGTAGTCACGACGGCGAGCTGAGCGGAGGCTAGACGTTGATCGTCCAACCATGCCTGGAGCAACGCCAGCGTCTGGTGGGTTGCCATCCGCACCGCCGCAGGCGGATCAATGCCCAGCGTGGCGGGGATCGGTCCCCACCGGAGGATCACCCGATCAGGCGTGGGTGACCCCGGTGTGAGGATCGCGCCGAGCGAGGCCAGATCAGGGACGTGGTGGACTCGGGTCGCGCTGGCGTCGAACGCTCCGCCGTCCCGTCCCACGACAATCCATAACGGATCCGGCTCGTGACTGGCGGGCAGTACGAGAGGGTTCCAGTGCACCTGGAACATCGCGTCCCGCAGCGCAGGATCCGAACCGCGGACCTGCTCAGGCGTGGTCGACCGCAAGATGAGTTCCTCGATCACGATGACCAGCTGACCGGAGGTGTCCGTGGCGGTCAGCGAGATGGCGTCTGGGCCAGTCGGGGAGAGCGTCACCCGCAGTGACGTCGCTCCGGTGGCCTCGAGACCGACCCCTCGCCAGGAGAACGGCAGCCGCAGGTCACCGTCTGCGACCATCGCGTGCAAGGCCGCGTCCAACAGCGCGGGATGGACCCGGTAATGGCCGGTTGCCGGCTGGTGTCTACTGTCCAAGGCCACCTCGGCGAAGACTTCATCCCCGCGCCGCCATGCTGCGCGCAGCCCCTGGAACGCCGGGCCGTACTTGTAACCACGCTCCCGCGCACCGGCATAGAGCTCATCCACGCAGAGCCGTTGCGCGCCGTCCGGCGGCCAGATCGTGGTATCGCCGCCGCGGGGAGCCACCGCCGCTGGCCGGGAGGTGAGCACGCCATCGGCATGCCGAGTCCACGGTGCCCCGAGGGGTGCACCCCCCGCGCGGGAGAACACCCGCACCGACCGGCTCGCTGATCCGTCCGAGCCCACGTCCGGGCCCACTAGCACCTGCACGTCGATCCCGCCGTGTTCGGGCAGGACCAGCGGTGCATGCAGGGTCAGGTCCGCCACCCGGTCACAGCCCACCTGATCACCCGCGTACAGCGCCCACTCCAAGAAGGCCGTGCCCGGCAGCAGCACCGTGCCGGCCACTGCATGGTCAGCGAGCCACGGGTGCGTACCCAGCGACAAACGCCCGGTCACCAGGAGTTCCCCGCCTTCGGCCAGCGTGGTCGCCGCACCCAGCAGCGGGTGTTCGGTGCCGTGCAGGCCGGCCGCGGCCAGGTCCGTAGCCGGCGAGGAGGTCTCCAGCCAGTGCCGTTCTCGCTGGAATGCGTATGTCGGCAAGTCGACCCGGCGCGCGCCGGTGCCCGCGAAGACCCTCTCCCAGTTCACGCCAACCCCGTGGACGTGGGCCTCGCAGAGCGAGGTGAGGAACCGGTCGAGGCTGCCCTCCCCCCGGCGCAGCGTCCCGATCACGACGGCGGATTCGCCACTGTCCTCGATGGTTTCCTGCAGACTCATCGTGAGCAGCGGGTGGGCACTGATCTCGACGAAAACGCGATGCCCGTCCGCGAGCAGGTTGCGGGTCACCTGTTCGAACTCGACGGTCCCGCGCAGGTTGCGGTACCAGTACGCACAGTCCAAAGCGACAGTATCCAATTCCCGTCCGGCCACAGTGGAGTAGAACGGGACGGTTGCTGGTCGCGGCGCTACGCCGGCAAGGTCGCGGGTCAGGCGTTCTTGTAGTTGCGCCATGTGAGCTGAGTGGGCGGCGCATTCGACCGCGACTTTCCGAGCCCATACGCCGTCGCGCTCACATTCGGTGAGTAACGTGTCCAACGCGTCAGAATCACCGGAGATCACCACCGTGCGCGGGCCATTGATCGCCGCCACGGACAGGCGCTCACCCCAGGGCTTCAGCCTCAGCTTCGCCTCATCGGCAGACAGGGCGACCGACGCCGTACCGCCCTGCCCGACCACGGCGAGCAGCGCCCGCGCACGCCGCGCAACCACCCTCGCTCCCTGCGCCAGCGACAGGGCACCGGCCACGCAGGCGGCGGAGATCTCGCCCTGGCTGTGACCCACCACTGCGGCCGGCTGCACGCCGTAGGAGCGCCACAACTCCGCCAAGGAGATCATTACCGCCCACAGCACCGGTTGCACCACGTCGATCCGCTCCACGGCCGGAGCGTCCGGTGCTCCGCGCACAGCATCCAGCAGTGACCACTCCAGGTACGGGGACAGCGCGTCCGCGCATTCGCGCATTCGATCGGCGAACACCGGGGAGGCGTCCAAGAGCTCCACCGCCATGCCGTGCCATTGCCAGCCGTGGCCGGGGAAGACGAACACCGGTCGTGGGTCGGGCAGCGCCTCCGCGGTCACCGCGTTAGGCGCGAGCTCACCCCGGGACAGCGCGGCCAATCCCGACAGGAACCCCTCAAGGTTGGTGTCGAGGACGATCGCACGGTGCGTGAACCGGGCCCGGGTGGTGGCCAAGGAGTACCCGATATCCGCGGTATCGGCGTCGGGACACGCCGCCAGGTGCGCCCGCAACCGCGCGGCTTGCGCTGATACCGCCTGCTTACTGGCTCCGGAGAGCACCCACGGGATGGCGCCAGGGCTGCTCCGGCGGGGCCGCGGGCTTTCCCCGGCCGACTCGGACGCGGCCTGCTCGAGGATCAGGTGTGCGTTGGTGCCGCTCATCCCGAAGGACGAGACCGCGGCCCGCCGAGGCCGCCCGGTCTCCGGCCACTCCTGCGCCTCGGTGAGCAGCCTGACGTTGCCTGAAGCCCAGTTCACGTACGGGGTGGGTTCGTCGATGTGCAGCGTCTTGGGCAGTATCCCATGGCGCAGGGCCATCACCATTTTGATGACCCCGCCGACGCCGGCGGCCGCCTGGGTGTGGCTGATGTTGGACTTCAGCGATCCCAGCCACAGCGGCTGGTCTACGGGCCTGCCTTGCCCGTAGGTAGCGAGAATGGCCTGCGCTTCGATCGGGTCCCCGAGTCTCGTCCCGGTCCCGTGCGCCTCTACCGCGTCCACCTCCGCGGCCGACAGTCGCGCGTTCGCCAGGGCCTGTGCGATGAGCCGGGACTGCGATGGGCCGCTCGGGGCCGTCAGACCGTTGCTCGCGCCGTCCTGGTTCACTGCCGAACCCCGGATCACCGCCAGCACCGGACAACCGAGCCGCCGCGCGTGGGACAACGGCGCCAGCACCACCATCCCGACGCCTTCCGACCAGCATGTTCCGTCCGCGGCGGCGGAGAACGTCTTGCACCGCCCATCCGGCGCGAGACCCTGTTGCCGGGTGAACTCGACGAACATGCCCGGCGAAGACGTGGCTGTCACCCCACCCGCCAACGCCAGCTCGCACTCGTCCGCCCGCAACGACTGTGCCGCGAGATGGATCGCCACCAGCGATGCCGAACAGGCCGTATCGACTGCCATTGCGGGCCCCTCGAACCCGAACACGTAGGAGATGCGGCCCACGGCGACACTGGGCGCTCCTCCGGTCATGATCAGCCCCTTGTACCTCTCCGGGGCTGCATCCATGCGAGGCCCGTATTCGGGCGAGAAAGTACCGGCGAACACCCCAACATACCGACCACGCAACCCCACCGGATCAATTCCGGCACGTTCCAACGCCTCCCAGGACGTCTCCAGGAGCAACCGCTGCTGCGGATGCATCGCCGTCGCTTCCCGCGGGGAAATACCGAAAAATGACGGATCGAATTCCGTAAGTCCATCAATGAAGCCGCCCCGTTGTACGGAACTCGATCCCATGGCCTCCGGATCAGGATTCCTCAGGCGATCGTCATGCCAGCCTCGGTCGGCCGGGAAGTCGGAAAGGGCATGGACACCATTGGCCACCAGCTCCCACAAATCCTCCGGAGAATGCACGCCGCCGGGATAGCGGCAGGCCATGCCCATGATCGCGATCGGGTCATCGTCCCTACGAATCGCCGGACGGGGCGCCACCACCTCTGGGCGTTCCCCCTTAAGCTCCTCCCAAAGAAACTGGACCAACGCTCCAGGAGTCGGGTGGTCGAAGAACAATGTGGCGGGCAATTGCAGGCCAAGCGCACCCGACAACTTACGCCGCAAACTAGCCGCCCCTTCCCGATAGATACCCAAGCGCCGCCACGCCCACCCTCCATCGAACTCCGTAGGTGCCCCGTCTCCGAGGACTGCCTGCACCTCGGCCCGCACTAAATCTAGCAGCAGTCTCCTGCCCTCAACCACGGAAACACGCGTCACCCGTGCCCGCCACGACCTGTGCCGCGATCGTCCATTTTGCGTCGAGCATTCGGATATGACGTCATTGCTCTCGGGCACATGCATATGCAAACCTCTTCTGCGTCAGCCGTGTGGATTCACTCGCCGACTAAGACGGTGCTGTCAAGATTTAGAGTGTAACGAAATGGGCTTCCTGTCAACGGATGCAATCTATTAACGGACATTTCGAACTCAGCGCTAAGGGGTCGACCAGTATCCCGTCAGCTCTCTTCGGTCTCTCGTGTTCCTCTGGACCAGGGTCGGTAGGATGACCCCCGCCAGTGGGGAGGGACGGGCGAGTTCGCCTCGCGTGCTCGGTAACTCTCGTAGGACTCCCACGCGCGCAGGTGCGCCTCGTGGGCCCGGCGCCGGGCGTCCTCGAACACCAGCCTCTCCTGCTGCGGCGTGGCGTGACCCTCGGCGACCGCCAGCTCGGCGGCAGCCAATTCGGCACCGTCGATGCCGTCGTCGTGGCCGGCTGTGTCCCCCGCGCCGGTGCGCAGGTCGTTGCGATGCCGCTGCTGGTAATACGGGTTGTCGGTCGACAGGCCGCCGCTGAAACGCCCGTAGGCGCCGAGGAAGAGCAGCAGCATCCCGGCGATGAGACTGAAGATCACATTCGACAGCCGGAAGCCCAAGAGGTTGAGCTGTGTGTGCAGTACCGCGAGATTGAGCAAGCCGGAGAGCAGGAACAGCACACCGACGATTATCGTGATCGTCGAGGAGATCCGGCCCCCGCGCACCGCGGCGCCGACGAGCACCCCGCCGACGATGAGCGAGATCGTCGCCAGCAGGCCGTTAGACGCCAGACCGAGCAGGACCTTGCCCTGGACAGCGAGGAACTCCAGCCTGTTGGCGACACCGAGTGCCCCGAACGCGCACAGCCCTGCGCCGAACACCGCCGATCCGATACGGTGCACGAGGTCCAGCCGGCGCCCTGGCGGGGTGCTCGACATATTTCTTAGGGTACCTAGCCTTTATCCCTGGTCAATGACAAGTTTATGATCAGGGTAGGGAGGCTAATAATGCTGAACCACGAATCAGGGTAGGTAGTCGGCGAAGAACTCCGGCGGCGACACGGTACCGGCGATGACACCGAAGAATCTGCTGGTGCCTACGGGATCTGTCTGCAGCGCAGTGAACATCTCCTGCATCGGCGGGGACGGGGGTTCCATGGCGGCCAGCTGGCAGGTGAAGTCATACATCGGACGGGACGCCGCGTTGCGGGTGGCCTCGTAGCCCGCCACCGCCTGGGCAAGATCAGCTCGGTGCGTGCGGATAGCCCAAAATCACACAGGTCAGCTCCTCGTTGGTCGGGATGAGCGCCCACGACGTTCCCGGTCGCACGTAGAGCTCGACGCCGTCAGTCGGTAGCTCGCTCCAGTAGGCGTAGTACGCGCACGCCAGCGTCGGCCGCTCGTCGTACCTCGGCGCCTGCACCGCCCGGGCGACCAGCGAGTGCATTCCGTCTGCGCCGATGACGATGCGAGCGTGCTCCACGGTTGCCGACCCGGACCCACCGCGGATCCCGATCACCGTGCCGTCCTCGTCGCGCACCAATCCTTGCACTGAGAACCCGTCGCGCACCTCGGCTCCGGCTTCGGCCGCCGCATGCACCGCGATGGTGTCCAGAACGGTGCGCCGAGGTGCGAAAGCCGTGGCGACGCCGTTGCTCGGCACCGGTGATCCGCGCAGCGCGAACGGTCCAAGGTCGAAGACCATGTTGTTGACGGCGGGGCAGCCCGATTCCTGCACCGCATCGAGCAGGCCCCAGTCATGCAGCCTCGCGACCCCGGGCAGGTGCACCCAATGAGTGGAGATGGTGTCGATGGGGAACCGGGCCCGATCAACCACGAGCACCCGGTAGCCCTTGCGAGCCAGGTGCATCGCCGTCGCTGAGCCTGCGCATCGGGCCCCCACGATGATCGCGTCGTACATCGTCGGCCTCCTTGGGGCTGGTCTTGAGAGCCTCTGTGCTCATAGAGGACTATCGCAAGGACGCTGATACGGATCTCGTCGGCGCTGTGGGCCACGTCGATTTCGCCTGATCAACGGACTCATGGCGCTCGACCAGCTGGCGGGTCAGGTTAGGTC
>JBOHFW010000265.1:0-16308 GCA_050699835.1 Pseudonocardiaceae bacterium | reverse complement strand
GCTCAGCTCCCGGCGGCCAGCCGGCACCAGCCAAACCCGAAGTGAGGCGCACCTATGCCAGCTCGACCACCACGACCCGCCTACCACCGGTGGCGTGACATCGACGGCACACCCATTTCCCACCAGTGCCGAGTCGAACAGATTGCCATGCCCAAGGAACACGGGGCGCTGACCTCCCGGCTGCACCACCAGGGTCGGGTCGTAGGCCGGGGTCAGAATCGGCTCCACGTCCGCTTCACTGACGACCAGCTGATTAGCCTGCGACCCCACCTCTTGCGCGTACTCGACGCCCCGGGCGATTGCTGATGCCCACGACAATGGCCACCGAACGCGGGCACAACCCGGCGGCGTCGATGCAGTTGCCGGCCCGGACGGTGACCTGGCTGGCCGATCGACCCCACGTGCGCACGCTGGTCCGCGCGGTATGGGACAAGCTCACTGACCTAGAGCGAGCCGGTCAGCACCCCGACGCCATCGCCACACTGCGCTTCATCCTGATCCACCACCAACCCCCCACCCCGCACGGCCGCTGCCGCACCTGCCGCCGCCTCACCTGGCGCCACCTATGGCGCCGCCGCCCCTTCCCCTGCACGATCTGGATGACCATCCACCTGGGGCTACAAGGACTGTTCACCCGCACCGGCTACCACAGCAAACCGGACACACCACGACAACCCGAAACCGTTGCCCCACCCGAGGCGGTCCTACAGGCGCATCCGGACTACCCGATAACCCCACCTCTGTAGCAGGCACATCCACCCTCGGGGAGAACGCCGATGACGCCACCGAGAACGAGGCTCGCGGTGCCCCAGCGGCTGCCTCCGACACCAGACTCGCGCTCCATCAGCCAAACATGCCTACCCCCAGAGATGGAACAGCTGCTGATCGACGTGGTCGCCGACGGGTTCGCCGTGTACTGCTGCGGTGCCCGCGCCGCGCCGAATGCCCTCATCGCCTGTTACCCATGGGAACACCATCTCGACCTCGTCACCATCCGGAACTTTGACCGGATCACCGCCGCCCGGATGCCCACGCGAGACAACGTGGACATCTTCGCTCCCGAACTCGTGGTGTGGGCGTATGAGGGCCCACCGCAACAGGTCCTGCGCGCGCTGCTGAACCTGATGCACCCGACGCACCCCGATGCGCCCACCAGCGCCGTTGAACCGCAAGGGGCCAACGCACGAGGCCTTTCCCCGGCCGAGGGGCCAGCGCGCTGAGGTGAGCTGCCGAAGCAACAAAAAAGCGGCGGACGCGTAAGTCCGCCGCCGTAAACCACGATCACACTATAGGTAAGACCCCGAGGGGACACCGCAGAATATCACCGTCACCGTCACCGTCGTCGTGTCAACTCCGGGTTACGGCTTGAGCCAGTCTGTGTCTGGACGAGTCAGAAGTCGGGCGTTGTTGTAGGCCCAGTCTAGTTTCAAGACTGTTCGGCCCAGGTAGACACCGTTGTCCAGCCGGTCGACGGCGAGCGCCAGCTCGGCATGATCACGCCGCAAAAGGGCGATCGGCAAGAGCAGTTGCATCTTTCCTTGGCCGGATTTCCCGTCGCGATAGAACTGCGGTATGGCAGTCTTATAGTTCCTCCTGACACGCTCGACGGCCTCAGGTGCTTTCGCATTTACTTGTGCCGCAAGATCCTGGGGTGTAAGTAGTTTGAGGGATGCCAAAATTTTACACTTCCGCGGCTCTCACCAACGGATGAAGTCGAAGTACCGGCACCCGCGGTCTCGATTATTAGCCGGGCGTTACGCGCTTGCGGTCGGTCCTGGCCATCGCGATTAACAAATACGAGTTCAAATTCTACTCGCGAACCTCTGACGAAGAGATTAGCCTGATCCTGGTCCTGACTTGCGCTGACGTGACGGAAGATGTTCTCGCCGACCTCGTGCTCGGGATCGGCGGCGATAAAAGTGAATCCTCTGTCATTAATCTTAGTCAAGACCGAACCGGTTGGCACCGTCACCCTCCGTCGTTCGGAACATGCGGGTCGGTGTCGCGCCGGAGGTGCCCGGCGCCTTCCAGGCTCTTACTCAGCACCAGTTGCTTGGCGTGCTCGACGAACTCCTCCAGCGGCATCGGGGCTTCCTGGCCGGAGCGGTACCGGACCGTCACGGCCCGCCGTTCGGCCTCGCGCCGGCCGATCACGACGATCAGCGGGATCTTGCGGGTGATGGCCGCGCGTACCTTCGCCGGCAGCCGCCCGTCGCTGGTGTCGACGTCAGCCCGCAGCTCGGCCGCTCGCAGCGTGTCGCGCACCTCGTTCGCGTAGTCCAGCAGGTCGTCGACGATCGGGATGATCCGCACCTGCTCCGGAGCGAGCCAGACCGGGAACGCTCCAGCGAAGTGCTCGGTGAGGTGGGCAACGAACCGCTCGTGCGAGCCCAGCGGTGCGCGGTGGATCACCACCACGGGTTTCTCGGTTCCGTCCGAGTCGTGGTAGGTCAGCCCGAACCGGTGCGGGGTGTAGAGGTCCACCTGGTTGGTGGAGGCGGCGAATTCCTTGCCGGTCACCGCCCGGATGATGAAATCGACCTTCGGTCCATAGTGCGCGGCGCCACCGATTTCCTCGACATAGGGGATCTGAGACTCCTCCATCGCCTCGCGGGTGATCCGCTCGGCCGTGATCCACATCTCGTCGTCGTCGTGGTATTTGTCCTTGTTGGCCGGGTCCCGCAGCGCCAGCACCATGTGGAAGTCGGTGATACCCAAGGCGCGATAGTAGTCGTCGTGCATCCGCATGACCTCCAGGAACTGGTCCTTGGCCTGGTCATAGGTGCAGTAGATGTGCGCGTCATTCTGGGTGAACCCGCGCACGCGCATCATGCCGTGCAGCTGCCCGCTGCGCTCGAACCGGTACACGGTCCCGTACTCGGCGATCTTGTACGGCAGCTCGCGATAGCTGTGCGGCCGGGCCTTGTACACCATGTGGTGATGCGGGCAGTTCATCGGCCGCAGGTAATACTTCTCGCCCTCGATGTCGATCGGGGCGTACAGATCCTCGGCGTAATAGGGCAGGTGCCCAGACAGGTAGTACAGGTCCTCCTGGGTGATGTGCGGGGTCACCACCCGCTGGTAACCCAGCTTGCGCTCGGTCTGCCGGGCCCAGCTCTCCAACTCGTCGCGGATGATCGTGCCGTTGGGCAACCACAGCGGCAGCCCCCGGCCGATCTCCTTGCTGAAAGCGAACAGGTCCAGGTCCTCGCCGATGCGGCGGTGGTCGCGCTTGGCGGCCTCCTCCAGCATCCGCAGGTACTCCTTGAGCGCGTCCCGGGTCGGCCACGCGGTGCCATAAATCCGCTGGAGCTGAGGGTTCTTCTCGCTCCCCCGCCAGTACGCAGCGGCACTGCGCGTGATCGTGAAGGCGGGGATCAACCGGGTCGAGGGCAGGTGCGGACCCCGGCACAGGTCCGACCAGCAGGTCTGGCCGGTCTTGGCGTCGACGTTGTCGTAGATCGTCAACTCGCCGCCGCCGACCTCCATGACCTCACCAGGGTCCACGTCGCCCTTGAGGTCGACGAGTTCGAGCTTGTACGGCTCGCCGGCCAGCTCGGCCTTGGCGGCGGCCAGGGACGGGAACACCCGGCGGCCGAACCTCTGCCCCGACTTGATGATCTCCTGCATCCGGCTCTCGATGCGTTGGAGATCCTCGGGCTGGAAGGGGCGCGCAACGTCGAAGTCGTAGTAGAAACCGTTCTCGATCGGCGGCCCGATGCCGAGCTTGGCCTCCGGGTACAGATCCTGCACGGCCTGGGCGAGCACGTGGGCGGTCGAGTGACGCAGCACATTCAGGCCGTCCGGGCTGGACATCGTGACCGGCTCCACCTGGATGTCGACCTCCGGCACCCAACCGAGATCCCGCAGCGCGCCGTCCAGTCCTCGGACGACGACGATCGCGTTCGGCCCCGCCATGGGTAGCTTGGCCGCGGCTACCGCCTCAGCGCACGCCGTCCCGGCCGGGACCACGACGACGCGTTCGGCCACGGCGGTGCGGCGAGATGCAGACGTGCCAGTCTCCTTAGCATCAGTACAGGCAGTGACCGGCCCATCGAACCGGCCGCTGCGATGGTAGTCGATCGCCTCGGCAGCTCCGGTCGGGATTCAAGCCGTTGCCCGGACGCTCAGTATCAGCCGGCGACCAGCCGCGCCACGATCTGACCGGCCCAGAGGTCGGCACCGCCAAGAACGCCGGCGAGACATGCCCCATTTGGCGGAGGTGTCCAGGCCCGCTGCGGCACCGCCGTGTACCGGTAAAGCGGTATACCGGTGACAGAGACAAACGCTCCAGCGGGGTGCACATGATGATCTTTCACCAGTATCAGCTCTCGTGTTTGTCGTTGTTCAGTTACCTGGTGGGTGACGAGTCGACGGGCCGGGCGGTGGTGGTCGATCCGCAACGGGATGTCTCGCAGTACCTCGCCGACGCCGAAATAGCGGGCCTGCGCATCGAGCGGGTGATCGAGACCCACGTCCACGCCGACTTCCTGTCCGGGCACCTGGAGCTGGCGCAGACGACCGGGGCGACGATCTCCTACGGCAGCGTGGCCGAGACTGACTTCGCGATTGACCCACTTGAGCACGGCCAGCAACTGAGTCTCGGCGAGGTGGTGCTGGAGGTCCGGCACACCCCCGGCCATACCCCGGAGTCTGTCTCGGTGGTCATCTGGGAACGGGGCACCGACGCCGAGCCGTGGGGCGTACTCACCGGTGACACCTTGTTCATCGGCGACGTCGGACGTCCCGATCTGCTGGCGGCATCCGGGTGGACAGCGCAGGACCTGGCGCGCCAGCTCTACCGCTCGCTGCATGAGCAGCTGCTCACGTTGCCTGACGCAACCCGGGTGTTTCCCGCGCACGGCGCCGGTTCATCGTGCGGCAAGGCTCTCTCCGACGCCACATCATCGACGATCGGCGCGCAGCGCGCGGTCAACTACGCTTTGCAACCCATGGCCGAGGACGACTTCGTCGAGGTCGTCACACAGGGCCAGTCGGTGGCGCCGCAGTACTTCGCATTCGCCTCCCAGGCCAACCGCCATCACCACGAGCTGCTCGACGACCACGCGCCACCGCGAGCCCTAGACATCAGCGAAGTCCTCCAGCTGCACCAGGAGGGCGCGGCGATCGTGGACGGCCGGGCACCCGAGGTGTTTGCCTCGGGGCACCTGCGGGGCTCGGTGAACGTCGGGCTCGACGGCCGTTTTGCCGAGTACACCGGCGATGTCGTGCGAGCCGGCCAGCCGATCGTGGTGATCACCGATGCGGGGCGGGAGACCGAGGCGCGGGTGCGGCTGGCCCGGATCGGGTTCGACAACGTCGCCGGCTACCTGCCCACCGTCGAGCAGATGTTGGCGCAGCATCCCGACCTTGCCCGCGCTGCGGCACGCCTGCCGGCGGCCGAGCTCGCTGCGTGGTCCACCGAGGAGCCTAGGCTGCAGATCATCGATGTCCGTAACCTGGGCGAGCTGGCAGCCGGCGTGGTACCCGGCGCTCGGCACATCCCGCTGGCGGCCCTCGTCGATCGGATGGCTGGGCTGGACGCGACGGCCCCGACCGTCGTGTACTGCGCTGGAGGTTACCGATCGTCGATTGCGGCCTCCGCGCTGCGAGCAGGCGGCTTCACGGTGGTGGCAGACATACTCGGAGGTTTCGCTGCATGGTCGGCGGCTGGCCAGCCCGTGGTTGAGTCATCGCCATTCAGCTCCGGCGCCCGAAGCGGAAGGATGCTTAGATGATCTTCATCGTCGTCAAGTTCACGATCCGTGCCAACCGGAGCGACGAGTGGCTAGTGCTCGTCGACGAGTTCACCCAAGCCACCCGGAGCGAGACGGGCAACCTCTTCTTCGAGTGGTCCCGTAGCGTCGACAACCCGCACCAGTTCGTCCTGATCGAAGCTTTCGAGTCACGCCAGGCGGGCGAGGCGCACGTCAACTCCGAGCACTTTAAGACCGCAATGGCGTGGATGCCTGACGTGATCGCGGAGACTCCGGAGATCGTCAACGTCGAGGTACCGCAGGACGGCTGGGGCCAGATGGGAGAGCTCTCCCCGCGCCAGAATCCATAGGCCGCGGCCAACGGGGGTGCACGCATCAACGAGCGCCATTCATTGTTGGGACAGCTTCGCCGGGTCAAACTGGCGTCGGCCCACGAACAGCCAGTTGACCAGGTAAAGCAGAACTCCGATCGCCAGCAATATGCTGGCGAGCAGGTAATCGCCGAGGGGGCGGCCGGACAATGGTGTGGCCAGGTAGCCACAGAGCAACGCCCCGAGCCACGGGCTCCAGGTCGGGGCACGGAAGTGCTTGTGCTCGGCGGGCTGTCGGCGCAACATCAGGCACGCGACATTGACCAGTGTGAACACCGCGAGCAGCAGGAGTGATGTGGTTCCCGCCAGACCTTTCAACGGGACGAAGCTGACCAGAATCACGCCGATCGCACTGGTGAACAGGATCGACACCCATGGGGTACGCCGGGCCGGATGTACCGTACCCAGAATCCGCGGGATGATCTTCTCCCCTGCCATGCCGTAAACCAGCCTGCTGGCCATCAGCATGTTGATCAGCGCCGAGTTGATCACTGCGAAGAGCCCGATGGCAGCGAACACGAGCGGCGGGAAGCCGGGTGCGCCGACCTTGATCACCTCGAGCAGCGCGTCACTCTTCAGCTCAGCCAGCCGGTCAGCGGGGACCAGTAGCGAGCAGGTGGAGGTGACCAGGATGTAGATCAGCCCGGCGGCGGCCATGCCAAGCAGCATGGCGCGGGGGAAGATCTTGGCCGGATCCTTGCACTCCTCGGCCATGTTCACCGAGTCCTCAAAACCGACCATCGCGAAGAAGGCCAGCGCGGTGGCGGAGGTGATCGCCAGCAGCACACCGGAGTTGGCGGTATCGATCTGGGTGAGCCGGCTCGGTTCGCCCTGGCCCGAGCCGACCGCATAGATGCCGATCACAATGATGATCAGCAGTCCGGACAGCTCGATGCAGGTCAGGATCAGGTTGGCCTTGAGCGATTCACCGACACCCCGGAAGTTCACCAGCGCAAGCAACACGATGAAGACGATCGCGACCGCCCAGGTGGGCAGGGTGAGGAACGCCCTGAGATACGTGTCGCCGAACGCCACCGCCGCCGAGGAGGCACTGGTGATGCCCGAGCTCATCACGGCGAACGCGACGATGAAGGTCAGGAACGGGATCCCGAATGCCCGGTTGGTGTACAGCGCGGCTCCGGCCGCCTGGGGGTACTTACCGACCAGCTCCAGGTAGCTGAACGCGGTGAGGAAGGCCACCAGGAAGGCCCCGAGGAACGGCACCCACAAGGCACCGCCGATCTGCCCCGCCACGTTGCCGGTGAGCGCGTAGATCCCGGTCCCCAGGATGTCGCCGATCACGAAGAAGAACAGCAGCTTCGGCCCGATCACCCGCTTGAGCCCGGGCTGATGCTCATCGCTCGGAGCCACATCCCTCGCCATCGTCTCGCTCATGACACCCAGTGTGAGAGCTCCTCATGCGCAGAGTCACGCCCGAGAAGCAGTCTCTTGGGTTTGCCCGGCGCGCCGCGCGGGCATGAGCTTTACGTGTCGCGCCGCTTCCCGCCTCAACTCACGCTCGCCCTCGCGGCGGGCCTGCCTGGTGCCTACCTCGGGGCCGCGGACTATCTGGGCTTGCCGCATCCCGAGCTGGCCGCACCACTGGCCGCGCTGGTGTTCGGCGTCGCGATCATCGGTGCCGCGTTCATACTGGCCTGGGCGGCCGAGGCGGCCCAGGTGGATATCAGTGCCGGGCTCGCACTCGCGCTGCTCGCGCTGCTCGCGGTGCTTCCGGAGTACGCCGTCGACTTTGTGTTCACCTTTCAGGCCGGCCAGGTGTACGAGCAGCACGGAGCGTGCGTCCCGCAACCGGACGGCAGCAATCCCTGCTCGCTCGCACTCGCCAACATGACCGGTGCGAACCGGTTGCTGGTCGGCGTCGGCTGGCCGCTGGTGGTCCTCATCGCCAGCCTCGCCGCGCTGCGAGCCCGCCGGCGCGGTGGCCACGACAGCCCCTCCGCGCACCCAGGCCGGGTCGCGCTGGCGCCGACGAGGTCTGCCGAGGTGGTGTTCCTCGGCATCGCCACGCTGTACTCGCTGACCCTTCCGCTGCGGCAGACCCTCACGCTGATCGACGCTGCGGTCCTGGTGGCGATCTTCGCGGCGTACGCCTGGCGACTGTCCCAGGCACCGGCCGAGCGGCCGGAACTGGCCGGCGTCGCACGGTGGGTCGGGGACAAACCGCGCGGCCCGCGGCGGCGCTGGGTGGGCGGGATGTTCGCGCTGGCCGCTCTGATCATCCTCTGCACCGCCGAGCACTTCGCCGAGGGCCTGGTGTCCACCGGTGGGGAGCTCGGCGTCGATCAGTTCCTGCTCGTGCAGTGGGTGGCGCCGCTGGCCAGCGAGTCCCCCGAACTCCTCGTCGCCTGCCTGTACGCCTGGCGGCTCAAGGCGTCGAACTCCCTGGGCACCCTGCTCTCCAGCAAGGTCAACCAGTGGACGCTGCTGGTCGGCACGATCCCGCTGGTGTTCGCGCTGTCCGCAACCACCAGCGACGGCCTGCCGCTGGACACTCAGCAGCGCTTTGAGTTGCTGTTGACAGCCGCGCAGTCGCTATTCGCGGTGAGCCTGCTGATAAACCTGGGTCTGACGGTCTGGGGCGCGCTGACGTTGCTGGTACTCTTCTCAGTGCAGTTCGTCGCCAGCATCACGCTGTCCGCCGAGACCAACCACCTCGTGATCATCGTGCTGTCCGTGGTGTACGGCGTCTTGGCCGTCGGCCAATTCCTGCGCAAGCGGCGCGACACCGCTCGTTGCCTGCGTGAGGGGTTGATCACGCCGTTCCCCGAGTTGGCGGACGTGCCGCGCTAAAGCTCCCAGGATCGATGCTGCAGCGCCGATGCGCCGGGAGAAGATCTCGTGCTGATCGCTGTTATCTGGTAGTTGTTCTGGTGACGGGGTTTCCGAGTCAGCCACCTGGACGTGCGATGGTCTACGAAGAACGCGGGTCCGTGCAGCAGGACGGCATCCCGCCGCAGCGTGCAGCGGGTCCCATCGAACGTCCCACTGCAGCCCGCCGCAGGCGTTGGCTGACGCCACGCCTGGTGGCGCTGACGTTGACGATCATCCTGCTTGGCGCCGGCGCAGGGGTGGCCAGCGCGCTGGTCCTACCGAAAACTCACGGAGCGCGGGCGGAGATCCTCTACTCCATCAACGCGGCTCAGCAGGGCGGCGATCCGCTTCGGCAGGATCGCCAGCTGTCCACCCAGCTGGTGTTGCTGAAAAACCGGGCCGTGCTCGGTCCCGTCGCACAGAAACAAGGCCGGCAGTTCGAGGACCTCGAGAAGGACGTCGACGCCTTCGTCGTGCAGAACAGCACCGTCATCCAGGTCGAGGTCACCGGTGACAGCGAGCCGGTCGCGCTGCAGACGCTCCAGGCCGTCGTGGATGGCTACCTGACCCTGGCGCGCCAGCCCACCGCGGTGGCCCGCAATCTCGATGCCCTGCTGACTCAGGCCCGGCAGAACACCCCAGCGCTCCAAACGCGGGTGGAGCAGCTCAGGACTGAGGTGTTGGCCGGGACCACTCCGCAGACCACTCTCGACGATGCCCGGGCACAGCTCACCACATCCTTGGATTGGGAAAGGGCGATTCAGGCCCGGATCAACGAGGTCGGACTCACCGGTCAGGCGGGATCCGCGGCCCAAGTGCTGACGGCACCGTACGTGCTGCCCGAACCGGCAATCCCGCGATGGCTGACCGCAGGGGGCCTCGGCGCGCTCGTCGGCGTGATTGTGGCTGGTGTGATGCTGGCTATCGGTGCCATGCGGGCAACGGCGCGACGCCAGGGGCCACGCTGAGTTCTGGTGCCTGCTCAAGCGGTGGGCCGACGGTGAGAAAAGAGCCACGGCAACAGGTCAGGCTCGGCGAAGGCGTTCACCCAGGAGTCGTGGCGGACCCGGGGATACTCGGTGTAGCGGGCAGTGCCACCGGCTGCGCGCAGCGCGGCGACTGCCTTGCGCGAACGCTCCACGCGGACTTCAGGATCATCAGCGCCGTGGAAAGCCCAGACCGGTACATCCCGTGCGGCGGCTACCGCGTTCTCATCGGCGCCACCGCAGATCACCACCGCCGCGGCGAAGCGGTCAGGCCAGCGACTCAAGAGGTCCCAGACCCCGAAACCTCCCATCGACAGGCCAATCAGGTAGACCCGCTGCAGATCGACGGGGTACTTGCCGTGGAGCTCCTTGAGCAGCTCCGCCACCGCCGACAGGGGCACCGACGGGTTTCTCGGCACGTCATGGCGCTCCGCCCGCCAATCCACCTCCACCCAGCGAAATTCTTCGGCGCACTGCGGAACCACGTACACGCACGGGAATCGGGCCGCTGCGGCCTCAGACCCCAGCAACTCGGCAACGCCGTTCAGTAGCTGAGCAGAGTTGTCCTCGCCCCGCTCGCCAGCCCCGTGCAACATCAGCACCAGCGGCATCCGCTCGGGATCCGCTTCGCGCGCCGCCACATCCGGCTGCTCCCCATGACCCGGCGACACAAGTATTCGATAGGGGAGCACGTACCCATGAAAGTCGCGGAACGTCTCCGCAAGAAATCTCGACCACCTGTCCACTGGTCCCCACCCACCTCATCTCCTCAGCCAGAAAATGGCGCACTGAAGATTTTTGCATAGGGCTCGTAGTGTCATACTTGTTGAAGGTCGGCGAGAGCACGTTGGATCAATTCTCTGACCGCATAACCATATACCGCTGATTGCTGGAGTAGAGTGAAGGCCTTGGCATGTACGGCTATGTAGTTACCGTCCGGTGTAACGGCAACGATGAGCGGAACGACGTTCGTAGCTTCACAGTCCTGCTCCCATCTGACTTGGGAATGTTGCGGGAAACTAGACCAGCATCGGCCAGGATGAGCAACGCATCAAGAGCAGAGCATGGAGGACAGTGATACAGCAGGTAGAAATGCTAGACAGCCCCACATGACGCGGGCCGGGCGAGTGGATCTCACACCAGCTCTCACCAGGATCAGGCCGAGTGAGCCCCATGGAGCCGCCGAGGCACGGCCTGTTCAAGCAATATCAAGCAGCCTACTTCCATGTTGGCCGCTGGTATCCGGTGAGTGATGGTGGCTGGTCGCAACAGCCGCCTGGGCATGCCCATCACCACTACGATGGCTGGAAGAGCGATAACTCATCGCCGCTCGGCGAGCAGTTCGGATACCAGCGAATCGTGCTGTCGGGCCAGCGGAACGGCAGGACGGGCAGTTGACCTGAACTGCGCTTGAGCTTCTATGGTTGGGCCATGAGCCTTACCCCCTCGCGCACCGTCTTCGACGAGGCCTACACATCCCGTACCGCGCCGTGGGTGATCGGCGAGCCGCAGCCGGCCATCGTCAGCCTGGAACACGATGGCTGGATCCGCGGCAGCGTGCTCGATCCCGGTTGCGGCACCGGCGAGCACACCATCCACCTCACCCGTCTTGGCTACGACATCCGCGGCATCGACTCCTCGGAGTACGCGATCGAACAGGCCCGGGCCAACGCCGCCGAGCGCAACGTCGCCGCCCGCTTCGAGGTCGCCGATGCGCTGCAGCTGGGCGATGACCCCACCTACGACACGGTCATCGACAGCGCGTTGTTCCACATCTTCGACCAGGCAGACCGCAGCCGGTACGTGCAAAGTCTGCACCGGACCTGCCGCCCGGACGCGCTGGTCCACGTACTGGCGCTGGCCGACACCGGGCCGGGTTTCGGGCCGCAGCTCAGCGACACGACGATCCGGGAGGCGTTCGGCGCTGGATGGGTCCTGGAAGACCTCCGACCAAGCCAGTATCGCGGTGTCATCCTCAACAGCACCCACGCCACCGCACTCGGCCAGCCGATCGGGGACCTGGTTGACCTCCCCGCCTGGCTCGCCCGGGCCCGCAGGATCTGACTTGCGTGACATCAGCCCATGAGTCTGGTTGTCACGGTGACGCACGTCGTCGGTGCCCTGGCCTGCCTGGTTGCCCTGGTGATGCACGTCCCTTTTGCCTGTCTTTGCGGTGTCTCGCGTGGACGGCACCCAGGACCGGGGACACCGGGCTTGGTGGGAGCGGGTCGGGGGCAGTCACGCGTGGGGGACACACCAGCTCAGCGTTCAACCCGGCCCTGGGGCCATGGGAGTAGAGCCAAGGGCGTGGCCGCTGACGTGGGCAACGACGCGAACCAGGATCACGTACATGTTCACGAGCCCCACTACCCTGAGCAGACCAGGAAGGAGGCCAGATGAGCCGGGAACCGGAAGCCATCATCGTGCGGCAATCCAGTCGGGCGCACCATCAGGCGGACGCCCAGCGCTTGCGGCGGACAGGGCAGCCGATGGTCGCTGCATCGGTAGGTGCTGCCGGCAATGCGTTTGCAGTCTCAACAGCACCCCTTGCCCTTCCGGTGACCTCCTATGCCGACACGGTCTACCTCGAAGCGGTCCAGCAGCACATCTGGCACATTGCCGAGTTGGATAATCGCTTTGGTGGCAGTGATTTGGCTCAAGTATGCACGCCGGTCATCTTGGACGACCCCGTGAAGCGCTCCATCTCGCGCGCTCAGTGTTAGAGAGCCGCGACCGGCTCTCACCACGAGTAAAAACACTCTTCCTGGCGCGCAAAGCCCGTGCTCTGGCGCAAGGCGGTGACGAGCAGGCGCTCAGACTATTCGACCAAGTGCGTTCCTACTACCAAGACGGCATGCGAGATAACGACCCAAAATGGGCGTGGTGGGTGGACGAGCGCGAGCTGGCCTGGCACGAGGGTATGGCGCTTATTGACCTTGGACGTCCCGGGGAGGCGGTTGACAAGTTCGAACAGTCGGTCTGGGGGAAGGCAGCGCATCAGATGCGCGGTCGTTATCTGCACCTGGGGTATTTGCTGGATGCACAGGTGCAGGTAGGTGCCTGGAGCGATGCCGAGACGACCATGTGCCAGATCGCGACCATGGTCAGTGATGTGTCGTCTACTCGCACAGTTGTACTGCTCGCCGCGATACTGGCCGAGCTTCAGCACGAGCAAGTGCCACGAAGTACACGTGAAATTGGCGAGCAGTTAAGGATGCTCTTGAACCAGGCTGCCTAAATCCCTCTTCAAGGAGCTTCGTGGTCGTCGGCCCCGACGATGGCGACCATCTCCCGTAGCAGCCACAGCAGTCGAAGCGACCCGTGCACGAGCAGCACAATGCCCTCGCTCGCGATGAGCCGGCCCTGCGCATCGAGCCCGAGCCCGTTGCTTGCGCCGGTCGGCGTCCGGAAGACGGTGGCGGACCTTCCGGGAACATGAACCCGCCGCTCACCTTCTCGACCTCGCCCCGCCCCATCAGGGGGGTCGACGCCGGTCCAGTTGGCATGGGGAGCGGCGAGCGGCCCCGGTGAGTCCTTGGCCGAGGATCCGCCGCAGGCAGGGCAGAGCGTTGCCGCCGCAAGAGCGACGCCCGCGAGGGCGAGCCGTTTCGTGATCCGCATGGCGGCGCGGAGCATACGCCCAGCGAAGAACAAAGTCTAACAGGCATAAGGATCCATGAGGTCCGGAGGCCCCGATGGCAAGCCGGACCGGACCTGAATCGTTCTTGCATCGGTACACGACGAATGAGAAATAGCACGTTTGTGCATCAGCTCTTGCCTTGGCATGCAACCTCTGCCACGGTGCACGGATACAACGTGTCGATGAAACCACCCACAGCAAGGGAGGTTGCATCGTGGGTTTCTCGGCCACTAGCACGACAAAAAACACGGACGACCAGATCCAGGTGGTTCAGCAGGCTCCCCGCTGTGCGGACGTATCCGATGGTAGCCGGTCTGGGCAGTCGCCTTTGTTATCCGGCGCGCGCTCTGGCAGCCAGCTGTGTTTGCCACCAGAGGTCGAGCGACTGTTGCTTGACCTGGTCGTGGACGGGTTCGTCACGTACTGCTGCGGTCCGCGGACCGCACCGTACGCTCTAGTCGCGTCGTACCAGTGGGAGGACTACGTCGATCTCGTCACCATGCGGTGCATCGAGCGGGTCACCACGGCCAGGGTCCCCGCGCTCCACCACGGTCGGGTCGATGTCTTCGCGCCCGAGGTCGTGGTGTGGGCGTATGAAGGTTCCCCGCAGTGCGCCCTGCGGGCCTTATTCAACCTGGTCCATCCCCAGCACCCCGACGCTCCCGTCGGCGCCTACCCGGCGCCATCGTCCCTGCATGTCTCCCGTGCTGAGCAGCGCCCGATGACGATCAGGCTGCCATCACCAGGCCAGGCCGGGATACGAGCCGCCCGCCTCGCCGCCGCGATGGCAGCTGGAAGGAGCGATCCGATCATGGCTGACGCGCGCTGTCGCGAAGCGTCTGAGGTGATCCAATGCCGTTGACCCCCGGCGACATCCGCAACATTGCATTCAGTAAGCCGCCGATCGGCAAGCGAGGCTACAACGAAGACGAGGTGGACGCCTTCCTCGACCTCGTCCAGGCCGAGCTGGCTCGGTTGATCAATGAGAACAACGATCTCCACAACCGGGTTGACCAGCTCAATAAGCGGCTGCGCGCCACATCGGCCGACACCGGAGGTGGTCTTCACCCGCTGGTTCCTCCGCGATCGGCGGTGCCGCTGCAGAGCGGGAAACAGACCTCCCCCGCCGGCGATCAGCACGCCCAAACCGCCAAGGTGCTGGGCATGGCCCAAGAGATCGCTGACCGGCTGACCCGCGATGCCAAGACCGACGCAGATCGGATACTGAGCCAGGCCCGAAACACGACCGTGCAGCTGCTCTCCGAGGCGCAGGCCAAGGTGGACGGCATGATCAACGAGGCTAGCAGCCGGGCCCAGACCATGCTCCGTGACGCCCGCACCAGAGCCGAGACCCTGGACCGGGAGTCCCAGGAGAAGGCGACGGCGCTGGAACGCGAGGCGGCCCGCAAGCACACCGAAATCCTCGGTGCGATCAACCAGGAGAAGAACGCCCTGGAGAAGAAGATCGTCGAACTAAGCACGTTCGAACAGGAATACCGAACCCGACTAAAGACTTACCTGAACTCACAACTCCGCGAACTGGACAGTCAGACCATTACCGCGCCCTCAGACACAACGCGCAATCAGCACAACTTCGCCGCTTCGGAATCCGGAGCGCACTACGCCGAGCCGAAAGCCACTGTTCTGCTTCGAAATACAGGGTGACGGCGCCCAGATCAGGGGATCGGCACAATGAGAAGGGTGCTGCGCGCCGGGCTGATCCTGCTGGTCGTGGTGGTCGTGGTGGTCACGGCGCTGTGGCTGCTGCAGCGCCGCCTAATCTACTTCCCGGATACCGCCGCCGTCCCACTCGCCGGCAGTGCGCTGCCCGGGGCACGGGAGATCACGCTAAGGACCGAGGACGGGTTGGCACTCCGCGCCTGGCACGTCGCGCCCACCGGCGCCGACCGCAGCATCACCGTCCTGGTCATACCGGGCAACGCCGGCTCCCGCGCGCTGCGGGCCCCGCTGGCCCGGCGGCTGGCAGCCAAGGGTTTCGCGGTGCTGCTGCTCGACTACCGGGGGTACGGCGGCAATCCTGGCAGTCCCTCGGAGAACGGGCTGATCACCGACGCGCGCGCCGCGCGCGCCTACCTCATCGGCCATGGTGTACCGGCGCAACGCCTGATCTACTTCGGGGAGAGCCTCGGTGCGGCGGTAGCAACCCGACTCGCCACCGAGCAGCCACTGGGCGGGCTCGTGCTGCGCTCACCGTTCACCAGCCTCGCCGACGTGGGGACCCGGCACTACCCGCTGCTGCCGGTACGGCTGCTACTCCAGGACCGGTTCCCGGTGACCGAGCTGATCGGCCAGGTCCGGGTACCGACCGTGGTCGTCTACGGCTCCGCCGACGTGGTCGTACCCCCGGAGCAGAGCGCGGCGGTGGCGGCCGCCGCAGGCGGCCCCGTGCGGGCGATCGAAGTGGTCGGGGCGGACCACAACGACGCCGCGCTCAACGAGGGGAACGAAGTGATCGCCGCCGTGGTCGACCTCGGCCAGTCACTCACCTGAGGCAGCGCTCCAGCTATTACTGGACGGTGATCCGGACCGTGTCGAACGCCGGGGTCTGGTTCGCCCGCTGCATCATCGGGATCCGGTGCGAGCCGTCGCCGGCCCATACCGCGCACTGTGCGACGCCCTTGCCGCGCAGACCGTCCACTCTGACCCGGACCGTGTCGGGCCGGGCGCCGCCGCGGCCGTCTTCGGTAGCGATGAAGGCGGCAGGTTCCGCGTCAGGCTCGGGGGCGACCTTAGTGTTGGCG
>JBOHFW010000264.1:0-5219 GCA_050699835.1 Pseudonocardiaceae bacterium | reverse complement strand
GGACTGCGCGGTCGGTCCAGCAGGGCGCGCAGCTGGTTCTCAGCCAGCGCCAACGACGTCATGAGGTTGTCCAACAGCTCCTGCGGTATCGCGCCGCGCCCGAGACCGGACGCCTCGACCAACGCGACCATCGCCTGCTCCTGGACGGTCGTCATTGTGGGGCGCAGCACCGGGTGCGCGAGGGCTTCCCGGGCGGCGTAGGCGTCGGCCGACGCCGCGGCGATGAGTGCCGCCCGCAGACGCGGCACCTGCGCACAGTCACATCTGTCCGTAAGATCGAGCGCGGTCAAACCGACCCGGGTGCGGAATACCGCCGTTGACGGCTCAGCCTGCTCCACGAGCCACAGGGCGTGGTCCAGCATCGCCGCAGCGTCCTGCTCGATGTCGTCTCCGGCCCCGCGTCGGCAGTAAACGAGCAGCAGGCTCGCGACAGTCTGCTCCCAGGGCTGTGTGAGCACACTGTCCTCGACCATCGCTGCGGCCCGGTCGTGCTCGCCGCGGTCGGCCAGCGACAGGATCGTGACTTGGCGGCCGTCCAGAAGCCGGGTGCCGACCCCTCGGTGCGCCGCCGCGTGCTTGGCCGCGTCCTGCCAGCGGCCTGCCAAGGCCAGGGCACGGGCGCCGTCGGCCAGCAGCGCCGCCCATAACAGTGTGCACACTGTCCGATGGTCGTCCGGGGCGCAGGTAACATCCCGCAGGCTGATCCGCCGCCCCGGGAGTTCCGCGTCCGTCCGATCCCGCGCCGCCCGGTAGAGCCGGTCCAGCATCTGGTAAGCGGTGGCGCCGTCGCCTTCGCGGATCAGCTGGCGCGGGATGTTCAGGACCGGTTGCAGGGCGAGCTTCGCGGCCTGAGCCGGCAGCGGCCGGGCTGCGTCGAACACGTCATGTTGCCGCCAGCACAGGTTTCGGGCGAGGTCGGTCGCGCCGCAATCGGATGCGATCAGTGCCGCCTTGTTGCACACTTCCCCGGCCCGGGTCATGCGGGTGTGATCGTCGGCCGTGCCGGATTCCCGCATAATCTCCCGGAGCTCTGTGAGCCGCGTGTCGAGACAGCGGCCCGGAGGCCGGGAGCGGGAGATCAGCGGGAATCGGCGTGCTATCGCGTCGGGATCCATCTCATTCCCAACTGATCACCAGCCGGGTAAAGGTCTTGTCGATCGTGAACTGGCCAGTGAGTGTCTCCCGGTTATCGTTGTGGGTCAGACGGATCGTTGGGTGCGCGCTGCGGTAGTCGCGGCCCCAGATGCGGAGTTCCTCAGCGACTTGGGCGGCGAGTTCGTTCCCGCGTGGACCGTGCCCGATCGCTCCGGCTTCCCAGTACTGGCCGGTCTCGTCTTCGCCGGGGCGCAGCGTCAGGTAGGCCAGAGAGTCCTCATCCACCGCCGCCATCGCCCCCCACGGGAACTGGGGTCGCAGCTGTCCGGATTCCACGGCCGGGCCGGATTGGGGCATCCGGACCAGGCCGCCGGGCAGCGCGCAGGCCAACCACAGGTTGACCCACTCCCAGGGGTCGCCCTTTCGGAACAAGACGTTGGTGTAGACCTCGCACGCCGGGTGCGCCAGGACCGTGGCCAGGGCTGCGGGGTCGGTTCGCTGGTCGCGGTAGGTGTGCAAGCTGACGTGGCTGTCCGGGGTCAAGGGGATGATGATGCGGGGGTCGTCAGCAATCCCGCGCAGCGGCACAAACGTGCACATCTCACTGGAGACGGCGCGCCAGTGCGCGCCGTCGCGCTCGAAGGCGATCGACCGGGAGACCCCGCCGCGGATGCGCAGCGGGACGACCAGGCGGCCGTCGGGGGCGAGCTGGTCGAGCCAGGCGGGCGGGACGTCGCCCGCGCCAACGGTGGCGATGACCCGGTCGAAGGGTACGGCGTCCGGATCACCGAGCGCGCCGTCGGCAAGCAACGCAGTCACATTGTCCGCACCCGCGGCCGTCAGATGCTCGCGGGCGCCGTCCACGAGGTCTGCGTCCACGTCGAGTGTCGTGACATGCCCGTGCGGGCCGACCAGATGGCCGATCAACGCCGCGTTGTACCCGGTGCCGGCGCCGACTTCGAGCACAGTGTGGCCGGGGTGCGCGTCGAGCTGCTCCAGCATCATCGCGACGATGCTGGGCTGTGATGCCGCGGAGATCGCCACGCCGGTGTCGGTGTGCTTGGTGAAGAGCTGTTCGTCGGCGTAGGCCGCAGACAGAAGGGCGTCCGGGACGAACAGGTGCCGGGGAACGGCGGCGAACGCCTCGGCGATCCGCGGAGTGCGGACCGAGCCGCGCTCGCGCAGTTGGGCGGTCAGTTCTGCGCGCAGCCGCGTGGCCTCGTCGTCGATGGTGGCGGTGGTGACGGTGGTGCCGGTCTGTCCGAGGCTGGCGGCACCGCCAGCGGGGCCGGGGTTCGACACGATCGGATGCTGCATGACGACTTCCTTCGCGAGGTAGGAAAGGGCGGACTGTTCCGAGGCGGCCAAGCCGGCCCGGTTGAACGTGAAGATGAGGTGATGGGCGAGGATCGCGCGCAGGCCGCGCTGAAGTTGCCCGCCCTGGGCGAGCTGGGCGAGCTCGCGCCCGGCGGTCTCGAACGCGGCAAGCCGTAGCTCCCAGCCCGGCTCGCTGACCGGGACGGACACCGTGGCGCCGGCTACGGTAATCAGCCGACGCATCGCGGCGTAGGCCGCGACAAGGTGCTCGGATGGGGGCAGCACGGGGGGCGGGCGGTGTTCGCAGACCTTGGCCCATACATCGCCCTGCTCGTACCAGTCCAAGCCTGCGGCCCGCAGCAACGCACTGACCAGGAGAGTCGCGGTCTCGGGTGGGCCGGCCCCGCGGCGATCGGCCCGGCCCGCTGCGGCCAGGGCAGCGCGACTGTCGGCGCAGAACAGCCGGTGCGCGATGTCCATCGCTGCTGAGCCGCCGAAGGCGTACACCTCCGGTTCGTAGACACCGCGTACCCATTCGCTGATGTCCCCGGCAGCGGTGAGGGAATCGAGGATCCGGTCCATCGTGCGCCGGGCCTGCGCCTGATCCGGGGCGACCCGCAGCCGCAGCCCGCCGTCCTTGCGCAGGAAGTGGTATCCCGTGACCGCTCCAGCGGCTTCGGCTTCCGCCAGACCGGCCGCGAGCCGTGCGAACCCGGCTAGCTCCAGCCTGTGGCCGTCTGGACCAGCGAGCATCACCTGCTGCCACTCGGACCGGTCCGCTAAGCGGAGCATGGCCGCATCCCCGGCGGCCCGGTACGCCGCGACCGCCTCGCTCAGATCTGCACCAGAGATCTGATAGCGGTCGGCGACGGTGTCGGCGGGCTCGCCTCCGAGCACGGCGAGCACAGCTTCCGCGGCGGCGCGGACGTCGATGCATGAACTCAGTGGTTCTCCCCGAACGTGCTTCGAGAGCGGTCATGTAATCAGGAGGGCGTGGTCCCAGCCTGTGACCGGCCGGACGGCGAGGGAATGCAGGGCGAGGGCGGTTCCGACCTGACCCTCGAGCCATCCAGGATCCGCCGGGGCGGGCCGCGCCAACTTCTGTATCAGGGCGTCGAACAGGTCCGGGACCACGTCGGTGAGCACGCTGGGGACGAGTGAGTCGGTGGCCATCAGCCCGGCGATGTGGATCAGCCCGGCGTACCCGTGGCACAACGAGGCGTCCTCGGTTTGGCGTAGCTGCGCCGGGTCGGCCAGGGCCGCAGCAGCTGCGCCCTCCGCCATCGCCCGGCGGATCGGATCATCCAGGGCAAGCGCGGCCAACTGCTGGGCGCGGGCCAGCCCCAGGGTGCCGTAGCACCAGGAGGGCCGGCGTGGACCGCCCGCATTCTCCCGTTTGCCGTGCAGTTGTGCCCGGGTGATCCAATATGGCCACCAGGGGCCGTGGTCGCTCTCGCGGCGCCATCGGTCCAGCCACGCCCAAATCCGCTCGATCGCTTCTGCGTGCCCGTCGACGGCGGCGCCGCGCCGCAGGGCGAGGGCAAGCATGGCTAGCACGCCGCCGATCCCGTGCGCCAGTCCGTTATTGGCGTGCCCGCCGGGGAAGTTGTCGGACGCCTTGCCGTTGGGGGCCAGTTCGGTCCACCATCCGGGCAGCAGGTCATCGCCGTCCTGGACCGGTTCGGTTAGGGCGACCAGGTAAGCCAGGATGTCGCCGAGCAGGGCGTCGGTAGGATCCTCTCGCCGCAGAAGGAGCGCGCCGAACCCGGACATGCCCCGGATGATGTCGAACTCGGCAAGCGGCGGGTGGGTGCCGCGCTGCAGGCGCTGGCGGGCTTCGTCGAGACGGCGCCGGATGACCTGATCGGTGGCGCGCTTGAGCGTCGGCAGGGTGCGCGCAGCTAAGCCGGGCAGGTGCGGTGTGGCGGCGCGCAGCGCGAACTCCACGGCGGGAGCGCCATAATAGAGCGAGGCGTTGGATCCGATGCTGAGTTCGCTAGACGTGGCGTACGCCAGCCATGCGCGCGCCCGGCTCCACTCTGCGCGTCCGGTCGCAGCACGCTCGATATGCAGCAGCGCGGTTCCGGCGCTGCCGTGCGCGAGGGACTGCGGCCACCAGTCGGGAAGCCCACTGTCGGCCCGCGGCGGCTCGGCGTACCGGTTGGCGATCTCTTCCGCCAGGGTCTCAGCCGCGAGCAGCGGCATGGCGGGGGTCGTTCGGGTCACGGTCATCCTTTAGCGTGCAGGCAGGCGAGGGCAGCGGCGCGCACCAGGTGCAGGCTGGTGCGTTCGCGCTCGCCGTCGGGGCTGAGCGCGCGCAGGGCGTGCAGGTGCAGGAGCGTGGTGAGGACCGTGTCCGGGTCGGCGGCTCCGGGCTCCTCGGTCAGCGCGGCCCGGTACACGGCTAGCGCCTCGGCGCGCTGGTGCCACGCCGCCGCGGCCGGCGCGCTACCCAGGGCGGTGTGCAGCGCGGCGAAGTCGTCATTCGGGTCGGAAAGGCGGACGGCTTCGGCCCGAAGATCCCGAGGAACCTGCGGCGGGGCTGGTGCGGGCCTGGCGCGGCGGGTGAGCCAGTGCAGTGCGTCCCCTGGGGAGCTGGTGAAACTGAGCGCGAGGGCGGCGAAGTTCGCGGCGGCCAACGCCAGCGCGCTGACGCAGTGGCGTGCGCTGAGCTGAGCGATGACCACCTTCGAGTCGGCGTGGAACACGCGCTCGGCCGCCGCTAGCACCCCACCCCGGCCCCACCTTCCTTGCGTGGGGCAGGTGGTCAGCTGCAGGTCGCGCAGCAGCCCGTCCGTGCTTAACCC
>JBOHFW010000263.1:0-17334 GCA_050699835.1 Pseudonocardiaceae bacterium | reverse complement strand
GTTCCCACGCACTACGCCGCACTGCCAGCATCCGCTGGGTCACGGTGATCATCTGCAAACCGGCCAGCGCCCACAGCGCGACATCGAGCGCGAAGGGCACTCCGACGCCAGTCAAGCCGGCGCCCAGCAAGGCGATGATGTAGCGCTCCGCGCGCTCGACCATCCCGCCGTCCGCGCACAGGCCGCTGGCTTCGGCGCGGGCCTTGATGTAGGAGATGACTTGAGCGCTCACCATGCACAGCAGCGCCGCTACAGCGAGCAGCCGGTCTCCAGCGACGACGAAGCACCACCAGGTCAGCCCGGCGAACAACGCACCGTCAGCGATCCGATCGCAGGTGGCGTCCAGCACTGTTCCCCATGGGGTGCCGGCTCCACGGGCCCGGGCGACCGCCCCGTCGAGCACGTCGAGCAGCACGAACACCGTCACGGCGATGGTGCCTACCACCAGTTGACCACGGGGGAAGAACCACAACGCCGAGGCCACCGTTCCGACCGTGCCGATGACCGTGATGACGTCGGGCCCGATACCGGCCCGGACCAGCCACCCACCCACCGGCTCCACGAACCGGGAGACCGACGCACGGGCGAAGATATTGAGCATCGCGCGAGTACGGCTATCGAGGAACGGGCCGGAGCCTGGCGTTCGTGGGCGCGTTCAGGACAGTTCTTTCCATGCGTCCGCCAGCAGCGTGTAAGTCTCGGCCAGCAGTTGCGGCAGCACCTTGGTTCCACCGACCACCGGCATGAAGTTCGCGTCCCCGCCCCACCGAGGCACCACGTGCTGATGCAGGTGCGCCGCGATGCCAGCGCCAGCGACAGAGCCCTGGTTGATCCCGATGTTGAAACCATGCGGCGCGGCCGCCCGACGGGCCACGAGCATGGCCAGCTGGGTGAAGGTGGCCAGTTCGGTGGTCTCCTGGATAGTCAGCTCCGGGTAGTCGGCGACATGCCGGTAAGGCACCACCATCAGGTGGCCCGGGTTGTAGGGATAGAGGTTGAGCACCGCATAGACGGTGGCGCCCCGGGCAATGACCAGGCCCTCGGCATCGTCCATGGAAATAATCCGGCAGAACGGGCACTCTCCCTCACCGGTCTCGGATCCCGACTTACCTTCCCGTTTGATGTACGCCATCCGGTGTGGCGTCCACAGCCGCTGTAACGCGTCCGGCGCTCCGACCCCGTCCTGCGCGTCGGGGGTCACGACTCTCCTATCGGCAGCTCCGCGGCGTTGGGCGAGCGATTCTCTCGTCGCGCCACCCAGCTGGTGATGGCGCAGACCGCATCTTCCACTCCTACACCATTGACCTGGCTACCGTCACGGAACCGGAAGGACACCGCACCTGCCTCGACGTCCTTGTCCCCGGCGAGCAGCAGGAAAGGCACCTTCTGCGTGGTGTGGGTCCGGATCTTCTTCTGCATCCGCTCGTCGGAGGCATCCACCTCGACGCGGATTCCCCGCGCTCTCAGCGCCTTGGCGACCTGCTCCAGATGCTCGACATGCTCGCCGGCGATCGGGATCCCGACCACCTGCACCGGTGCCAGCCAGGCAGGGAACGCGCCCGCGTAGTGCTCGGTGAGCACACCGAAAAACCGTTCGATCGATCCAAACAGCGCCCGGTGGATCATGTAGGGCTGCTGCCGGGAGCCGTCTGTCGCGGTGTATTCCAGCTCGAAGCGCGCCGGCAGCTGAAGATCCACCTGGATGGTCGACATCTGCCAGCAACGCCCCAGCGCGTCCTTGGCCTGCACCGAGACCTTCGGCGCGTAGTACGCCGCCCCGCCGGGATCGAGTACCAGCTCCAGCCCGCTGGCCTCGGCCGCCTGGCGCAGCGCGTCGGTCGCCGCTTCCCACTGCTCGTCGGTGCCAACGTACTTATCGTCGTTGCGGGTCGATAGCTCGAGGTAGAAGTCATCCAGCCCATAGTCGCGGAGCAGGTCGAGCACAAAGCCCAGCAGCGAGCGGATCTCCCCCTGCAGCTGCTCGGGCGTGCAGTAGATGTGCGCGTCGTCCTGCGTCATGCCGCGTACCCGGGTCAGACCATGCACCACGCCGGACTTTTCGTAGCGATACACCGCGCCGAACTCGAACAGCCGCAAGGGGAGCTCCCGGTAGGACCGGCCCCGCGAGCGATAGATCAGGTTATGGAACGGGCAGTTCATCGGTTTGAGGTAGTAGTCCTGCCCGGGCTTGCGCACCGTGCCGTCCTCGGCCAACTCTGCGTCCAGATGCATCGAGGGGAACATGGCGTCGGCGTACCAGTCCAGGTGCCCGGAGACCTCGAAAAGCTTCGCCTTGGAAATGTGTGGCGAGTTGACGAACTCGTAGCCAGCCTCCTCGTGCCGGCGGCGTGAGTAGTCCTCCATCACCCGGCGCACGATGCCGCCCCGGGGGTGAAACACCGCCAGTCCCGACCCGATCTCGTCGGGGAAGCTGAACAGGTCCAGCTCGACACCAAGCTTGCGGTGGTCCCGGCGCTGAGCCTCGGCGAGCCACTCCAGATGCCGCTCCAGTGCCTCGTCCGATTCCCACGCGGTGCCATAGATCCGCTGCAGCTGCGGGTTGCGCTCGCTGCCCCGCCAGTAGGCGGCAGCGGTCCGCATCAGCCGGAACGCCGGGATGTATCGGGTGGTCGGCACATGCGGGCCGCGGCACAGGTCACTCCAGATGGTGTCACCGGTGTGCGGGTGGACGTTGTCATAGATCGTCAGCTCCCCCGCGCCGACCTCCATGACCTCGTCAGGGTCGATGCTGACATTCGAACCGGCCCCTTTGAGATCGATCAGCTGCAGCTTGTAGGGCTCGGCTGCCAGTTCCTGTTTGGCCTCGCTCACAGAGCCGAGCACGCGGCGGGAGAATCGCTGGCCGGCCTTGATGATCTTGCGCATGGTCTTTTCGAGGGCCACCAGGTCCTCGGGGGTGAACGGCGTCTCGACATCGAAGTCGTAGTAGAAGCCGTCGGTCACCGGCGGGCCAATGCCCAGCTTGGCGCCGGGGAAGTGCTGCTGCACCGCTTGCGCGAGCACGTGCGCACACGAGTGCCGGATGACGCTGCGCCCGTCGGGGCTACTCGCTGCGACGGCCTCAACCTCGGTATCGCTCTCAGGTGCCCAGCTGAGGTCGTGCAGGGCGCCCTGTGCATCGCGGGCGGCGACGAGGGCGTCTGGTCCGCTGGTGGACGCTCCCGCCTCGCGCAGCACCACTCCGGCGGTCGTCCCAGCCGACACCATCACGCGCAGGGCGGGCTGGACAGGTGAGGACGGCGCGACCACGAGAGCTCCTTGCCTATACAGTGCTGGCGACTAGGTTGTCGATGCTATCGAGGGATGAGATCCGCTGCCCGCGCGGCGCCGAGGCGCTCGCAGGCGAAGGTCCGTTCCTATCAGCAAGGCCCCAGCGTGTGCGGCGAGCTCCCCGGCGAGTGGACGATCAGCCTACCGGCAACAACGAGTCGAGCATCGCCATCGCCGGTCGAGTGGCCGGTTGAATGACCGGTTTAACCACAGGCTCAACCGGTTTGGTAACAGGCTCAATAGTCTGGCTAAGAGTGTTGTCGACCGGTGCGACAACGTCCTGCACTGTCTCAACGGTCCCGCGTGGGGTGCGGCTCGTTCGCTTGTCGCGAGTGCTGGATACCCGCTCGTCAGGAGGGCTTCCGGTCTCTTTCTCACGAGGTCTGTCCGCGCGAACCTGGCGCGGATTGGTCGGGGCGCTGGGATTGTTCGGGGCCAGCACTCCACCAACCGGTGCGACTCGGCCTACTTCTTTTGCGGCGGGATCCAGCACGGGGCTGACCGGCGCAGGACTGACCGGCCTGATCGGGTCCTGCGGAGCGGGACTGGCCGCGGGTGGGGGCGACTGCCAAGGTTGCCCCGCGGCACGGGGGTGCTGGACAGGTTCATCAGCGGGCACGTCCAGAGCGACCGGTGCGTTCCGGCGCACCCGCCCCAGCTGGGGATGAAGTGGCCGACTCGACGCACTGACCGCCTGAACGCTGACCACGTCCGGAGCGTCGGATGCGGGCTCGGCCGGAGGGTTCGCGCGGTATGCGGCAGGAGCACCAGCGGCGGCATCTGGGGCGGTCGGGGTGGGGTTGAGCAGGGGCGCACTGTCCTGAGCGAGTGAACCGTCACCGACGTGCGTCGCGCCAGCCAACACCGAGCCGCAAGCCAACAGGGTCCCCGCCGCTAGGCCGCACGCCCTGCCCAGGAAGATCGCATGACTGCCGTCCATTCGACAGGTCGGCGCACTGGTGATGATCGGGAGCGGTGCGATCGCGGGCGGGCCGATGCCCGCACGAGTACCACCGACCCAGGCGATCAGAGCGGTGGCAGAGGGCCCAGAGCCCAACTTCCTACGACGCCGCGCGGTCATCGTGCGTCACCAGGGGTCTCCTCAGGGTAGTGGAACTGGGGAAGAATACAGGTTTCTGGGCGCAGGCCCAGACCTGTCACTCCTCCGGCCCTAAATCACTCCTGCGGCGCAGCAGCCCTGGGTTACCTCATCCCGCACACCTGGGCTCGCTGGTGCTACCTGCGGTCCCCGCAGCCAGTGCTCGCGTGACTACGTTTGACCATCTTGATTCTGTCCGACGACGAAGCCTACCCTTACCACACTTTAGGTTCGGTTTCGTTGGCAAGGAGCCCCAAGGAGCCCATGCTTCTCCGAAGACGTGTCGGGCCGGTCCGTCGGGGCATTGCCTGCCTGGCTGTCTGCCTCGCTGTTGCCGGTGTGCCGGCGTGCAGCAACGCCAGCACCCCCGGCTTCGCGCCGTCTTCGGAGAACCGCTACCGCCAGATCAATCTGGCGGCCAACTCCGAGGCCTACAAGGCGAAGTTCACCATGCCGGACATGGTCAACGCGTGGGGCATCGCGATACGACCCAAGGGTGCCGGCGGACATTTCTGGGTCAGCGCCGGCAACACGTCCTACGAGTTCGTCGGCGACGTCACCGCCTCGGATGATCAGACGTTGCGTGAGCTGCACCAGGATCCCCTCAAGGCGGTCACGATCCCGGGCACCGACAACAGCACCGAGGATTCGTCCATCGGCAAGACCACTGGAGTGATCTTCAACGACGCCGACATCAACTCGGACAAGTTCGTCGTCACCACCCAGCAGGCGCAGGTCAACGGCCGCACGGTGACCCTGGGCGGCTCGGCACGGTTCATCTTCGCCACCGACTCCGGGCGCATCACCGCCTGGGGCGAGCGCGGGCCCGACGGCAAGCTGGTGCGGGTGGACGGCCCCAGCCAGGAGGTCTTCAACGGGGAACCGCAAGGCATGCAGTTCTTCGGCCTGGCGATCAAGCCGGGCAGCTACGACACGCTCTGGGCCACCGACTTCGGTGCCGATCCGCAGATCCGGCAGTTCGACAAGAGCTGGAATCTGGTGCCTACCACTGGTTTCGCCAACCCGTTCACCACGGGGGATCCGGTCGACCCGACCAACGCGGCCAAGGGCAAGAAGGCCAAGCCGGGTGATCCTGTTCCATGGAACCTCACCACGATCGGTGACCGCGTTCTGGTGAGCTATGTGATCTCCAAGGCACCCGAGAAGCCGGAGCCTGGTGGGCCGGCGTTCGACGCCGGCGAGGAGAACTCGCTGAATAGGGAGCAGGAGAAGACCACCGCAGGCCGCCCGGACAAGGGCAAGATCGCCGAGTTCACCAGCACCGGCGCATTGGTCCGGGTGTTCGAGGACGACGGCAGGCTGAACGCACCCTGGGGAGTCGCGCTGGCTCCGGAGGGCTTCGGCCCGATGGGCGGTAAGCTCCTGGTGGGCAACTTTGGCGGAGCCGGACGAATCGCCGCATTCGACGATGCCACCGGGAAATTCGTCGACTTCTTGCGCGATGAGGACGGCACACCCATCGGTATCGACGGCCTGTGGAACATCCTGTTCGGTAACGGGGAGAGCCTCGGCGACGTCAATGCCTTGTACTTCGCGGCGGGACCGGCAGAGGAGAAGGAAGCCCTCTTCGGCGCGCTGCGCACAGCCCGCTGAACTAACGATCCACATTCATTCCGGTCTGCGGTTGTCGGTCCGCGAGCTGATCCTTCTCCACAACATACTTCTTCTCCACATACTTCGGCGGGTCCCGACGTCGGCACGTCGCGAGGATGCTGGCTACGGTCATCACCAGCAGCACGCCGACGATCACACCCAGGGATAACTCGATTCCGACCGTCGGCACCGAGCGCAGCGGTTGGCCGTTGTTGAGGAAGGGCAGCGAGTTCTCGTGCAGCGCATCGAGCACCAGCTTGACACCGATGAAACCCAGGAGGGTGCCCAACCCGATGGACAGGTAGACGAGCCGGGTGAGCAGCCCGCCAATAAGGAAGTACAGCTGTCGCAAACCCATGAGCGCAAAGGCGTTGGCGGTGAAGACCAGGTACGCTTCCTGGGTCAGCCCGAAGATCGCTGGGATGGAGTCCAGAGCGAAAATCAGGTCGGCGGAGCCGATCGCGATCATCACCACGATCATCGGGGTGAACCACCGTCTGCCGTCCCGCTTGACGGTGAGCCTCGACCCGTCGTAGTCATCGGTCACTGGGACCAGCTTGCGGAGCGTGCGCAGCGCGACATTCTCGTGGAACTCAGTGTCCGGCTCACGCTGACGGATCTGCCGGTAACCGAGGTAAATCAGCAACACACCGAAGAGGTAGAACATCCAGCTGAAGCTCGAGATCAGTGCCGCACCGGCGGCAATGAACAGTCCCCGCAGAACCAGCGCCAGCACAATGCCGATCAACAGTACGCGGTGTTGCAGTTCGGTCGGCACCTGGAAAGCCGCCGTAATGATGACAAAGACGAACAGATTGTCCAACGACAGCGAGTATTCGGTGAGGTATCCAGCGGTGAACTGGAATGCGAAAGTGCTGTCCGCGAATAACCACACACCGAGCCCGAACACCCCCGCGCAGGCGAGGTAGAACACCACCCACCGGGTCGCCTCTGCTATGCCCACCGTGTGCGGTTTGCGGTCGACGATGAGGAAATCGAGGGCGAACAAGGCGCCGAGACCGCCCACCGTAGCGAGCCACACCCACGTGGGCACATCCATGAACTAACCTCCGGGCAGACGGTGCACGTCGGACACCGGAGGTCTCTTCCACCGGCGAGCCGGTCGACGGCACCGGGCTCCCGAGCACCTCGGGAAGGCCGTGTTGACGATGCCGCCGCGAAGGAATACTCCCCTCCACGTAGGTGTAAGTCTGTCCTATCGCTTCGACCGCCACCAGCCGGGGTCGCTGAGCGGTCAATCACAGCGGAGCGGTGTATTACACCAGGAGTGGCTCCACGGTGGCGCTGAGACCGCTGCGGCACTGGAGCATGGTGACCTACCGTCGGTGACATGCCCTAAACCGTCCGACTGTCCTGGCTGGTCAGGTTGCGCTGGCGACCCGTCGTCTTGCTGGTGTTCAGGGCGGTGCGCAAAGTCGTTTCTGCTGGTCATGCTGCGTTTTCAGGGCATCGGCGCAGGCCGAGGATGGCGAAGAGTAGGCGTGGGTCGTTGTGGATCTTTCGGATGGTGGCTGCGATTTTTGTGTGGCCGGCTTGCCGGATCAGGCCGATTGCCAGGTTACGTAGCGTGGCCATGATGCGTGGTCTGGCGGCGGTTTTGATCTGGGATGCGTTCTCACGGAACGTAACATCACGCACCCAGTGGATCTTGTTTTCGATCGCCCAGTGTCCCCGCACATAGGTGGCCAGATGGTGCGGTGCGGCCTCCCGGGAGCTGAGGCTGGTGATCCCGAGCACCGCGACAGCGGTCTTGACCTGGACGGTCTTGTACTTGCGGCTGTGCTTGCGGCGTTTGCGGAGGGTGCGGGTGGTGTATCGCTCGATGAGGAAGACCTGAGCGCAGGGTGGGAAGCCCAGGTCGGTGGGGGCGTCCATGACCTGGATGGTGCGTTTCTCGTGTCGTCCGTGGCCGGTGTCGGTGGTGGTGTGGGAGATCGGTACGTTGTTCCAGTCCAGGGCGTTGAGCCGGTCGAAGAGGCCTTTCTGGTTCTGCTTGACTGTCATGACGTAGTGCGCGAAGAGTTCCTCGGTGAGGAAACTGGCGTGCCCGCGCACGGTGTGGGCGGCGTCCATGGTGAATACGCAGCCGCTGACCGGTACGCCGAGGTCGCGGAGTAGCGGCGCGAACTCGGGCACTTCGTTGGTTTTGGCGCCGACCAGCCGTTCGGCGATCACCACGGAGTCGCCGTGGGTGGCGGCCGCCAAGAGGTAGGGCATCTGCCCGTCGGGGCCGATCGCGCCCCGCATCGCCTTGCCGTCCACGGCGATCGCCGGCAACAGCACCGGCGCGGCGATCGGGAAGGTCACCGGCCCGAGGTCGGCTTTGTGCCCGAGGTAGTCACCCACGTGATCAGCCACACCCTGCGCCGAGCATCCCCAGGACCCGCTCGAAGGTATCGGGATGCGGTGGCGTGCACCGGCCATCCCCACCCCGCCGACAGTCCAGCGCAGCCAGCAGTTCCTGATCAGCCGCCGACACCCAGTCGGTGATATCGGTCAGACTCTTCTGTCCCGCGAGCACCCCCGCCAGACACAACCCCATGATCGTCGGCAGCGAATGGCGGGTCCCCCGCGGGTCACGCGGATCGGGCAGGTCAGCGAAACACTCCAGCACACTGCCGCCACCCACCCGGTGCAGCACACTCGCGCGTTGCACCAGGACCGCCAACGCGGCCTCCCCGGGCGAGGTGACCTGCGGGGTGCTGACACACTCGACGTGCAACGGAGCCACCTCACGGACAAAGGATCATCGACAATCCCTGTCCTACCGGGGCTCCGTTGCTCTTCCCCCTGGACACGCCGCAGTGATCACCCTGTGACCATCACACAAGCTCACCCAGTCGCTCGCACCTCACCCGACGGTCCCTCCCAGCTGCTACCCAACCTCACCACCCACGGCACGCTGGATACCCCTCACCCCAATCCACCGGCTCCAGCCGCTACCCAAACCGGGCCCCCGCACGCACCCCTCACATCACCCGTGAGCTGGACAAACGACTTTGCGCGTCGCCCTGGCTGGTGTTCAGGCAGTCAGAGAACACACATCGAAACACGACAAGATCATCAAATCTTACCGGCCGTGCCTGTTCGCCCAAGCCTCTCAATTACTGCACACTTACGGCCATCGCCTTCGTCTTCGAGATCTGTGGAAGGAACCGAAGATGATCAAGCGGTGGCCGTGCCACGTCATGGCGACAGGCAGCCACGGGGCCACAAAACCCAGAACCAAGGGGTTATTACGACAAGCTCAGCGAAGAAGGAACAATACGACTGCTATAGCCATGGTAGGGAGGGTGCAAGCCAACACCAGCACGGTGGCGCGCAGCAACGGACGGCACGACTCAGCGGTAATGATGTCTTGGAGCAAGCGCACCCAAGCACTGGCACTGGAGGGTCCTGTGGGGTGCTGCATAACTTAACCTCCGGGCAGACGGCATCCGTCGGACACCGGAGGTCTCTTCCGCCGGCGAGCCGGCCGACGGCACCGGGCACCCGAGAATCTCGGGGAAGCCGTGTTGACGACACCGCCGCGAAGGAATACTCCCCTCCACCTAATGTATGAGCCTCCTCTATCGCTTCGACCACCACCAGCCGGGGTCGTTCAGTGGTCGTGATCGCGACCGTGGCGCTGAGAATCCGCTGAGACCGCTGCGGCACCGGAGCGTGGTGACCTACCTTCGGTGGCGTGCCCCGAACGGCCCTGCTGTCCCGGCTGGCGAGGTTGCGCTGGCGACCCACCGCCTTGCTGATCGTCGCCGCGCTGGTCATGGGCGCCGGGGTGGCGCTGGCCGTCACGGTGGCTGCTGATCCGCCGCCGGTGGTCACCGAGAACGTGACGATCGATGTGCCGGGGGGACCGGGGACCACGGGTCTGGTCCGGCTGGACGCGACGGTGTACCGCCCGGCGGTCACCCCAGCCCCAGCCGTGCTGGCGGCACACGGGTTCGGTGGCAGCAAGGACTCGGTGAGTGCGGAGTCAACCGCGCTGGCCCGCCGGGGCTTCGTCGTGCTCGCCTGGACCGCCCGCGGATTCGGCGCGAGCACCGGGCAGATCGGCCTGAACTCCCCCGACTACGAGGTGGCCGATGCCCGGGCATTGGTGGACTGGCTGGCCCTGCGTACCGATGTGGTGCGCGATGGGCCCGGCGATCCACGAGTGGCGGTCACCGGCGCGTCCTACGGCGGCGCGCTGGCCCTGCTGCTGGCCGGGACCGACCGGCGGGAGGATGCACTCGCACCGGAGATCACCTGGAATGACCTGAGCCAAGCACTGTTCCCGAACGCCGCCAGCGCCGTACCCATCTCCGCCGGCACCCCGGCTGCCGGCGCTTTCGCATCAGACGGAGTGTTCAAGCGGGACTGGGCGGGGTTGTTCTTCGGCGTGGCGGCGGGCTCGGACGCCGGCGAACCGAGCCTGTGCGGGCGGTTCCGCCCCGAAGTGTGTGCGGCCTACGGTCAGGCTGCGGCCACCGGCGGCCCCACCCCGGAGATCGAGGCATTGCTCCAGCGCTCCTCACCCTCGACAGTAGCCGGTGCCATCACCGCACCAACCCTGCTGATCCAGGGCGAGCACGACACGTTGTTCGGGTTGGACCAGGCCGACGCCACCGCCCGGCAGCTCGCCTCAGCGGGTGCCCCGCTGAAAGTGATCTGGTACGCGGGCGGACACGATGGCGGCGGAGGCGGCGCGGCGCTGCGGGACCAGATCGGCGACTGGTTCGACTACCACCTGCGCCGGCTCGGCGCAGATCCCGGCACCGGCTTCGACTATCAGGTACAGGCACTATTCGGCACCCGGCGTGGCCTGCCGCCGCGGACCGTGCACGCGGTGGCCTATCCCGGACTCGACGGTGACCCGGTGCGATACCAGGAGCTAGCACTGCGCGGCGGAGCGCAGACGATCTTTCGCCCGCCGGGCGGAAGCCCGGCCGCGTTGAGCAGCCTGCCCGGACTCAACAGGGCCCTACCCGAGGGTGCGGCCAATCTCGATGGCGTGGCAATGGATCTTCCGGGGCAGGCCGCGACGTTCCTCACCGATCCGCTGGCTGGCCGTGTGGAGATCGCTGGAGCGCCACAGGTCCGGTTACGAGTGGCCGCCGCACCTGCCGCACCGCTGGCAATCGGACAACCGCCGGCCGAGCCGGCAATCGGACAACCGCCGGCCGAGCCGGCAATCGGACAACCGCCGGTCGAGCCGGCAATCGGACAACCGCCGGTCGAGCCGGCAATCGGACAACCGCCGGCCGAGGTGGTGCTGTTCGTCAAGCTTTACGACCTCGGACCGGACGGGCGCCGCACTCTTCCCGGCGGTGCGGTGGCCCCGGTGCGGATCGGTCCGCTGCCCGCCGGCGGCGCTGCGGTGGAGTTCACCGTGACACTGGCTGGGGTGGTGCGGCCGGTGCAGGCCGGGCACCGTCTTGAGGTCGCCGTGGCCACCACCGACCGCGGTTACGCGTTGCCCCCGCAACCCGCTGGGTACACCGTGTCGCTGGCCGCCGATCCGACCCTGGCGGTGCCGATCGTGCCCGGAGAGCAGGTAGCGGGGCCGCTTCCGGCCGTCCAGCTCGCCGGTCTGGGCGGGCTGGCGGCGCTGGTGATGGCACTCGCGGTGCTCGCTGCGCTACGCCGCAGGCGCGCCGCGGACGCCGATCCCGAGCTGGCGCGGGTGCCGCTGGTGGTATCCGGGCTGACCAAGCGCTATCCGGGGGGTCTGAGCGCCGTCGAGGGCGTGTCCTTCCGCGTCGAGCACGGGCAGGTGCTCGGCCTGCTGGGACCTAATGGGGCCGGCAAGACGACCGTACTGCGGATGCTGATGGGACTCATCCAGCCCACCAGCGGCGAGCTGCGGGCGTTCGGGCACCGGGTCACGGCGGGTTCGGCGGTGCTGTCGCGGATCGGGTCGTTCGTGGAGGGTCCGGGTTTCCTGCCGCACCTGACCGGAGCCGAGAATCTGCGGCTGTACTGGGCGGCCACTGGTCGACCCACCGCGGATGCCGGCATCGACGAGGCGTTGGAGATCGCTGGCTTGGGCCAGGCGGTGCATCGGCGGGTGATTACCTACAGCCATGGGATGCGGCAACGTCTGGCGATCGCTCAGGCCATGCTCGGCAGACCGGATCTGCTGGTGCTGGACGAACCGACCAACGGCCTGGACCCGCCGCAGATCCACGCCATGCGGGAGGTGCTGCGCGAGTACGCCGCACGCGGCGCGACGGTGCTGGTGTCCAGCCACCTGCTTGCCGAGGTGGAGCAGACCTGCAGCCACGTGGTGGTGATGCAGCGGGGCCGGTTGGTGGCCGCCGGCACCGTCGCCGAGATCGTCGCCGGCACCGGCACGGTCAGCTTCACGGTGGACGACCCGGCGCAGGCGGCTGCTGTGCTGCGCGATCTGGCAGGGGTCGACGTAATGGGGGTCGACCGGCGGGTGGTGCACGCTCATCTCGATGGCCTGCCACGCGCGGTCGCGGTCTCTGCGCTGGTGGGAGCGGGAATCGGGGTCGAGGGGGTGGCCGCGCGCCACCAACTGGAGGAGGCGTTTTTGCGGCTGGTGAGAGAGGAGGCCCTCGAGTGAGCGCTCAGGGGGCGGCATCCGGCTACCGGCCAACGGCGACGTTGCCGCTGCGGGTGGAGCTGGGGCGCCAGCTGCGGCGCAGGCGGACTGTCCTCACCCTGGGATTCCTCGCGCTATTGCCGGTCCTGTTATGGCTCGCCTTCAAGATCGGCCGGGATGACAGTGACCGCGGGGGCGCGACCTTGGTCGATCTCGCCACTGCCGGGGGGCCCAACTTCGTGGTGTTCACCCTGTTCTCGACCGCGAGTTTCCTGCTGGTCGTGGTGGTGGCGCTGTTCTTCGGTGACACGGTGGCCAGCGAGGCCTCCTGGTCGAGCCTGCGCTACCTGCTGGCTGCCCCGGTACCCCGCGGGCGCCTGCTGCGGCAGAAGGCGGTGGTGGCCGCGTTGCTGTCGGTGTTCGCTCTGGTCTTGCTCCCTGCGGTGGCGATGGCGGTCGGTGTGCTGGCCTACGGGGCAGGTGACCTGGTCTCCCCCACCGGCCAATCGCTCGGGTTTGCTCCGGCCGTCGGCCGATTGGCGCTGGCTGCCGGGTACCTGGCGGTGCACCTGGCGTGGGTCGCCGGGCTGGCACTGCTGCTCTCCGTGAGCACCGACGCCCCGCTTGGGGCGGTCGGTGGTGCGGTGATGCTATCGATCCTGTCCCAGATCCTGGAGACCATCGACGCACTCGGTGACCTGCGCGACTACTTGCCTACCCGGTTCAACTCGGCGTGGGCCGACCTGCTGGCCGCTCCCATCGACTGGAGCCGCCTAGCCAGTGGCGCCTTCTCTGCCCTGACCTACGCCACCGTCTTCGGCCTCGCAGCCTGGCACCGCTTCGCCACCAAAGACATCACCAGCTGACCCGGCAGACCTACTCAGTGGCAGCCTGGCAGGCGTGAGCGCGCTGGCCGATCCTCCCGCACCCGTTGACCGCAGGAACCGGTCGAGCCCGATCGTGATCGGCCACCGGGGTGCCTCGGGTTACCGGCCGGAACACACGCTGGCCGCCTATGAGCTCGCCGCGCGGATGGGTGCGGACTTCCTGGAGCCCGACCTGGTGGTGACCAGCGACGGCGTTCTGGTCTGCCGGCATGAGCCGGAGATCGGCGGGACCACCGATGTCGCCAGCCACCCCGAGTTCGCCGCCCGGAAGACGACCAAGAACTTGGACGGCGAGACCGTCACTGGGTGGTTCGCCGAGGACTTCACCCTGGCCGAGCTCAAGACGCTGCGAGCGGTGGAGCGGATACCACAGTTCCGCCAGCACAACGCGCTGTACAACGGGCGCTACGAGATCCCGACGCTGCAGGAACTGCTGGACCTTCGGGTCCAGCTGTCCAGGGAACTGGGTCGGAATCTAGGTATCTACCCCGAGACCAAGCACCCCACGTTCTTCCAGCGGGCTGGCCTGCCGTTGGAGCCCCGGCTGCTGCAGATCCTGCGGCGCAACCGGCTCAACCAGCCGGATGCCCCGGTGTTCGTGCAGTCATTCGAGGTGACCAACCTGAGGCAGCTGCGCGAGGCCGGCCTACGGACCAGGTCGGTCCAGCTGCTTTCGGCTTCCGGCGCGCCGTTCGACACCATGGCGGCCGGCTCCGGCCCGACCTATGCCGAGCTGACCACTCCCGACGGTCTGCGCGGCATCGCCCGCTACGCGCAGGGGATCGGGCCGGAGAAGCAACAGATCATTCCCCGTCGGGCCGACGGCACGCTCGGCTCACCGACCGGCTTGGTGGCCGACGCGCGCCGCGCCGGTCTGATCGTGCATCCCTACACTTTCCGTGCCGAGAACAACTTCCTGCCGGTCGACTACCGGACATCTGCCGTGCTCTCTGACTACGGGAGGGCGATTGACGAGCAGGTCGTCTACTTGCGGACCGGGATCAACGGTCTGTTCACCGATCAGGCCGACATCGGTGTGGTCGCTCGCGCCGAGTTCCGCGCCACCGCGCCAACCGGCGGGTGAATCGCCCGCTCCTGATGACCTCTTTCGCGATATACGGATAGTTAGCATTCTGCACTAAAAGTCACTACAAATGGACGTTCACCCTTGAGAAACCTTCCCGTTACATGAAAGTAACGGGAAGGGGACATTATCGACCCGAAAAGACAAGAAACCGACGATCGATCGAAGTACGCCGTGAGCGGGCGCTTAGCCTAAGGAGCCAGCCATGACGATTACTGAGGAGATCCGCGGCCTGTGGCGCGCGTTGGTACCAGCAGCACAAGCGCTGGGCAGGGCGAAGTCCGACACCGACGAACAGCCAGCCAAGCATCGAGCAGACACTACACGCCGGCCGTACGCTCCGGTGGGCCGCACCGGAGCCAGGATCTACCGACCGCCGTCACATCGAGCGCGCTGACCGCGCGCGGCTGGAGAAACCACCAGTCCCGAATACCAGAATTGACGCGGTGAACCCGTGTAGGTGGTTTCGGCCCCCGACGGGACCGATCTCGCCGGCCGCGAAGAACCCGGCCACCCCGGTGGTGTCCAGACCGGCGCGCACCGCCAGCACGTCGTGATCGGCACTGGGGAACATCGTCCTGCCGCGGCCGTTGCAGGAGAACAGCAGCGCACCACCCACCGGCGGAGCGTCGACGCGGAATCGGGTGAATAACTCCGCGAGGTCCTCATCAGCAGTGGACGCGTCCCGCACGTGGAAGCGGACGGTCCGACCCACCTCGACGATGTCTCCGATGCCGATCGCGCCTTGCTGCCGGTCGGCACCCATCACGCCACGGATGAGAAAATCGCCGCGCTCGTGCTCCTCGGCGTACTCATCCATCGCGACGCCGATGTGCAACCCGCGAGCGACGGCTTGCCGATCCTCCGGAGAGAGCGCGACAACGATTTGCTCAAGCTTGGCCAGTGCGGGCATCCCGGCCAGCTCCAGCAGCACGTTGCCCTCGGCCTTGGTCACGATCATCGGTGGGCCGAAGGGGCGACAGCCCTGGCTGACCACCGTGTGGGCCGCGACGGGACCGCTGAGCACCACCCCCACCGCGCCAGCCGGCAGGCTCTGCCCGTCCAGGAACAGCTGGCTGCCCCGGGGACCGCTGGCGATGCCGCCGATCAGCGGCAGAACGGTGGGCTCAGCGTTGGAGCGCTGCAGGAACTGCGCCGCGGGGAAGGTGAAGGGATCGGCGAGAAGCACCGCGACGGCGTCGTCGTCACGCCGGTCTGGCATGCCGGTGATGGAAGGCCCGTCGGGGGTATGCACCAGCTCGAGGTGCAACGGGGTGCACCGGACCCCGGGTAGGCAAGCGGCGAACGCACTGACCGCGGGTAGATTCTCTACACCCTGGCCGGCGCCGATCACGCCGCCGGCGCCGCAGCCCAGGGTTGTCTGGGCTCCGGCCACCTCCATGGCGCGGGCGCCCGCGGACTCGACCATTGTCGGGTCAGGGCCGCAGACGAACACGCACAGCAGGTCGGGACGCTGCCTGCGCAGCGGGGCGAGGGCCTGGGTGACGGCGGACTCCGCCGCCGCAACCAGATCGGGGCCGAGCGCCAGACCGTCACCAAAGCGGGACGTCAGCAGGTCTGCTGGTGAAGTCACCGGGGCACCTCCGACCTCACGATGCTGGAAGCCCTATTGTGCTTGCCACACGCCGTCGGCGTCACCCGTTCAGCAGGACGAGCTCAACTGCTACCGCTTCCGGGGCTGCCTGAGACCGAACCGCCGCTCGCGGTGCGCAACTCTGCCGACCGGTAGCAAGACCTCGGAGGTAGCCGGTTTGATGCTTCAGGCGCCGGTGGAACCTTGGTGTAGCTGCTCCAACGTGGTAACGGCGTCCTCGGGGGAGGGCATGCCAGCGATCTCAGCGGCGAGGTGCTCGGCATGTCGCCGCAGGTCGGATTCGCACAGCACTCGGTGGATGGCGGCTTCGATGCGGTCAGTGCTGACGTTCGCGCCAATCAGCGCGATGCCGGCGCCGGCGGCGTGGCAGGCCCGGGCGTTGCGGAACTGGTCAGCTGCTTGGGGCAGGCAGAGCTGGGGGATGCCGTGCGCGAGCGCGCCGAGCAGCGTTCCTGAGCCGCCATGGGACACCACGGCGGTACAGCGAGGGAGCAGCGCACTGTGCGGGATGTAACGGGCGATGTGGACGTGGTGGGGTTGCGGGCCGAACGCGTCAAGGTCGCCGTGCGGTCCGACCGTTACGACACCAACGACGTCGCGCAGTCTGCCCACCGCAGCGACCGCGGCGTTGAACGTCTCGTTGACGTTGAAGACGGTGCCAAAGGTGAGGTAAACGACCGCCTGATCGCTGTCGAGTGCCTCGGCGACCGGCGGCGGGATCCCATCATCAGCGACCTGGGTGAGCGATGCGGGCCGCAGCTGCTGGATGCGACCCACGTGGCCGAGGTCGTCAGGTTGCATGCTGGGTGGGTAGATGTCGATGTAGAGGTGGTCGTAGCAGCCCCCGTAGGGGCGGGGCTCAAGTCCTACCGCGCCCCAAAGATGCGCGACCTCGGCAGCAGCAAGGGCAATCCGGCGCGGCGGGATTATCGTGCCGTAGCCGTGTGTTACGTGCGGCTGGCTGAGGGTCGCGGCAGCCACCGGTGCGGCCAGCTCGGCCGCCTCGTGGACAACCAGATCGGGCTGCCAGTGACTGACCAGGTCAAGGATTGCGTCGAACATTGCCGGCGCCGCGATCGAGCCGAAGAGCTTGGGAAATATATGATCAGCGATCGCTTCGCCGGTGAGAGTGCTCGCCTCGGGATAGCGTCGGCGGTACTCGCGCAACAGCAC
>JBOHFW010000262.1:0-3089 GCA_050699835.1 Pseudonocardiaceae bacterium | reverse complement strand
GTCTACTGGAGTCTCTCCGCGGCCCGGCTGCTCGCATCGTCGGCGTGACCGCGGCCGATGCGCTCCATCAAGTTGGCCGCCGCGGATCGGGCTCGGGCCGCCGCGAGCGGGTCGCCCTCGACGTGGGCAGTGACGATCGCCCCCTCAACCAGCAACATCAGCCAGTCGGCCAGCGTGTCGGGATCGGCCGCAGCCGTGTCGCGGGCCGCCTGGTGCAGCAGCGAGCGCAGGGCGGTCTTGTGCTCACGCGCGATCGCCCGCAGCGCCAGGTTCGTGTGCAGCTCCCCGGCGATGTTGATGTGCACGGTGGCCCGGACATGGCCGTCTACGCCTATGCCCGCGAGGACATCGACTGGTGGGCGCGCGAACTGGGAGCTGTGCTGCCCTCTAGTGTCTTCGGGGAAAACCCCACGCTGGCCGGGGTAGCGGTGACCGAAGCGGTGATCGGGGAACGCTGGCAGGTCAACGATGTGTTGCTCGAAGTCTGCGCACCGCGGATACCGTGTTACAAACTGGGTATCGCCATGGGTGAGGACGGCTTTCCACGGCTGTTCGCCGCGGTGGGAAGGCCCGGTGCATATCTCCGCATCCTCGCGACAGGTACTGTCGCCGCCGGCGACAGCGTGATTGTCGATCACCGACCGGCACACGGCGTCACCGTTCAGACGGTCAATGAGGCCTATCACCGGGACCACTCGCGGGCCGCGGAGCTACTGGCCGCTCCTGAGCTGGCCGGCGATTGGCGAGACTGGGCGCGATCGATGCTCGATCGCAAGCGCAAGCAGGCATCGGGCGGGTGATTTCCGCCCGTCAGCCGGTCCGGAGACAGTCTGTCGGGATAGGGGCCGAATATGGCCCAGGACATTTCGGCGCTCCCCTTTTTGGGATTCCCTTGACGAGGTCCGCACGGCAGAGCCTTCCAGGCGCTGGCGGTCAGACGTAGAGCCATTCGTAGCCCTCGTGGGTACACGGTTCCGGTGTGCTCCGGGTGGCCGGATGACCATCTTGAAGGTCTGCAGCGGGCCGGGGTGCCGGGTCAGGGCCAGCACGATGTTGCCGTTCACGCGCTTGGGCGTGAGGCGGACGCGTGGTGATGGCGGGTGCGTGCTTCACGCTGCCATTGCATAACTTTGTCCCGGAAACGGCAACAAAAGTTGTCGCAGGCGGTTGGCGGTAGCAGCCTGAGGGTGGAGGTGATCGCCATGAGCGCTACGTCGAACGACGCCACGAACGAGACCGGCCAGCCGTCATGACGCCCGCCGAGATCGATCCTTCCCGCGGCGACCCGGACCGCTTGGAGCCCCAGGCCGTGGGTGCTGACATCCCAGAGGCCGGGGACGGGGGTGCCGACCTCTCGTTCCTCGCGCCGCCCGAGGCGCTCGCCGACTGGAGGATGGTGCTGGCCTACGAGGCCGCGGCGGGGGCTGGAGTCCTCGCCGCGCTGCCCGGCAGCGTCGTCGAGCTTGCCGCGCGGTGCGACCTCGACGAGGGGGCCCTGCGCGCCGTGCTCGGACAGCTCGCGGCGTGCGGCATCGTCGCCGCAGACGACCAGGGCCGCTACGCCAGCGGCCCCGAAGCGCCGGTCGCACCCCACGACGCCATGCTGTCCGTACACGGGGCGGTGATCCGCCGGTGGGCCGCGTTGCTCGGACCGCGGCTGCGCGACCGCACGGCCACCTCCGACGAGGTCCCCGCTAGCCCCCCGACGAGCGTCTGGCTCGACCTGCTCGCCGTCAACGCCCGCCGCCTGGCGCAACCCGTGCTCGACATCTGTCTGGAGCGCTTTCCGCACGCCGCGCGCGTTCTCGACCTGGGAGGCGGCCACGGCGAGTACTCGCTGGAACTCGTGCGCCGCGGGCTGCGCCCGACGATGCAGGATCTTCCCGAGGTGATCGAGATCGCCGAGCGTCGCAGCCGTCTGGCCGACGCCGGCGTGGAGCTGTTCGCCGGCGACTTCTTTGCGACGCTTCCGTCGGGGCAGTTCGATCTCGTGCTCTGCGCTGGGGTGACCCACGTGTTCGACGGATCCAGCAACCGCGAGCTGTACCGCAGGCTGCGACCGATCATCGCGCCGGGCGGCGGCCTGGCGATCGTCAGCTTCCTGCGTGGCCGCAACCGGGTCGCGGCGAGCTTCGGGCTGCAGATGCTCGCCTGGACCGACGGAGGCGACGCCCACGGCGAAGACGACTACCGCCGCTGGCTGGCCGAAGCGGGCTACGGCCCGCCGGAGGTGCATGACCTCGACAACCGCCCGCAGACGGTCGTGCTCGCCGGGTACTGAGGATATCGAGCCGGGGCCCATTACCTTCCACCGGTCGCAGGCAAGACGTGGGCGTTCACCGTCTCGGCCGGTGTCTGATTTCGAGAACTCACCGGACGCTGTGCAGAGGCCGCCGCGGTAGTTGCGATAACTGCATTCGTAGATGGGTTGGTCAGCTCGCAGTCCGGACTGCCTGCTCGATGTCCTCGCGGCTGACGTCAAGCTCGGTCAGTAGCCGAGGCATCACGCCCGCCTCGGCGTGCACGATCCCGAGAAGCATCCGCAGGCGCGGGTCGTCGGGAGCTTCGTGACAGCTTCGATCCGCGGCCAGCCTCGCCGACTGATTCCACCGTAAGCTGCGACCCCCGGTGAAGGGGCGCATAGCAGGCATGCCGGCGGTCTGAACCCCTGCCAGAGCCAGTGCCCCGCAACGTTCCCGCTCGATGGCGCCGGCGATGCGATCCCGGGATAAGCCAAGCCGTCCGAGTGCTCGGCTGGCCGGACCGAAGGGCACGGCTGCCATCGCCGTCAGCAGGTGCTCGGCCTCCACCATGCGCGAGCCCGCCAGGCGGGCTTCGACCTCTGCCTGCTTGAGGAGCGCTTGCATCTCGCGGAAGAACTCCCACCTGCGGCTGAGCTTGTCAAACACGGGTTCTCCTAGGCGTTATGCGGCCTAGCTGCGTCAAGCGCCGAGCGTGCTTCTTGTGCACTGGCGTCAACCTAAGGTTGCTCCGAGGTGGTCGCTGGCCGTGAACTCGACCATAGCGACGTCTGGATGATCGATATCCACACCAGCCCCCGTCGCGCTACCACGATGACTGTCGCGGCA
>JBOHFW010000261.1:0-2742 GCA_050699835.1 Pseudonocardiaceae bacterium | reverse complement strand
CCGGCCGCCAAGGACGCCGAGCGCGGCGACCCGTCGGCAGCCTTCGACGTCGACCTGTCGCGGGTGCGCGTGCAGGTGGAACCGGCCGCAGAGTGGCGGCAGATGTTCGACGAGGCCGGGCGGGTGATGCGGGACAACTTCTGGGTGGCCGACATGGCCGGCAATGACTGGCCTGCTCTGCTCGCGCGCTACCGGCCGCTGCTAGAGCGGATTGCCACCCGTGACGACCTTTCCGACTTGCTCTGGGAGGTGCAGGGGGAGCTGGGTACCTCGCACGCCTACGAGGCACCCCCCAGCAGCCCGGTGCAGGCTGCCCGGCGACTGGGTCACCTCGGTGCCGATCTCGGACGTGGCGAGGACGGGCTTTGGCGGATCACCAGGGTGCTGCCCGGGGAGAGCTCCGCCGGGGCCGGTCGCTCCCCGTTGCGGGCACCGGGTGCGGCAGTGCAGGCCGGCGAGGCACTGATCGAAGTCGACGGACGAGCCGTCGACTCGGTGACCGGTCCGGGACCGCTGCTGGTGGGCACTGCGGGCAAGCCCATCGAGTTGCGGCTGCGAGCCGTCAACTCCGACGACGAGCGCACCATCGTCGTGGTCCCGGTGGCCGAAGAGATGCCGCTGCGCTACCACGACTGGGTGGCCGGCCGCCGCGCCGCAGTGCACGCAGCCACCGAGGGCAGGGTCGGCTACCTGCACGTGCCGGACATGATGGCGCAGGGCTGGGCGCAGCTGCACCGCGATCTGCATACCGAGGTCGCGCGCGAGGCGGTGGTGCTGGACGTGCGCAGTAACGGTGGCGGGCACACCTCGCAGCTGGTGGTGGAGAAGCTGGCCCGGGAGCTCACCGGGTGGATCGTGCCCCGCGGCAAGCTGCCGTACACCTACCCCACGGACGTCCGGCGGGGCCCACTTATCACGGTCACCGACGAGAACGCGGGTTCCGATGGCGACATCGTCACCGCGATGGTCCAGGAACGCGGCCTCGGTCCGGTGGTGGGCATGCGCAGCTGGGGCGGCGTGGTCGGCATCGGGCCCCCGACCAGGCTCGTGGACGGCAGCACCGTGACCCAGCCCCGCTATGCCATGTGGGTGGTGAACCGGCGCTGGTCGGTGGAGAACTACGGTGTCGATCCCGACGTCGAGGTGCCCATGCCGCCGCAGGCGTGGGCTCAGGGCCTGGACCCGCAGCTGGACACCGCGCTGGAGCTGGCGCTAGCCGCCTTAGCGCAAACCCCTGCGGCCACTCCGCCAACCACAGCCGACCGCCCGTCCACCTCGCCACCACCTCTCCCGCCCCGACCCTGAACAAGCGACGGCGGGAAGGGGTAGTTGAGCACCGAGCAACGCGCTGCCCGAGTGCTGCTCTTCATCCCCAAACCCGACCGATACCACAATCATTTGATCAAGTGTTCGAGCCGGGCGCGAGCCATAAATTAAGGGAGGCTGTCGCCGTCACGCGGGGCTAGCGTGGGCGGCCACGACACGCCAGCCGTGATCGTCGTCGTAAATCCAGGTGCGGGTGTACCGCAGCCGTGCAGCAAATGGCGTGCCAGCGAACGTGCCCTCCAGTATTCCGAGGAACCAGGTGACACCGGTGCGCCCCTCAACAAGCACGGTCAGGTCTTCTTCGATGACCTTTGTCAGGACCTGCTGCCGTGATCGGTGCAACTGGAGATCGTCCTGCTTCGTGTAGCACTTACCGTCTGGCCCAAAGGTGAAGATGAGCCGATCGTCAAGCAAGTGGTCTAATACTGCAGTGTCTCCGGTGAGTTGTGCCGCCTGTAAGCGGCGCTCGGCCTTGCGCAGCTCATCCGTGAGGGTGGGCTCGGCCATGAGGCCTCATCTCCTAGCGTGACGATGTCCTGTTCAAAAATCTTTCACCTGGCCGGGATGGTGGGTTGGTCGAGGGTCTACGCGGCGGCTCGTGGCAAGGGAACCAAGTCGCGCAGCGGTGAGAATCGAGGAACTGCGCCAGCTAGCGGCTGAGTGCGGTGTTCATCCCACCACGCTGATCCGCACCTGGGTGCTCGCACAGCTCGATGCTGCGCGCAGCCCCGACGACTACGCGCAGCGCTGGGAACGTGACGTGCTCGATGAACGCCCCGGTGCTCCATGGGCGGAGGTGTCCTGAAGCCGTGGCCGCTCATCAGCCATTCGGAACCGAATGGCGGTTGTGGGCAGCGTAGAAGGAACCGTCCCGGCTGCGATCGCCCGTCTTCAGTTGAGGTGGCAGCGGCTACAGCTGACCCGTTGGGTCAGGTTCAGGTTTGCGGTGAATGTGCTGCCACTCGCTTGGGCTTAGGCCGTAGGCGGCGCGGAACCGTCGGGCGAAATGACCCGGATCAGAGAAGCCCGACCTACGGGCAATGGATGCGATTGTCGGGGCTTGCGCCGAACTACTGGCCAGGACGCGTCGAGCCCCTTCGAGGCGCTCTCTGATAATCCATTCGTGCACATGTAGCCCTTGCCGCGCCAGCCCTCCATCCGGACACGAACCTCGGCGTCCGGTCCGTCAAACCGGACCCGCGTGGGAAGGATGGCCGAGTTTAGAGCGGGTTGAACCGCGTCCGCACGATCCCGAACGGGTATTAAGGCGGTGTCTAGGAGGAGTGTCATGGTGCACTCCGTTCATCGCGAACCGTCGTGCACCCGTGCCGCGGTTCCCGCGCGCGAATGATACCGGCTTGGAGCTTTGGGACCAAGGGGTCGGTGGCGCCCGCTCGGGAGACCCGGTCACCGAGC
>JBOHFW010000260.1:0-11206 GCA_050699835.1 Pseudonocardiaceae bacterium | reverse complement strand
CTCCCTCGCCGATGCCCCGGGGCGACGGTCCTGGGGCATCGGCGAGAGTCCGGCGAGGTACACCCAGCTCCAGTGTCCGGACACCGTGAAGTGCCCGCTCCCAGCGTCTAGTCGCGGGAGGCGCCGTGAGGCCAGATGATCCGTACTGGCCGCCCTTGGTCGCGGGCGTGCGCGACGACGTCTGCGGTGCCCCCGTAGGCGCGAGCGGGCTGTTGGTCCCAGACGGCCAGCAGTTCGCTGATCATGGAAATCATCAGCTCGCTGGCGGCCATGTGCGCCTCGGGTGTCGACTCGGTGAAGTTGAGTCGGTGCACTCTGCTGGCGTGGTTGAGGAGGTTGTCATACTCCGCGTGCGTGTCCGCGGGTAGGCCTGCACGGTACTGGGTGGCTGGCACGATGACCTCGATCAGTCCTCCCTGGTCCACCACGGCGCGCGCGAAGAGTTGGTCAGCGCCGTCCGCCAGCGAGGTGACACCGGTGATGCTCGCGCCATGGTCGGCCAGTGCGTCTCGGAGAGCATTCTTGACCAGGCGGGCGGTGGCTGGGGGCAGACCACGGTGCCCCGTGATCCCGATGCGGGTCACTCGAGTGTCCTGTCTCGGGCATTGGCGGCGCGCTGGCACTCATCGAAGTCACGGAGCACTCCGTGTGGTGCCGTCGCGGGGACCATCCGGCGGAATTGCCGGGCTCGGCTCAACACCCGCTCTGACCGTGTGTGCTCGGCGAGATCAACGGCCGCGGTGGCCACTCGAAGAGCCTCATCTAACTCGTGGCTCTGGACGTGTGCCGAGGCGAGATCCAGCAACACCAGCGCGCGTTGCTTGCGGTGCCCAGGATCCGAGAAGGAGAGGGCGTCCACGGCCGCATAGGCGATGTCGGGACGGCGCAGCCGCACGGCGCAGCTGAGCTGGTGATAGGCGATCTTGTGCGCGCCGAACGGAAAGACCCAGGGCCACGGCGGCCGTTCTTCCGTCGCAATCCGCTCCACCGCCGCTCCGGCGCGGTCAAGTGCTCGCCACGTCTCGGTATCGTCGCCCGCAGTCGCGTGCGCCACCGCCTGCATGGCGGCAAGCCAGGCATCGGCAATAGCCGGGCGCTGCCCGGTAGAGGCGATAGCGGCGTGCCTGATCAGCGAAAGGCCCTCGTCGGCCTCACCCTCGTGGACAACGAAAAACGCCAAGCTACCCAGCATGTATGTGGTGAGCAGGGAATCGTCGGCGCGGTGGGCGTGCTTGATCGCCAACCGGTAATAACGCCGCGCTGAGCCGAGGTCGTGCATGTCCCAGTGCAGCCACCCCGCCAGTCCCGCCACTTCACTGACGGCGGCGGCCATGGCCCTGGCGCCGAGGGGGTCCCCGATCTCGGCTTGTATTCGGGTGGCCATCCGCAGATGGGCCAACACCGGTTCGGCGAGTTCCGATGAGGGGGTTATTCCATCGAGCTTGCGATGCGCGACGGTGATCGCGTGCACGTTGGCCGCCGACTCGTCCGCAGCAAGGATGGTTCCGGGTAGTGCGGCGCTGGCGAACACGGTGGCTGCCGCGCGGAGGATAAGCTCTCGGCGGTTCACGGGGGGCTCACTACGTTGGCTCTCGCTTGGCTGCCCGGCGAGACCGAGCATGACCAGGGGGATGGCTAGCTCGTTCCCGAGTCGACGCAGGGTCTCCACGTCGCGGGTTCCGGACCCGTCTCGTTCGATCCGTGAGATCGTCGATTGGCTGCGACCTGTGGCCACGCCCAGTTGGCGTTGATTCAGTCCGCGAGCACGACGAACAAGGCGGATGACCTCACCGACCTGACCGGCCGCCGCAGCCTCCCGCACTGCTCGCGATGCCCACGCTGGATGCACCATCACCCCTCACTAACTGTAGAGCCTCCCTCGCCGTACGAGTCGCCGAAGTATGCAGGACACGGGTAAGCCAATGCGGGATACGACTACTACCTGGATGCAGGATCGCGACACGGGCACTCTCCCCTGCGTGACGATCACCCCCTTCGCTCACCTATTACATCGGGTGTTGGTGACGTTTCCGCAAGCTGGCGCGATCGCCGCTCTCAGAATCCCCCAGGTCGCAACGCTGACCCAGCGACTCACGGTCACGACGTTGGGAGCGGCCATGGCCAGGCACCGCGCTGTCTCGGACGGTCGCTGTTGGCGCCGGTCATCGGCCCGGGCCATGGTCCCGGTGCAGCGCCTGCCGGTATCGAGGTGGTGGACGCCAAGACCGGGATGGCGCACCAGGTGAGTGCTGAGGAGCTGCGCGCCGGCCGGGCGCGCGGGGATTACGAGGCGTTGTGCGGTGTGCGTCTCCTGGCGGCGAGCATGGTCGAGCCTGGTCGTGGCCGGTGTTCAAGGTGCGCGTCATGAGCACCGACGCGCTAGGGCGGGCTGTTCACCTGCTCCCCGCTGGGGAGCACTTCCGACGGGGTTACCGAAGCACGCCGGTGGCTGTCTGTGGAGAACCGGTGACCAGCGGGGCGGACGGCGAGGACGACCCCCACTACTGCCCTGACTGCGTGCGCGAAGCGATCCGGTGGTGTGCGCAATCGTGAGTAAGCCACGGGTGGAGATCCCCACCGTGTGCGAGATACACGGCGGTTCGGGCCATCTCGTCGTCCGGCGTGAAGGTGATCGGATCCTGCTGGACGCTCACGCTGATCACTGTTGCGTGCTCACGCTAGACGTCGGCTGCCGCGCTGCCCCTAAGAGCCGCCAGGGCTCTCGCGTCACGGCCCGGGCCCGGTGCGACCCCCGACACGCGCCCGGTTCCCGGCCCGTGACGCCCTCAGCACTCGATTCGCGAGGCGGACGCTGTGGAAGAGCAGACCGCGCCCGGGCAACGGCGCCCGCAGCGTCGCGACGGTGGGCGGCGCGTCTGTGATGATGGATACCGCGTCGTGGGTTGGGCTGTCTCCCGAACTGCTCACCGCGCTGGCGCTGCGGCGAGCCCTCGGCGGCGGGCTAGCCAAGGCAGGCGAGATCTACGTCGATTACGGCTATCCGGTCGCGACGTACCTGACTAACACGTTCACTGAGCTGATCGACTGCGGGTTGCTCAAGTTGGCCGACAATGAGAACTCGGGCCTCCGGCGAGTCACGATCACCAGCGCCGGGCGGGTTCGGTATCTGCAGGTTTACGGCGTTCTTCGTCCGGGTCCCCGATGAGTACGCGCGGTCGCCGGGGGCATCGTCGGATCTGGGTTACCTCGGTGGCGGATCGCCTTGACCATTCGGTGACGCCCGAAGCGATGGAGGCCACGCGGACGACGGGAACGCGGCCGGTGGCCGCGTTCGGCGCAGCGGGCCAGCTTGATCGGCTGCTTCCTCGCCTGCGCTCTGGTCGTCGCCTAGGGCCTCTACCTGATCATCGTGACGTGCGGCGTCGGCTACGATTTTGGCCTCGATTTTGATCGGGCCATACTCAACGGATGGTGGTCAGCGCGCTCGGGGTACCCGATCCCACGCGTGGCTTGCTGTTCGACCTGGACGGCGTGCTCACCCAGACCGCAAAGCAGCACGCCTCGGCATGGAAGCTGATGTTTGACGAGTTCCTGGCGCAGCGGGCACAGGACACCGGCGGGCCCTTCGTGCCGTTCGACGCAGGCGCCGACTATGACACCTACGTCGATGGCAGACCGAGGGTGGCCGGCACCCAGACCTTTCTCACGTCCCGTAACATCGAGCTGCCAACCGGCACACCGCAAGATCCACCCGACGCTCCGACCGTGCACGGGCTGTCCAACCGCAAGAACGATCTGGTCCTGGAGCTCATCCGGACCGAAGGAGTGTCGGTGTACCCGGGATCGGTGCGCTACGTGCACGCCGCGCGCGACGCTGGGCTGCCCTGCGCCGTGGTGACCTCCAGCGCGAACGCCGAGCAGGTGCTTATCTCGGCGGAGCTGTCTGACCTGTTCGACGCCCGTGTGGACGGGCTGGTCGCCGCTCGCGAAGGGCTCGCCGGTAAGCCCGCGCCAGACACCTTCCTGGCCGGCGCCCGGTTGCTCGGCGTGCCGCCGGACTCGGCGGTGGTGTTCGAGGACGCGCTGGCCGGCGTTGCGGCTGGTCGCGCCGGACGGTTCGGCTACGTCGTCGGGGTGGACCGAGTTGGCCAGGCCGACGCGCTGCGGGCGCATGGCGCCGACGTCGTCGTTCGCGACCTCGCCGAGCTGCTGGACGCTTCATGATCGAACAGCAACGGTTCGCCGTCGAGCCGTGGATAGTGCGGGAATGCGGACTCGATCTGGCCGCAATGGGTCAGACCGAATCAGTCTTCGCGCTGGCCAACGGGCATATCGGCCTGCGTGGCAACCTCGACGAGGGAGACCCCCACGCGCTGCCCGGCAGCTACCTCAACTCCTTCTACGAGCTACGGCCGCTGCCCTACGCCGAAGGCGGCTACGGCTATCCTGAGTCCGGCCAGACGATCATCAACGTGACCAACGGCAAGCTGATCCGGCTGCTGGTCGACGATGAGCCGCTGGACGTGCGCTACGGAGAGCTGCGCTCGCACGAACGTGCCCTGGACATGCGGGCCGGCACGCTCAGCCGCCGTATGGAGTGGGTGTCTCCCGCTGGTAAAGCGGTGCGGGTAGCCTCGCAGCGGCTGGTGTCGCTGGTGCAACGGGCTGTGGTCGCCATCAACTACGACGTCGAGCCGGTCGACGATCCAGTGCTGCTGGTCCTGCAATCAGAGCTGTTCGCCAACGAGCAGCTGCCCGCTGCCGCCGATGATCCACGGGTAGCCGCGGCACTGTCCGAGCCGCTGGTCGCCGAGCAGTTCCGGTGCAATGACACCGGCGCCATGCTGCTGCACCGCACCCGCCACTCCGGGTTACGCATGGCCGCAGCGATGGATCACGAGGTGATCGGACCCTCCCGCACGGAGTTCCACTCCTCGGCGACCGAGCATGTGGCACGGACAACCGTGATCTGCCGGCTAGAACCCGGTCAGCGGTTGCGGATCGTGAAGTACGTGGCCTACGGCTGGTCCTCGCAACGCTCGTTCCCGGCCCTCAACGACCAGGTCCGGGCGGCACTAGCGGCGGCGCGCTACACCGGCTGGAATGGGCTGACCACCGAACAGCGGCATTACCTCGACAACTTCTGGGCCGCGGCCGACGTGGAGGTCGAGGGTAACGCGCAGCTGCAGCAGGCGGTCCGATTCGCGTCGTTCCATATCCTGCAGGCTGGGGCGCGCGCCGAGAAGCGGGGCATCGCGGCCAAGGGCCTGACCGGCCCGGGATATGACGGCCATACCTTCTGGGACACCGAGACTTTTGTGCTGCCGATGCTCAGCCACACAGTGCCCGATGCCGCCGCCGACGTGCTGCGCTGGCGGCAGGAGACCCTCCCGTTGGCCCTTGAGCGTGCTGCCCAGCTCGGGTTGGCCGGTGCGGCGTTCCCGTGGCGCACCATCCGCGGTCAGGAATGCTCCGGGTACTGGCCGGCCGGTACCGCGGCCTTTCACGTCAGCGCCGATATCGCCGACGCGGCGATCCGGCACGTGACTGCGACCGGCGACGCCGACTTCGAGCGCGATGTCGCGCTGGAGCTGCTGGTGCAGACGGCGCGGCTGTGGCGTTCCTTGGGACACCACGACCTGGAGGGCCGCTTCCGCATCGACGGCGTGACCGGGCCGGACGAGTACAGCGCGGTGGCCGACAACAACGTCTACACCAACCTGATGGCGCAGCGGAACCTGCGGGCCGCGGCCGACGCCGTCGGACGGCACGTGGACCAGGCAGCTGCCCTGGGCGTCGACGCCGAGGAAGCCGCATCGTGGCGAGACGCGGCAGCCGAGATGGTGATTCCCTACGACGAGAAACTCGGCGTGCACCCGCAGGCCGAAGGCTTCACCGAGCATGCGATCTGGAACTTCGCCGGCACCAGGCAGGAGCAGTACCCGCTGCTCCTGCACTTCCCATACTTCGATCTGTACCGCAAGCAGGTGGTGAAGCAGGCCGACCTGGTGCTCGCCATGCACCTGTGTCCTGAGGCGTTCACCGCCGAGCAGAAGGCCCGCAACTTCGCCTACTACGAGCGGATCACCGTTCGCGACTCGTCGCTGTCAGCGGCCACCCAGGCGGTCCTGGCAGCGGAGACCGGGCATCTCGACCTGGCTTATGACTACCTCTGTGAGACCGCGCTGGTGGATCTGGCTGATCTGGCCCACAACACCAACCACGGTCTGCACATCGCGGCGCTGGCCGGTTCCTGGTCCGCGCTGGTGGCCGGGTTCGGTGGGTTGCGCCACCTCAACGACGGCGGTCTGGCATTCGCGCCCCGCCTGCCCGGCGCGTTAACCAGGATCACCTTCCGGTTGCGCTGGCGCGGGCGGCGGTTGCGGGTACAGATCACCCCCGGGCAAGCGGAGTACCGGCTGTTGGAGGGCGATGAGCTGGAGCTGAGCCACTACGGGCAGCGCATTGCGGTCATTCCGGATTTCCCGCAGGTGCAATCGATCCCACCGACCCCGCTGCCGGATCAGCTGGCGCAGCCGGTAGGCCGGGAGCCGCTCGCTCGCCGGCTCCGCGACGCTGGCACCTAGCCCCTAGGGGTATGCAGATAATCCGCCGCCGTCAAGACACGCAATTGTTGATCTCCAAGCCAGGTACGCGGGCCGACGTGTTGCACTCGTAGTGAGGCCACCGCGACGCCGAAGCTCAGACTCCGCACCGGATCGGTCACCCCCTGCGCCCGGACGAAGGCGACCGCACCGTGCAGTGCGTCGCCGGCACCCGAGGTGTCGCGCACGGCCACCTGCGGAACCTCGACCGCGCCGGCGGCTTCCCGGGTCCGCCAGCACACCGGAGCGGCACCGGATGTCATCGCCACCAAGCGAGCGCCGTCGGCAAGCAGCGCTTCGGCAATCCGATCGAATCCCCCGGATCCGGGGGTAACGAAGCCGGCCGAGCACACCGCGGCGTCAGCGAGCGGGACCAACTCGGCGTACACCGGCTTGGCGCTGCCGCAGTCCAGCACGATCGGAACCCCACAGACCCGAGCGGCTCGTGCGGCGGCCACGGCCAGGTCCGGATGGTGCCCGTCGATCAGCACCACATCGGCGTCCTGGGCCAGCGAAAGCAGCTCGGCGGGCAGCGTGACGATCATGTCCTCGGCATTGCGGGACACCACCGACCGCTCGCCGGTGCCGTCGAGAACGGTGATCGCCGAGATGGGCAAATCCATGCCGCCTGCCCAGGCGTCCACGACCCGCACCCCGGCACGATCCAGTTCTGCCGCCGCCAACCGACCGAGCGGACCGGGTCCCAGCGCGGAGAGCAACACGCTGCGCCCACCCAGTGCGCTGAACGTGACCGCCGCGACTGTGGCTGGTCCACCGGCGGACAGCTCACTACGTTGCGCAACGATCTTCTCATTGACGCCAGGCCGCCGCGTCACCCGCTGCACCAGGTCCAGCGTGGCCAGCCCGACGAAGAACCCGCGTGGCGGCATCCGCTCGACCCTACACCGGCCTCGACCGCCTTCAGGGGGCTGACGCCTGGAGCGATGGTAGCGGCCGAGGCGCAGCTGGCATATCTTGCTCACAGCGTGGCGTCCGGAGCTACTCGGATATCGGGGGAGTCCATGGTCCAGCCTGTTCCTGCGCGGCGCCGTGTCCGCGCTGTCGCAGTGGTGCTACTCACCATCCTTGCCGGCGGCTGCGCAACCACTCCAGCGCCGCCGCCAGGCAGTCCCGTGCCAGCTTCCGGCAGCGGCGAATGGACGAAGTACATCAGCGATTTCGAGAATGGCTACTTCGCGCGGAATCCGACGTTCGCCGTCCAGCAAGGACGGCACGAATACGACGGCCGGCTGCCGGACTGGAACGCCGCCGGCGTCCGCGCCGAGGTGCAATGGTTGCACGGGCAACACACGCAGGCCGAGATGTTCGACGAGAATGCATTGAGCACCGAGCAGCGCTTCGAACGGCAATACCTGCTCTCGCAAATCGACGCGGATCTCTTCTGGCTGGAAAAGGCGGAGCAGCCGTTTACCAATCCATCGTACTATGTAGGCACCCTCGATCCCAGCGTGTATCTCACGCGTCCTTACGCCCCGGCCGAAACGAGGCTCAAGGCGTTCATCAGCTACGCCCGTGCCGTGCCCACGGCCGCAGCTCAGATCCAGGCGAACTTGCGCACACCAATGCCCAAAAGCTTCATCAAGTACGGCGTCGACGGCTTCGGCGGATTTCCGGATTTCTATCGCAAGAACGTGCCGCAGATTTTCGCCGAGGTACGGGATCCGGCGCTGCAAGCGGAGCTGACGAGCGCGATCGAACCCGCGGCGACGGCGATGCAAGACTTAGCAGCCTGGATCAAGAGTGGCGAGGCACAAGCGACCGAGAACTTCGCGCTCGGCCCGGAGAAGTTCACCGACATGTTACGCATGACCGAGCGGGTCACCACGCCGCTCGCCGAGCTGGAGAGGGTGGGCCGAGCTGATCTCGAGCGCAACCTCACCGCGCTCAAGCAGGCCTGCGCCGGGTACCTGCCAGGCGCGACGATCGAAGCGTGCGTCGCCAAAGTGAACGAGGACAAACCCACCAGCGGTCCGGTGGAAGGCGCCCGCGCCCAACTGGGCATGCTGCGCCAGTTCGTCGTTGATCACGATCTCGTCGGTATCCCGGGCACGGAACAGGCGCTGGTCGCCGAAGCGCCACCCTACCGGCGCTCGAACTTCGCCTACATCGACATCCCCGGCCCATATGACAAGGGCATGCCGTCGGTGTACTACATCGCGCCACCCGATCCGTCATGGTCCAAGGCCGACCAGGAGGCCTACATACCAGGCAAGTCGAGCCTGCTGTTCACCTCAGCGCACGAAGTCTGGCCGGGGCATTTCTTGCAGTTCCTGCACGCGAATCGTGCTCCGTCCAAGTTCGGCCAGCTATTCGTAGGTTACGCTTACTCAGAAGGATGGGCGCATTACACCGAGGAAATGATGTGGGAAGCAGGACTCGGTAACGGTGCTCCGGATGTGCACATCGGCCAGCTCAGCGACGCGCTGCTGCGCAATGTGCGCTTTCTGTGCGCAATCGGAATGCACACGCAGGGCATGAGCATGGCCAGCTGCGAGACGATGTTCCGCGAGCAGGCTTACCAGGATCCGGGCGGCGCCCGCCAGCAGGCGGCACGCGGTACATACGATCCAGCTTATCTCAATTACACGCTGGGTAAGCTGATGATTCGCAAACTACGCGCGGACTGGACAGCAAACCACGGCGGGCGTGCCGCGTGGCGCGCCTTCCACGACCGCTTCCTCTCGTTCGGCGGGCCCCCAATACCGCTGGTCCGCGAGCACATGCTCGGAACAGCGCAAGGAAACCTGTTCTAGCGGATCAGCTGACCCGGCCGCGGCGGAGGAGGTCCTGGAGCGCGGCGGCGGCTGGGTCGCAGGCCGAAGTCTCGCCAATTGGGTGGGATACGGCGCCGGGCACCACCGGTTGCGGGCCATCGGAGCGGTAGCAGCTCACCCGGCGCCACCCACCGTCGGTGTCCGGGACCATCAGCGCGGCTACCGGATACAGCCGGTCTGGACGCAGCTGCACCGCGAAGCTCTCGGACATCAGCCGGCACAGCGCGACGGGCCCGCGCTCCCCTGGCCTGCCCGGGCCAGCGGGTAGACCCAGTCCCGCAGGGCTGGGCACCAGGGCGAGGCTAGCGTCGCTGATCCGCAGCCAGGCGACGTCATCGCGCAGGGTGCCGCCTCCGTGCGGCCGCCAGGCTGCGAGTTGATCCAGCAACTGGGCAGGATCGTCGGCCCGCAGCAACCGCGCGGCAGGCAGACCCGCCTGATCCAGCACGTCAAGCTGTTCAGCCAGCGGGTCGAGCAAACCTGCCGGGTCGAGCACGCCGCACGGCTTGTCGCTCAATCCCAAGGCCTGCTCGGCGAGCAGCACGACCAGGTCAGCGAGGACATCGATCCCGCCGGGCAGCACCACGACGGCATCAGAGAGCAGCCGCACCACCTCCAGACGCCCGGCCGCTCCGTCCACCACACGCCGGTCGAGGACCCGAGTTCCCGATTCAGCGCCCCGCGGGATCACCTCCACGACGTCTGCCCCGGGCCCGATGGTGTCGAACCCGATGGGCCCGGAGATCCCGAGCACCATGCCCCAGCATCGGCGATCGAGCTCCTTCGCCATCCGCCAGAGGGTTTCGTCGAACGGCGCGCCCGAGCACAACCCTGGTCCGCCCAAAACGCCGATCCGCACGAACAGACACGTTAGCCCGAATAGCCGCGCTCTGGCGCGATTGGAGCGCGACAACCCAGCGCGCGCCCGTAGAATCGACCGAACCTAGCCCGCGAGGAGGGTGACGAACTCGGTGCCTGCCGCATCGACGCCCGGCTGTAGTAGGTGGCCGGGCTCCGGGCCCGGCCATTCCCACTCACCGCGTCGGCGTACGCCGCGGTTGTGGACACCGTGATGAATGTGCTGCTCAGCATCTGGGAGCTCTTCGGTGGCCTCATCGGGTTGGCCGCGCTGACCGCGGGCACCTTCGTCTTCGTCGCGGGCGAGTTCGCCCTCACCGCGTTGGAACGCAGCACTGTCGACGCGCATGTGCAGCAGGTGGGTGACCGCCGGGCTCGCCAGGTGCGACATGCCCACCGCACGCTGTCGTTCCAGCTCTCCGGCGCCCAGGTGGGGATCACGCTCACCACTCTGCTCACCGGCTATCTCGCCCAGCCGGCCATCGCCGAGTTGATCCGGCCCGGTGTGTACGCCATCGGGCTACCCGACAGCGCGGTGAGCGGAGTGTCTCTGGGGGTGGGGTTAGCCCTGGCCACCACGTTGTCCATGGTGTTCGGCGAGCTCATCCCACAGAATCTGGCCATCTCCCGGCCCTTGCAGACGGCCCGGCAGGTCGCCGGGGTACTCAATGCGTTCTCCATCGCGTTCCGGTGGCTGATCTCCGCGCTGAACGGGACAGCGAACTGGATCGTCCGCCGGCTCGGTATGGAACCGGTCGAGGATCTGCGCTCCGCGCGCTCCCCGCAGGAGCTGGGTTCCTTGGTTCGCAGCAGCGCCGAGCACGGCACCCTGGACGAGGGAACCGCCACCCTGCTGGACCGCTCGCTGCGCTTCGGCGAGCGCACCGCTGACGAGCTGATGACACCTCGGGTCCAGGTGCAGGCGTTGCGCGCGGACGAACCGGTCCTTGCTCTGGTGGAGGCCGCGCGGCGGAGCGGATTCTCGCG
>JBOHFW010000259.1:0-7952 GCA_050699835.1 Pseudonocardiaceae bacterium | reverse complement strand
CCGGAGGTTCCGCACCCCACAGCACCTCGATCAACCGCTCAGCAGAGACCACCTCATTCACATGCACCACCAACGCCGCCAGCAAAAGCCGCTCCTTGGCACTGGACACCACGATCCGACGGTGCTGGTCCCGCACCTCCAGCGGACCGAGAATCGCGAACTCCAACGCGCCCAGACCCCCCTTCCCGTAGCTCTCCAGTCGAGCCTCCACCTATGTACTTCCCCTAGGTGCTGGGGGGGCAGCGGGGGGCAGCGGCTCGGAGCAGACGCCGCCTGCTCCATCTTCCGATCAGCCGATAGTGACAGGTTCCGCGACGGTCTCGGCGTCCAGGCTGCGACGCAACGAGGGCAGCGGGTCATCCTCGCCAGTGGCCAGCGCCAGCGCGCCATGGGCGGACTCGGCGGCCGCGAGCAACGCCGCGCTGCCGTAGATCTGCACCAACTCGGCCAGCTCACTCGCCACGACGCGGGCGGTGTCGAGATCATCGACGGCCAACGCCTGGTCGGGAAGGAGCCGAGAGCCGAACATGTGGTCCCCACTCCCGCGGGCCAGCGCCGCATTGATCAACACCGCTGCCTCAGCGAGGCGGCCGCGCAGCAGTTCCAGCCGGGTCTGGCCGGGCAACTCCCCCAGCTCGCAACAGGTGCTGACGACCTGGCAGAAGATCTGCACGGTGGCGAGCTGCGCAAGGCCCCCGCCAGCAGCCCTCGTCATGCCCTCGTCACGCAGCGCTAGTCCCTCCGCGACCTGCCCCCGGTAGGTCAGCACCGTGCCCTGGAACACCATCCCGAGGGCCTGCAGCTCGGCCACGCCGTGTCGTACGCCCAGGTCATAGGTGGACCGGGCGGCCACCAGGCACCTCTCATGGTCACCCATCCCCAGCGTGACGAAGGTGTTCGCTAAGGACAGGTAGCCGTGCTCGGCGCAATCAGGTTCCGCCTCAAGCAGCCGCTGCGCGCGCTGGAACCAGCCGTTGGCCACCGCAAACTGCCGGAAAGCTGCATAGTGCATCGCGAGTATGGCGGCATCGAAGGCGGCTCGGCGGGGGTCACCGGCTCGCAGGTGGGCTTGGTGGGCACGCTGCCGCGCGGCCAGACCCTCCCGGTAACGTCCCAACCAACAGGCCGCCTCAGCCAAGCCCTCGAGGTCCTCCGCGTTCAGCGGCGCCGCTTGGTCCGCACGGGACAGCAGACCGAATGCGCACCGCCAGTCTTGTGCAGCAAGCGCAGTCCGAGCTGCTGGCAGCAGTTCTCCCGCGGCCGGCGGCTCCTCCAGCACGGACGGCCCGCCCGAGAGCTGCGGCGACGATGGCCAGTCCAGACCGGGACATTGGGCGAGCACGGCCTCATGCAGCCGGACCAGCTCCGAGCTCGGCTCAATGCCGAGTTGCTCGGCGAGCTGCTTGCGCAACCGCGCGTAGGCCGCCAGCGCATCGGCCTGCCGCCCGCAGCGATACAGCGCCCGAATGAGCTGGGACCACAGCCGCTCACGCAACGGTTGCTGGACCACTGCCCGGCTCAACTCCGAGCACAACGCCGCATGCCGGCCCAACGCGAGATCGGCCTCGACGCGATCCTCCACCGCACCAGCGCGAAGCTCGGTCAACCGGGCGATCTCGGCCTGAGCGAAAAGCTCGCTACCGAACTCGGCCAGTGGTTCACCACGCCACAAACCCAGCGCGGCACGCAGTGACTCGGCCGCCTGCTCCGGATCGGAAACCAGCGCGTGACGACCATCTCGGACCAACCGCTCAAACCGCGCGGCATCGACCGCCTCCGGCGCGACAACCAGCTCGTAGCCGCGACCATAGGTGCGCAGCACACCGCCCTTAGCTCGCAGCGAGCGGTCCGGCTCAAGCGCTCTACGCAGGTGAGAAACGTAAGTCTGTAACGTGTTCGCCGCAGTGGCCGGTGGTGTGGCACCCCAGAGAGCCTCGATCAGCCGGTCGGTCGAGACTACCTCGTTCGCGTACACCACGAGCACGGCCAACAGCCGCCGCTCCTTGGCGCTGGGCACCTCGATGCGGCGGTGCTGGTCACGCACCTCCAGCGGACCGAGGATTGCGAACTCCACCCGTGCCTCCACACTCCGCTCCAGTGATGCTCCAGTAGTACTTAAGTCCTTACGCCCATGCTGCCCAAGCAGCACCAAAGAGACATACCCGTGAATCCCCACCCAGCTTATACCGTCACTACAAAGTAGCGTGCTACGAGTTTGTGGGCTACATGACGCACCCTGCCTGTTCGAGTGACAACGCCAGTGACAGTCTGTGTAGATGCGCAGTTCAGGAATGGGGAAGGGCCCCATGGTCGCGTCGAGTTCACCCACTGCTCTCAAGCGATGGATCGCCTATGAGCTTCGCCGATTGCGGGAATCCAGTGGACGCACCCGCCAGGAGGCGGCAGCCCGTCTGGGCAGGACGGTCGCCCAGATCGGCCATCTGGAGACCGGCCGCAACCTCCCCAGCGCCGGCGACGTCGAGGTCCTGCTGACCTGGTATGGCCACCCCGACCGGATCGAGTTCTTCCGAGACTTGCTCAAGCAGGCCAAGAAGGGGCGTGACTGGTGGGTTGGGCTCGCCGATGCCGTGCCCGACTACTTCGCTCTCTTCCTCGGGTTGGAAGCATCGGCAGCCCAGCTGCAGAGCTACGACGGCCTGGTCGTACCCGGCATCCTGCAGACAGCGACCTACGCCCAGGCCATTATCCGCGCGGGCGAGAGGGCCCGGCCCGACTATGAGGTTGCGCGCCGCGTCGAGCTCCGCATGGCTCGCCAGCAGCTCATCGAGCGCGCGGACGAGCCCCTGCAGGTGTGGTCGGTCCTCGACGAGGGCGTGCTGCACCGGCAGGTCGGTGGTGCGGAGGTCATGCGCGAGCAACTCGAGCGGCTGGTGAAGCTGGCCGAGCGGCCCAACATCGATCTTCAGGTTCTCCCGGTGACCGCGGGAGCCCATGCGGGTGCCGAGGGTTCCTTCACGCTGTTGACCTTTCCGCCCGAGCTGCACAGCGACCCAGGAGTGGTCTATGTCGAGACTCGAATGCGGGGTATCTACTACGAGGATCCCGCTGAGATCCAGTCGTACCGCCAGGCCCTGACCCGCCTGCAGGTTCAAGCCCTGAGCCCGGATGAGTCTCCAGCCATGATCCAGCGAATCGCCGAGGAGCTCCAATGAACCACCACGACGCGCTCGCAGCGCTGCGCAGCGCCACCGGATGGCGCAAGTCGACGCGATCGGATGCGCAGAACTGCTGTCTCGAGGTCACCGCTGAGGTGTCCGGTTGGATCGGTGTGCGAGACACCAAGTTAGGGGCACGAAGCCCGGTACTCGCGTTCAGCACGGCGCAGTGGACAGCGATGCTTGCCGTTGCCAAAACCAAGGAATTTGACCTGGTGGATTAGGACGATGCTCGATACTCGGCGGTGGTCGGCGACTGCGCGTGAGCAGCCTCAGCGTCTAGTCGGGCGCCGAGACGATCGAAACAGTTCCGGGCAGTGGCAAGCTCCACGCGAGCCGCCTCGGGCTGGCCAGCCCGTTTCAGCGCGGTGGCCAGCAGCACCCGGGCGCGTGCGCTCTCGTAGGGCGATTCGGCCTCCCGCCACAGCTTGACGCTGCGGCGCAACGAGGGCAGCGGATCATCCTCGCCGGTGGCCAGCGTCAGTGCGCCGCGGGCGGCCTCGGCCGCCGCGAGCAACGCCGCGCTGCCGTAGATCTGCGCCGACTCGCCCAGTTCGGTCGTGGCGGCGCGGGCGGTGTCGAGATCGTCGACGGCCAGCGCGATGGTCACCTGGTCGGGAAGCAACCGAGTACGGTCCAAGCGATCCCAGCGTCTGCTGGCAAGCGCCTCATTGATCAACGCGGCCGCCTCGGCGGAGCGTCCACGCAGCAGCTCCAGCCTGGCCTGGCCGGGCAGCGCGCTGGCCCCCAACTCCTCGGCCTTGGCGAAGGCCTCCTCGGCGGCGGCGAGGTCGCCGATCCGCAGCCGGATCTCACCGACGCCGGCGAAAACGAAGCCGACATGGACTGGGTCGATACACTGCGCCTTTGCGCAGGCCCGGTGGGCCTCCTGCTCCGCGAGCGCCCAGGCGCCGCGATGGATCATGATCGTGACACGGTGGGCCTCACAGTCGCCGGGAAAGCTGGTCAGCCCGGTGCGCACGAAGCAGTCCTCGATTGCCCTGTTCCACTCTTCAGCGCGGCGATAGTCACCCAGCTCGCAGCAGGTGCGGACGACCTGGCAGAAGATCTGCACGGTGATAAGCTGCGAAAGATCCCCGCCGACGGCCATCGCCATCGCCTCGTCATGCAGGGCTAGTCCCTCCGCTGCCTGCCCGCGACGGATGAGCATCCCGCCCTGGAACACCAACCCGACGGCCTGCAGATCGGCAACACCGCGTCGTACGCCTATCTCATAGGTCGACCGGCTGGCAGCCAAGCACTTCTCAGGATCGTCCCTCATCAGCGCGACCATCATCGCCGCCCAGGACAGGTAGCCGTATTCGGTGCACTCGGGCTCGGTCTCGAGCAGCCGCTGTGCGAGTTGGAACCAGCCGTTGGCGACCGCGTACTGCCGAAAACCTGTGTACTGAACCGTGAGTATGATCGCATCGAGGGCGGCTCGGCGGCGACCACCGGCCTGCAGGTAGGCGTGGTGGGCACGCTGTCGCGCGGCCAGCGCCGTCCGGTCGTGCCCCAACCAGTAGGCCGCCTCGGCCAGGCCATCGAGATCCTCCGCGCTCAGCGGTACTACCTGATCCTGGGCGGACAGCAGCTCGAAGGCCCGCCTCCAGTCGTGCGCGGCCAACGCACTGCGAGCTGCGGGCAGCGGTTCTTCGGGAGCAAGCTCCTCGGCCGGTGCGGATGACCCAGGCCTGGTCTGCGGCTGCAACGATGACCAGTCCAGATCGGGACGCTGGGTGAGCACGGCCTCGTGCAGCCGGACCAGCTCAGGGCTCGGATCAATGCCGAGCTGCTCAGCGAGTTGGTCGCGCAACCGCGCGTAGGCCGCTAGCGCATCGGCCTGCCGCCCGCAGCGATACAGCGCCCGGATGAGCTGAGACCACAGCCGCTCACGCAACGGCTGCTCGCGCACCGCCCTGCTCAATTCGGAGCACAGCGCCGCGTGCCGACCCAACGCGAGGTCGGCCTCAACCCGATCGTCGAACACCGCGGCGCGCAGCTCGGTCAGCCGGGCGATCTCGGCTTGAGCGAAAAGCTCGAAACCAAACTCGGCCATCGGCGCACCGCGCCACAAGGCCAGTGCGGCACGCAGGATTTCGGCCGCCTTTTCCGGGTCGGAGGCGAGCACATCGCGGCCATCACGGGCCAACTGCTCGAACCGCGCGGCATCGACCGCCTCGGGCGCGACGGCCAGCTCATAGCCGTAACCGTGGGTGCGCAGTATGCCGCCCTTGGCTCGCGGAGGACGGTCGGGCTCGAGCACTTTGCGCAAGTGGGAAATGTAAGTCTGCAGAGTGTTCGCCGTAGTAACAGGAGGCGCAGCGCCCCAGAGCGCCTCGATCAGCCGCTCAGCGGAGACCACCTCATTCGCATGCACCACCAGCACTGCCAGCAAAAGCCGCTCTTTAGCACTGGACACCTCGATCCGGCGGTGCTGATCCCGCACTTCCAACGGACCAAGAATCGCGAACTCCAACGTTCCCTCCATACCCCCTTCCCGTAGCTGGCCGAGCTAGGAGCATGTCGATAGGGTAGCCGCGCACTCGAGGCCAGTGGCTAGGACAGGGCTCGATCGCGGGTGGCGTCCAGCAGTTCGGCAGCGGCCTCAGCGTCCAGCCGGGCACCGAGACGCTCGAAACAGGCTCGGGCCGCGGTCAGCTCCACTCGCGCCGCGTCAGGTTGGCCGGCCCGATCCAGCGCAGTAGCCAGCAGCACCTGAGCCCGCGCGCTCTCGTAAGGCGATTCAGCCTCCCGCCACAGCTCGACGCTGCGGCGCAACGACGCCAGCGGGCAACCCTCGCCGGTGGCCAACACCAGCTCACCAGCAGCGCACTTAGCTGCCGCAAGCAGTGCCTTACTGCCGTAACTGCGCGCCGCCTCAGTCAATTCGGTGACAGCGGCGCGGGCCGTGTCGACATCATCGACGGCCAGTGCGATGGTCACCTGGTCGGGAAGGAGCCTACTGCGGTCCAAGCGGTCCCAACCCTCGCCGGCCAGCCCCGTATTGATCAACGCTGCGGCCTCGGCTGGGTGGCCGCGCCGCAACTGCAGCCGGGCCAAACCGGGCAACGGGCTGGCGCCCAGTTCTTGGGCTTTGACGAAGGCCTCCTCAGCAGTCGCGAGATCACCGATCCGCAGCCGGACCTCACCGATGCCGACGAAGGCGAGGCCGGCATGGGCTGGATCGAAGCACTGCGTGCTAGCGCAAGCCTCGCGGGCCAGTTTCTCAGCGAGCGCCCAAGCACCGCGACTGATCATGATCGAGATGTGGTGCGTCTGGCAGTCGCCGGAAATGGCGTTCAGCCCGGTGCACTGGAAGCAGTCCTCAATGGCCTCGGTCCACTCGCGGGCACGGCGATAGTCACCCAGCTCATAGCAGGTGCGGACGACCTGGCAGTAGACCTGCGCGGTGGCAAGCTGGCCCAGCTCCCCACCGACCGCCATCGCCATGCCCTCATCATGCAGGGACAATCCCTCCACAGGCTGCCCGCGGCGGATGAGGACCCCACCCTGGAACACCATCCCGACGGCCTGGAGATCGACGAGACCGTACCGTACGCCCAGGTCGTACATCGACCGGGCGGCAACCAAGCACTTCTCATGGTCATCCAGCCGCAGCGCGATGATCATCGCCGCCCAGGACAGGTAACCGTGCTCGGCGCAGGGGGGCTCGGATGCAAGCAAGCGCTGGGCGCGCTGGAACCAACCGCTGGCCACCGCGAGCTGTCGAAAACTCGCGTGCCAGATCGAGAGGAAGACGGCGACCACGGCGGCCCGGCGGTGGTCACCGGCCCGCAGATAAAGGTGGTGGGCACGTTGCCGCGCGGGCAGCGCCTGCCGGTAATGCCCCGACCAGTAGGCCGCCTCAGCCAGGCCATCAAGATCCTCCGCCGCCAGCGGCGCCACCTGCTCGGCACGAGAAAGCAGGTCGAAGGCGCGCTGCCAGTCATATGCCGCCAGCGCAGCCCGCGCCGCCGGCAGCAGTCCGTCCGCGCTCGGCGGCTCAGCCGGCACGGACCGCACCTGGACGGGTTGAGGTTCCGGCAGTCGCCAGTCCAGGTCGGGCCGCTGGGCCAGCACGGCCTTATGCAACCGGACCAGCTCAGGGCTCGGATCGATACCGAGCAGCTCGGCGAGCTGATCCCGCAGCCGAGCATAAGCCGCTAACGCGTCAGCCTGGCGCCCGGAACGATACAACGCCCGAATCAACTGAGACCACAACCGCTCCCGCAAGGGATACTCGGCCACCGCCCGACTCAACTCACTACAGAGCGCCACATGCCGACCCAGCGCAAGCTCAGCCTCCACCCGATCTTCCACCGCCGCAGCCCGCAACTCGCTCAAACGAGCAATCTCCGCCTGAGCGAAAAGCTCGAACCCAAACTCCACCAGCGGCTCACCCCGCCACAACGCACTCGCCGCCCGCAGAATCTCCGCAGCACGCTCAGGCGAAGCAGCCAACTTATCCCGACCAGCATGAGCCAACCGCTCAAACCGCACCGCATCAATCGCCTCCGGCGGAACGATCAACTCATAACCATGAGCCCGGGTACACAACACACCATCCTGCGCCCGCGGCGCACGATCAGGCTGCAACGCCTTACGCAAATGAGAAACATAAGTCTGCAACGTGTTCGCCGCAGTAGCCGGAGGTTCCGCACCCCACAGCACCTCGATCAACCGCTCAGCAGAGACCACCTCATTCACATGCACCACCAACGCCGCCAGCAAAAGCCGCTCCTTGGCACTGGACACCACGATCCGACGGTGCTG
>JBOHFW010000258.1:0-8813 GCA_050699835.1 Pseudonocardiaceae bacterium | reverse complement strand
ATGCATCCCGGCCGCTGCCGCTGTCTTGGTGACGACCGCCAGGTCGGGTGCGCTGGTGGAGCCCCCTGCTCCGTGCCCGAGTAGCAGCGCCGCAGTGCCCGGCTCCCCGCAGTGCAGCTCGACCTGGGCTGGGCCGTGCGGCGTCGGGATGGTCAGTGCAGTCACCGGGGCTGGTCCAGGTTCAGCAGCGCGGGCTGCTCCGGCTCGACGCGCTCCACCAGCTCCGGACCGCCACGCCGGACGTTGTTTACCGCCGTGGACACCGGCCGCAGCTCCAGCGCGTCGACCAGCGCAGCGGCCGGTGGCGCGAGCAGGTCGCTGGTATCGGCGGAGTCGGGATCCAGCCAGGCCTGCCAGGCCTGCGGGGGCAGGATCAGCGGCATCCGGTCGTGGATCTCGGCGAGTGGACCCACTGCGTCGGTGGTCAGCACTGTGCAGGTCACCAGGGGCGCTTCGGTGTCCGGGCCCCGCCAGCTCGACCACAAGCCGGCCAAGGCGAGGCTGGAACCATTCGCCGGGGTGATGAAGAACGGCTGCTTATGAGCGTCCGAACGCTGCCACTCGTACCAGCCGTCGGCCGGGAGCAGGCAGCGCCGCCTGGCCAGCGCGTCCCGGAACGCGGGCTTACCGGCCGCGCTCTCGGCCCGGGCGTTGATCATGCGGGATCCGATCTTCGGGTTCTTGGCCCAGTGCGGCACCAGTCCCCAGCGCATCACCCGGATGCTCCGCACCGTGCGGTCCGGGTCGGGGATTCCGTCGGAGGCCCGCGGGTGCCGGGTCACCACGGAGAGCACCGGTTTGGTCGGCGCAATGTTGTAGTCGGCCCCGGGCGCCGCGCCGTCGGTGGCGTCAAGGGCGTCGAATTCGACCGCCAGCGTCGCGGGATTCTTAGTCGAGGCGTACCTGCCACACATGGGGTCATCGTGACATGCCCGCCTGCGCGATGATGGCACCATGACCACCTCCACCCGGCTGCCATGGGCCGCGCCGCTGGCGCACGGACCGGTGCGGGCCACCGTCACCGTCCCGGGATCGAAGTCGATTACCAACCGGGCGCTGCTGCTCACCGCGCTGGCCGGCACCGGCGGCACCATCCGGCGAGCGCTGCGCAGCCGGGACACCGACCTCATGGCCAGCGCACTGAGCGTTCTGGGAGTGCCGGTGACCAGCCACGGTGACGAGCTGGACGTCTCCGCGCACAGCGGCCTGCGAGGCCCCGCCGACGTGGACTGCGGGCTGGCTGGCACGGTGATGCGCTTCGTGCCGCCGCTGGCCGCGCTGGCGCAGGGCCCGGTTCGCTTCGATGGCGACGAGCGGGCCCGGCAGCGACCAATAGGCGCGGTGCTGGGAGCGCTGCGGACACTCGGTTGCCGGATCGAGGGCGAGGCATTGCCGTTCGTGCTGCACGGCACCGGTCGGCTGGCTGGCGGTGAGGTGCACATCGACGCGTCGGGCTCCTCCCAGTTCGTCTCCGGCCTGCTGCTCTCGGCCGCCGGCTACGACAACGGGATCACGGTCCATCACGAGGGCCCGCCGGTCCCGTCCCGGCCACATATCGAGATGACCGTGCAGATGCTGGCTGACCGTGGCGTGGCGGTCGACACCGACGGCGCCACGTGGTGGACGGTGCTGCCGGGTCCCGTCGCGGGCGGCGACTACGACGTCGAGCCGGACCTGTCCAACGCGACGGTGTTCCTGGCGGCGGCTGCGGTTACCGGTGGGCAGGTCACCGTGCCGGGCTGGCCGCAGCGCACTACCCAGGCCGGCGACGCGATCCGCCCGCTGCTGGCCCAGATGGGCTGCCAGGTGGACCTGCACGAGCACGGGCTGACCGTCCGCGGCCCCGATCGACTCGAGGGCGTCGACGCTGACCTGCATGATATCGGGGAACTCACGCCCACCGTGGCGGCGTTGGCCGCGCTCGCCAGCGGACCATCGCGGCTGCGCGGGATCGCCCACCTCCGCGGGCACGAGACCGACCGGCTGGCCGCGCTGGCCACCGAGATCGGGGCGCTCGGCGGCGACGTCCAGGAAACCCCCGACGGCCTGGAGATCCGTCCGCGGTCGTTGCGCGGGAATCCCAGCCGACCCTGGATCGCCTACGCAGATCACCGGATGGCCACGGCGGGCGCGATCCTGGGCCTGGTGGTACCCGGGATCACCGTCGATGACATCTCCGCGACGTCCAAGACGCTGCCCGAGTTCCCGGCGAGCTGGTCGGCGATGCTGGCCGGCGGTGGCGCCTGAGCCGGCCGGGAAGCCGATCCCACGGTGGTCCCAGTGGGGGACGCAGTGGGGGACGCAGTCTCGACGAATCCGATGTCCGGGTCCGGCCGGGCCGGCGCGGTTCCCGGCCCCGCACCAAGCGCCGCCCCGAGCACGCGGACGCGACCAGCGCGATGGTAGTGGCGGTGGACCGCGGCCGGTGGACCTGCGCGCCCGAGGGTGACCCTGAGGTGCGGATCACCGCGATGCGGGCTCGCGAGCTCGGGCGTACCCCGGTGGTGGTGGGCGATCAGGTCGGGCTGGTCGGTGACGTCAGCGGCGCACCGGATGGGCTGGCCCGGATCGTCCGCGTCGATGACAGATCCAGCGTGCTGCGCCGCACCGCTGACGACACCGACCCCTACGAGCGGATCGTGGTGGCCAACGCCGAGCAGCTGCTCATCGTGGCGTCCCTGGCCGATCCGCCGCCCCGATTCGGCCTGATCGACCGGTGCCTGGTGGCCGGTTACGCCGGTGGTCTGGAACCGCTGCTGTGCCTGACCAAGCGGGATCTCGCCGCGCCGGAGGCGGTGCTGGAACGGTACGCGGCGCTGGAGTTGCCGGTGCTGGTCACCAGCCCAGGGATCGGGGTGGACGCGGTGGCCTCGCGGCTGGAAAATCGGGTGTCAGTGCTGGTCGGGCACTCTGGGGTGGGCAAATCGACGCTGGTGAACCGGCTGGTACCGGAGGCAGCCCGGGCCACCGCGGCGGTCAGCGGGGTGGGCAAGGGCCGGCACACCTCGTCCTCGGCGATAGCGCTACCGCTGCCGAATGGCGGGTGGGTGGTGGACACCCCAGGGATCCGCTCCTTCGGGTTGGCGCACGTGCGGCCCGACGACGTGGTCCGCACCTTCGGTGATCTGGCTGAAGCGATCGCGGACTGCCCGCGAGGGTGCACCCATCTCGGCCCGCCGGCCGACCCGGAGTGCGCGCTGGACGAGCTCGACGGTGCCGCCCACCGGCGCGCGATGTCCGTCCGGCGGCTGCTCGCCGCGCTCACCGAATCCGGTTAATCTTCGGTTACGCTAGCGTCGCGTGTTAGTTCCCTTACTAGCTGGATATTGTCACGACGTGACTCCGCGATTACCGATCGTGCTTGTCGTCACTCACGTCGAGGATCGTCCCGTTGATCTTATGGAGGCGCTGTGGATGTATTCCAACTAATACAGCTCGCTGTGCTTGGCCCAAGCTTGATCTTCGTTGGCTTGCAGGTCTTATTTCAACGCCAGCAGGCTAGCAATCAAGTCCTCGTACAAGGTCACGAACTGTACTATATGCTGGCCAGACAGTATGTGGATCTTCTTCGTGAATCCGACAAGAAGCCAGTTCTCAATGATGTCTGGGTGAAGCTGGACGAGAATCGAAAAAGTGATCTCGATAAAGCGCAGGCTGCATCGATGTGGGGCGCCTGAAAAGAGATGACCGCCGAAGAAAAGCTGTGTTACAGATACGTGCGGGCTACAATTGAGATCCTTGAGCAGACTTTTCAGTTACACAAGAAGGGATGGATCGACGACGAGACGTGGGAGAAATGGCGAGGCTGGATTTCTCTCGGCACCCAAATGAGGTACTTTGACTACGTTTTCGATGACACAAAACCGCAGCTAGTGACGTCCTTCGTTGCCGAACTCGACTCCATCCTCACAGATGGCCCACATGCAGGTGGCGCACTTCCACATCGCCATGGAGAGGCTGCTCAGTCGGGAACGAGATCCTTTGACCTTCCGAGCGGAACGGCTAGCTGCCGCCAGCCAGCATCCACAACAGCGGTCGTCGATGACGGGAACGCATAGGTCTATGGCACGGTGAGGTGGTGCTCATCGACCAGATCGTCACCTTCCTGGAGATGACCTCTCGCAACCAGCTCGTCGCAGCGAAGGTGCCGCCCGCTGACCTGACGCTCACCAGCGTGGGGGCCGCTGAGCTAGCGCTGATCCGCTCGACCCACCGCCGGATCGCCATGCCACATCATTGGTCGAGCCTGGCGTGGTCCGAGCAGCATTGGCGCAACCTGCTGGCCTACTCCGGCGTCCGGACCTGGATTGCTCGCCTCGGCGAGGAGGCCATCGGTCTGGTGCAGCTGCAACCACGTCCCCCACGCGACGTCCAGATCACCAAGTTCGGATTGATTCCGGAATTCGTCGGACGCGGGTTCGGCGGCCACCTACTCACCCTCGCCACCCGGCTCGCCTGGGACTTCGGTGACGTTGACCGGGTGTGGCTGCAGACCACGTCACTCGACCATCCGCACGCTCTGAGCAACTACCGCCGCCGCGGGTTTCGCGAGTTCCGTGTCGAGCATCGACCATGCGAGACAGGCGGACATAGCGTGATTACGCCGGTCCCGCTCCCCGGCGCATGTGCGGATAGGTGTGGTCGGCCGGTGGAGTGAAGGTTTCCTTGATAGTGCGGGGGCTGGTCCAGCGCAGCAAGTTGGCCAGTGAGCCCGCCTTGTCGTTGGTGCCCGAGGCGCGCGAGCCACCGAAGGGCTGGCGCCCCACGATCGCGCCGGTGGGTTTGTCGTTGAGGTAGAAGTTGCCCGCAGCAAAGCGCAGCGCGCGGCGCGCCTGTGCCAGCGCGTGCCGGTCAGTGGCGAAGACCGCGCCGGTCAGGGCGTAGGGACTGGTGGAGTCGATCACATCCAGGACCTTGACATAGTCGTGGTCGGGATAGATGTGCACCGCGAGGATCGGCCCGAAGTACTCCGTCACGAACACGTCGTGTTGGGGATCGTCGCTGAGCAGGACTGTGGGCTGCACGAACCAGCCCTGCGAGTCGTCGCAGCCGCCGCCAGCGAGAACCTTGATCGACGGGTCGCTGGCGACCCTCGCGAGGAGGTCGCGGTGCTTGGTGAAAGCCCGGGCGTCGATCACCGCGCCGCCAAAGTGGGACAGATCGGCGACGTCCCCGTAGCTGATCGTGCGCGTGGTGTCGGCGAGCTGTTCTCGCAGGCCGCTCTCCCACAACGACCGGGGGAGGTAGGCCCGGGAGACTGCGGAGCACTTCTGCCCCTGGTACTCGAACGCGCCCCGTACCAGCGCGGTCGTCAGCGCCGCCGGGTCGGCCGAAGGGTGCGCCAGCATGAAGTTCTTCCCGCCGGTCTCCCCCACGATTCGCGGGTAGCTGCGATAGCTATCCAGATGATCGGCGATAGTGCGCCACAGCGTCTTGAACGTCGCGGTCGACCCAGTGAAGTGCAATCCGGCGAAGTCCGGATGCGCCAGCGCCACCTCGCTGACCACCCGTCCATGCCCGGTCACCAGGTTGATCACCCCGGGCGGCAGCCCGGCGGCTTCGAGGAGCCGCAGGGTGTGGTGCGCGGCGAGCTGCTGGGTCAGGGTCGGTTTCCACACCACCGTGTTGCCCATCAACGCGGGCGCGGTGGGCAGGTTGGCGGCGATTGCGGTGAAGTTGAACGGGGTAATCGCGGTGACGAACCCGTCCAGCGGGCGGTGATCCATCCGGTTCCACTCACCGGGCACTGAGTCCGGCTGTTCGGCGAGGATGCGGCGGGCATAGTGCACGTTGAAACGCCAGAAGTCGATCAGCTCGCAGGCCGCGTCGATCTCGGCCTGCTGCACCGACTTCGACTGGCCGAGCATGGTGGCGGCGTTGAGCGTGTCACGCCACGGGCCGGCCGCGAGGTCCGCAGCGCGCAGCAGGATCGCGGCGCGCTCGTCGAAGGGCAGCTCGTGCCACGCCGGGGCGGCCTGCATCGCGGCGTCGATGGCATCGGCGACGTCGGATGCGCTGGCCTGCCCGCTGGTGCCCAGCACGTGGGTGTGCCGGTGCGGGGTGACCACGTCAAACGACTGCCCCGCTGCCATCCGTCGTACCCCGCCGATGGTCATGGTCAGCTCGGCCCGCTGGGCCGATAACTCCGCCAGTGCGCAGCTCAGCGACGCACGCTCCGCACTACCCGGCAGATAGCCCCGGACACCCTCATTACGCGGAGCCGGAGTAAACGTGACCGCATCCATCGGAACCTCCCGCCTTTCCCCACCCCTGGCGTGTCGCTCCCCCATGCCCGGCGTGTCGTGTCCTTGTGCACAGTGTGTCGCGCTCTCCGGCTCGATGCTCCGTAGCGGGCAACCCACACTGAGCACGGAGGCACGACACGCCAGCGATGTGGGGCGGGAATCAGAGGAGATCGAGCAGGAAAGGGATCTCCTGAGTGGCGTACCAGGCCATCTCGTGATCTTCGGCATCGCCGATCGCGAACTCGGCGTCCGGATCACCGAGGTCGGCGGCGTTCACCACCGTCGCCGCGGTGCGCACCGCATCCTCCGCCTCAGCCAGGTCGACGTGCACGGCGGCGACCGCCGAGAACGGTACTGCGTCGGCGATCGTGACGGCGGCATCGTCAAGATCGGAGCGCAACCGCACCGGCTCGACGTCGGCGGCCACCACCACCCGGCGTGGGAGCGCCGCCGAGTCACCGTCGAGCTCGGCGGCCAGCAACCGCAGGGACGCCCGAGCCGCCTCGTTCATCGCCGCGTACTCCAGTTCTTCGGTGTCCCCAGCGGCGTAGGACTCACGAAGCATCGGGGTAACCGCAAAGGCGGTGCCTGCGACCGGAACCAGCTTCCCCGAATCGACCAGCGTCCGCAGCATCGCGAGCGTGGCGGGGATGTAGACCCTCATCCTGACAACGGCACCTCCCCAGATCACTGCCTCTAGCTGCGAGAAGACCGGTGGCCCGGCTTAGACTAGATGACCGGCAGCTCAAGGTCCCAGGACCTCGGCTAGACCTAGCCATGTCGCTTGATGCCGGCCCACCGACATCATCTCCGTGACTCCAACCAATCGTGCCCAGGAGGCCGACACACCGTGCAGGAGAGCCGGACACGCCGAGAGGGTGGCGGTCAGCAGACAGCAAGCCCGCGGGACGTCTTCATCACCGTCTACGGCCGCAAACCGGTGCTGGAAGCACTGATCGACCCGGCGCTGACCATCGACAAGGTGATCGTGGCCACCAATGCCCGCGGCGACACTCTGGGGGAAATCCTCGACGCGGCGGCTCACCGGCAGGTACCGGTGCAGCGGGCATCGGCGCACCGGGTGAAGGTGCTCGCCGGCAATGGCCGGCACGACCAAGGCGTGCTGGCCGACGTGGTGGCGCCCAAGATGCGCCCGCTGGAAGGCGCGCTGACGGCACTGGGCAGCCGATCGGCGGTGCTCGTGCTCGACGCGATCACTAATCCGGCCAACGTGGGCATGATCCTGCGCACGGCGACCGCCGCGGGAATCGACGGCGTGGTATTGCCCCGCCGGGGGGTCCCCGCGATCGACCCGCTGGTGATCAAGGCTTCGGCGGGGGTGGCCTTTCACGCCCCGATCCTGCGTAGCTCCACCGCGGAGCAGGGCTGCGCCACGCTACGAGCGGCGGGGTTCGCGGTGCTCGGACTGTCCGGCTCAGCTCCAGGCGCTGCCTCGCTGTTCAGCGATCCACCGCCGCCGCGGGTGGCCTACGTGCTGGGCAACGAGACGACGGGGGTCTCCCCCGCCGTCGCCGCGCACTTCACCGGCTGGGTCAGCATCCCGATGGCGGGCAACGTCGAATCGCTCAATGTCGCCAGCGCGGCCGCGGTGGTGTGCTTTGACTGGGCTCGCCGGCGGGCTGAAAGCTCGTGTACCACGAAGCGGCATCAAAATACCGAAGTAAACCGGTAGGGCGCAGATCTCCACCCGGTTCGGCGACGGTTACTGACAACGCTCTGCGACACCATGCATACTCTCTGCTATCGGGCCGTTGCCCCTCCTTCGACCCGGTGCCCGCGCTCCACAAACCGTGGACCGCACCTACGGCGTCTCCGGCCCCGCCGTCGATTGACCGCGCACATGCTGCGTGGTCCTACCGACGAGGAGGGTTCGTTGACCACCATCATCACCGAGCCACGTCTGCAACAGGCGTACCGGCCAGTGCTGCGCCGGTTGATTGACATCTTGCCGGCCATGGCACCGGTGACATCCGAGCCGCCACCGGTCACGACGCTACCGGCTCCCGATCCCGCAGCCTCCGTCCTCGCCGAGCGGGTACTGCGCGCCATGGTGGAGACGCTCGGCGGCCGGCGACCCGCTCACCAGTTGTCCGCCATGCTGCGCCCCGAGGTCCTGACCCACCTCATTGCGCTGCAGGAGAAGGCGGGGCACCTCACGCCCCGGCTGCACAAGGTGCTGGTACATCCGCAGGCTCCCGACGTTCTGGAGGCGGTCGCAGTGGTGACATTGCGTACCGGGGTCCGCGCGATGGCCGCCCGCTTCGAAGAACACGTCCACGATGGCAGGCGCCGGTGGCAGTGCACGGCGCTACAACTGCGCCTCACCGCCGGCGACATGGCCGCCCGCGACGGCCGCCGACCTCGCCCACCTGGACGCCCTTGATCCAGATATCGATCTCGGCACTGATAAAGATCACGGCGTCGGGGTTGTCGCTGTTACGGACGGTTTTTCAGCCATCCGCCTGCACGGCAACCACGACGCCGAACCCCGCGAGGGCGATCCGGTTCCTGCACTTCGTCGTTGGAATGTCGTGAGGCTGCCCGAGT
>JBOHFW010000257.1:0-7485 GCA_050699835.1 Pseudonocardiaceae bacterium | reverse complement strand
GTTGTGGACCAGCCTGGGTGTACCCGAGACGATGGCGAGCCGGGCCTGGCGGCCGTTCATGCTGCGCTACGCGACGGCGGTGGCCCCGCTGCCCGCCGCGCTGCACGCCGCAACCCAGGCGTGTCCGTTCGCCGAGCTGACCCGGGCGGCAGCGGCAGCCGGAGTCGCGGTGCAGCGGCTACGCAGGCACACCGAGCGGCGCGAGGAGCTGGCCAGCAGCAAGCCGTTCGCCGCGCCATGGACCGTCGAGCCAATCCGACCAGCCACCTCAGGACCTGCTGAGCGCCGCGGTGGTGACGGCCCGCTGGCTGGCATGGTGGTCGTCGAGGCTGGGCGGCGAGTACAGGGGCCGCTGGCCGGGCACGTGCTGAGGCTGCTCGGGGCTGAGGTGATCCGGATCGAGCCGACCGGCGGAGACCCGCTGCGCGCCATGCCCCCGATGGCCGGGGACTGCTCGGCGCGCTTCCTCGCGCTCAACCGCGGCAAGCGGCGCCTCGAGGCCGACCTGTGGAACCCAGTAGGCCGCCGCGTCGTGGCGGATGCGGCGGCGCAAGCCGATGTGTTCTTGCACAACTGGGCACCAGGCAGAGCGGAGCAGCTCGGCCTGGACCACGACCATCTCGCCGCGCGCAACCAGCGGCTGATCTACGCGCACGCCTCCGGGTGGGGCAATGCCGGGGGTGCACATCCGCCACCGGGTACCGAGTGCATGGTGCAGGCCGATGCCGGCCTACCCAACCACCTCACCCCCGCCGACGCCGATCCCGCGGGGTCGCTGATGACCCTGCTCGACGTGCTGGGTGGGCTGGTCGCGGCCAGTGGCGTGCTTGCTGGCCTGCTCGGCCGTGAGCGAGACGGGCGGGGACGCCGCGTGCGCAGTTCACTGCTCTCCGCTGCCACCCTGTTGCAAACCCAGCTCGGTGCTCGCGGGCCGAACGGGCGGCCCCAGTTCGGCATGTTCGGGGTGCCGATGCCCGCGTTGGACGGCGACCTGGTGATCAGCCGGACCGCCCCGGCGCGCGCAGTCACCGCCGCGCTAGGGCTGGACAACCTCACGGAGGTGCCCGCCTTGATCGCTGCCCAGCCGGTGGACAGATCACTCGCACTGCTGACGGCGGCGGGCCTCGACGCGGTCCGTGCCTGCCCCGATCCCGCCGAGCTGGCCAGCGACCCATGGGCGGCCAGCCTGCTGCATCGCGAACGGTGCGCCTTCGTCCGTCCACCCTGGACGTTCACCCCGTGAATGGCACTGGGTGATCTTCCCTGGCGCTACGGGTTGCGGATCAGGCCCCTGAGTTGCGGTCCCAGCCACGGTTTCGCTCAGCAGGTGGTAGGTCAAGGTCGACTGACGGACGGTGACGCCCTCGATCAACCAGGGCCGTGGCGCGTTGGGGTCTGCCCCCACGCACTCGCCGAGATACTCCTGCGCCCGGGCCTCGATCCGGTCGGCCAGCACCTTCGGAGCACGCTCGGGGTCGGACTTCACTCACCGAGATCCCGCTGTCCCACCACGCCTCCATCACCACACTGCTCACTCCCAGACACCGTAATGATCAGCCATCGCCAGCAACGAGCCCGGACCCAAGGGCCCACGACGGCCGCAGCAGCAGGGCAGGCCCTACGATGCCTGGCGGCCTAGGGAGGCAGATCAGGACATGGCGGGATCTGATGCGGCAAAAGTGACGGCGCTGGACTGGGCCATCATCGGCGCGGGCTTGCTGGCGTTCGTCTCGAGCCTGCTCCCCTGGTACGTCTTCACCGCCCGCGTCCCGTTCTTCGGAATCACCCAATCAGCCGACGTGAACGCGTGGAACGCGGGTACTGGCGCCTGGTTATCGGTGCTGCTGCTGATCGCCGCGGCGGGTGTGGTGCTGGCGGGCACGATGGGCGGGCGACCGATGCGAGCCGCGTCACGGTCACTGATCACGCTGGTGATATCCGCGCTGGCGTTCATCACGATCGTGCTGCGCCTGGTGACGTTTCCGGACCCCAGTGGTGGGCTGGGCAGGGTCGGTGATCTGGTTCATTTCGACCTGGGTGATATCAACCTGAGCGGCGTCCTCTCGTTCTCCAGTGGTGCTGGTTACGGCCTGTACCTGGGGATGGCCGCGGCGGCCGTGGCCACCGTGGCGTCGTTGATCACCTTCCTCGCCGCGAGCCGCGACATCGGCCCCAGCAGCTAGCCGACGCCGGCGATGACGGCCGGGGAATGCCGGGGACGGGAGGCGCGTTTGGTGGATAGTTGAAAGCTCAATAAGGAGGCGGACATGCCGGCTGTCACTGTTGAAGACGTCACCACGCTGGCCCGCATCCCGGCGCCGGGTCCGCACGCGATCGAGCGCTCGGTCCACTCGGTGACCACCGCACCCTCGGGGTACGAGGGCGAAGGCTTCCCGGTCCGGCGCGCCTTCGCCGGGGTGGATCTGCGCGATCTCGACCCCTTCGTGCACCTGGATCAGATGGGTGAGGTCGAGTACGCCCCGGGTGAGCCCAAGGGCACCCCCTGGCACCCGCATCGCGGGTTCGAGACCGTCACCTACATGATTGACGGGATCTTCGAGCACGCCGATTCCAACGGCGGCGGCGGGCAGATCACCAACGGCGATACCCAGTGGATGACCGCGGGCGGCGGCATCCTGCACATCGAGCGGCCGCCGGAGCACCTGGTGCTCAGCGGTGGGCTGTTCCACGGCCTGCAGCTGTGGGTGAACCTGCCGGCCAAGCTCAAGTGGACCGAGCCGCGCTACCAGGACCTGCGGGCCACCGAGTCGGCGCTGCTCACGACCCACGACGGCGGTGCCCTGGTGCGGGTGATCGCCGGCGACGTCGCGGGGCAGCACGGCCCGGGATCCACCTACACCCCGATGACGATGTTGCACGCCACCATCAGCCCGGGCGCGACACTGCGGCTGCCCTGGCGGGCGGAGCACAACGCGCTGGTCTACGTCCTGTCCGGCACCGGATCCGCCGGTACGGAGAGCTGGCCGGTGCACACCGGCCAGCTCGCGGTATTCGGACCGGGGGAGGTCATCACCGTCAGTGGCGCGGTGGCACAGGAGTCGCGGCACCCCGCGCTGGACGTCGTCGTACTGGGTGGCGCGCCAATCCGGGAGCCGATCGCATGGGGCGGACCGTTCGTGATGAACACTCGCGCGGAAGTCCTGGCGGCCTTCGAGGACTACCAGGCCGGCCGGCTAGGTACCATTCCCGCCCAGCACCTGCCGCACGCCGGGGTCGGTGGGACAAGGAGTTGATGGAAGTGCTCGCGCTCATCGGGCTGGTGCTGCTGCTGTTCGAGCTGCGGTGACACTGGTCTTCATCGCGGTCGTCGTGCTACACCAGCTGGTGCTCGTGGCGTGACGTCATGTGTTGTTCACTCCGTCGGTGCCGCTGCCGTTGGGGCGAGTGAGCAGCTCGAGAATATGGCCGTCGGGATCATCGAAGTACACGCCGCGGCCGCCGTCTCTAGTGTTGATCTCTCCAGGCTGTGAATGTGATGGGTCGGCCCAATACCGCAGGTTCCGCGTTCGGATCCGATCGAAGATCGTGTCGAACTCGGCCTCGCTGACCAGGAACGCGTAGTGCTGCGGTCGGATGTCCTCCGAGGTGTCCATAAAATCCAGGCTCACCCCATTACTGAGAGTCACCACGAGGAACGGCCCAAACGGGGTCGGCTCGGGCAAACCCAACAGGTCAGTCAAGAAGGTCGCGGCCGCTCGCTTGTCGCGGGCCGCGACGATGGTGTGGTTGAGCTCAATTGTCATCACCATGTCTCCTCTGGCGTTCAGCGATTCTCAACTAGCTCGATTCTCAACTAGCTGCGGTAGTGGCTGGGGTCAGCCGACCCAGCCGGGGCGGACCAAGCCGGATTCGTAGGCGAGGACGACGAGTTGGGCGCGGTCCCGGGCGGCCAGTTTGATCATGGCTCGGCTGACGTGGGTCTTGGCGGTGGCGGGGCTGAGGAACAGTCGCTCGGCGATCTCGTCATTGGATAGACCGGCCGCGACGTGAGTGACGATCTCCCGTTCGCGCTCGGTGAGGGAGGCGATCAGCGCCGTGAGTTTGCGGTCGACGAGGGATGGTTTGGCCCGCATGGCGAACTCTTCGATGAGCGTGCGGGTCACCACCGGGGCGAGCAGCGCATCCCCGCGGTGCACGACCCGGATCGCGTGGATCAGATCGGCCGGCTCGATGTCCTTGACGAGGAAACCGCTGGCCCCGAAGCGCACCGCGTCGAAGATATAGGAGTCGTCGGTGAAGGTGGTCAGCACGATCACTCTGACACCGGACAGCTGCGGGTCGGCGGCGATCTCGCGAGTGGCGGCCAGCCCGTCGTGCCCAGGCATCCGGATGTCCATCAGCACGACATCCGGGCGGATCTCCCGGGCCAGCCGCACCGCGGCCGCCCCGTCCTCGGCCTCGCCCACCACCTGCATGTCAGGCTGGGGCCGCAGCAGCGCCCGGAACCCGGCGCGCACCAGCGCCTGGTCGTCGGCCAGCAGGACATCGATCACCGGTCGGCCGCTTCCGCTGGGGCCGCCGCAACGGGACCGGCGGGCAGGAAGACCCGAACCTGGAACCCGCCGTCGGGGCGGGCACCGGTCGTGATCGTCCCACCCAGGGCCTGGGCACGCTCGCGCATGCCGGGCAGGCCGTTGCCGCCGGATCCCGGCGCAGTGGCCGCGCCGAGACCATCGTCGTCGACCTGCACGGTCAGACCGCGCTCGTCGTAGCGCAGCACGACGCAGGCTTGGGCCGGGCCGGCGTGCTTGCGGGTGTTGGTCAGGGCCTCCTGCACGATCCGGTAAGCGGCTAGATCGACGCTGGCGGGCAGGTCCCGCGCCGGCCCGTGGATCTTGACGGTGACCGGCAGTCCGGCGGCTCGGGTGTCGGCGGCGAGGGCGTCTAGCCGGGCCAGCCCGGGCACCGGTTGGTGCGGGGGACGCTCATCGACGCCGCGCAGCACCCCGAGGGTCGCGCGCATCTCGTGCAGCAGCTCGCGGCTGGACTGCTTGATCGCGGCCAGCGCTGTGCGTGCCTGCTCCGGGTCGTCGTCCATCAGGTACAGCGCCACACCGGCCTGCACGTTGATCAGCGAGACGTGGTGGCCCAGCACATCGTGCAGTTCCTGGGCGATCCGCAGCCGTTCCTCGCTGCCCCGGCGGCGCTCGGCTTCTTCCCGGGCCGCGTGAGCCTGCGCGAGGCGTTCCCGGCGAGCCCGCCACAACTCGGCCGCGGCGATCACCGCGACCAGCCACGCGAGGCCGCCGGCCACCCCCGTCAGGGACAACGGCTCGCTGGGATGCGCAGCGAGGCGCACCAGCACCACCGCGGTGAAGGCGATGCCGGCAAGGGTGTACGCGGCGATGCGGTGACCGGCGGTGACGGCGACGCAGAGCGCGATGAGCGGCGCCAGGAACACCGGACCGAACGGGTAACCGGCTCCGAGGTAGACCGTGGCACCAGCGACCGCCACCCCGAACGCGGGTACTGGTTGGACCCGCCGCACCCCCAGCGCGGCGGGTCCAACCAGGAGCAGGGCGATCCCGACGGCGTCCAACGGACGCGCGAGGGGCTGGCCACGGCTGGCGAAGGTGGTGCCGACGACGGTGAAGGCGCCCACAGCCAGCGGCAACGCCACTGTGGGCAGCACACCAGCCCACCACCTCGGGCGCTGCGACTGATCCACGGATCTCACGGTAGACCGGCCAGCGCCTTCGCGGCGTCGTTCTCCGGGAGGCCGTCACCGTACTACCGCAGCGGTAGGCGGGTTCGGCCGGCTACCGCCGGCGGTCACAGCGCAACGAAGATCCCCGCCGCCTAATGGGTTTGTACCGGCCGGTTGCTGATGCGGCAGGGTGGTATGCCTCAGCCGCTGGTGGGTGAGCTCTCCTGCCGCCAGGGCCGATGTGAGCTCTAGCTAGCTTCAAGTTCAACACCAACTCCGCCACTGGCTGCCAGAAGACGACCTGGCCGGGCGGGATCAGCCGGGGCACCCATGGCCACGGCTGGTGGGCCTTCAGCGCTACCGGCACCTACACCCTCACCTTCCGGGCCACCGCCACCACAATCGGCGGTAACGCAAAGTCCTCGGGAGACCAGACCTACACCTTCGTCGTGGGCTAATGCCGGTCACCCGAACGTCCGTGGGCTGGTCGCGGTGTGCGCCTTGCGGTGCTGCGCGTAACGTGTCGCACCGTAACGCGATAACGACGGTGAGTAACCGGCCGCGACCAGGCCGCGGACCAGCGGAGGTGTCGACATGGAGCCTAGACGGCAGCGCTTGTCCCAGCGCCGCAAAGCTGCAGAACGCTCCGCCCTTGTCCGGAGCCAGTCTGAGGTTCGGCAGAACAGGACCGAGTCCGCAGATCTGTTCCGCCCGCAGTTAGCTGATGCCGCCGCGGCGTTGCCTGGCGCGTCGCAATCCGCCGGAGCCGGCCCGGAGGACCTCGGCGGGGTGTCGCTGGCCGTCAGCTCCTCTCGGGTTCCTTGCAGCACGCAGCCCGCCCCAGTCGAGTTCACTCGCCCCATTGACGCCAAGGCCACGAGCGCGCTCGACGCCATCCCCGCCAGGTCGCGGCGAGTCAAGCGGTTCGCGCTGTTGGGTGCCCTCACCATCGTCGGGGTGGCAGCGTCCATGTCGCTGATCACCCCGCACCGCACGCCCATCACTGTGGTCGACACCGGGGCCGAGGCGCCCGTCGCCGTCACCCCGGCGTCCGACCTCGGCGCCAGCACCAGCCTGCCGGGCAACGACCACCCGGCGCCCGTCGCCGCGCCGATCAAGAGCACCGAGGGTGCCATCCCCGCAGCGCCAGCTGCGGCACCCACACCCAGAGTCACCCGCAACGCCAACCGGACGGTCACCACGAACCGGTCCAGGCCTGACGCTGCCACGATGGCCCCTCAGCCGGACCGCCGGGCCAGCTCGGCCGAGGCCTATGTGCGTTCTCGAGCCGCTGAACTCCGCGAATATGATCAGCGCTGGAAGCGCCTTAACTCACCGCGTCCATGACGGCGCTGACCGGCTGACACCTCAGCGACGTCGCCTCACACTGCTGAGCTCGGCTCAGACAATTTCGGCGGCGGCGTAACCGCCGAACCCAACCGGACTTCGTCCGGCCGGGTTCGGACACCCAAAATGTCAGACCTTGCTTATAGCGTTCAGGTCGTGACGGTGCGGCAGATGATTCCGCCGGGCCTGGCTGGGATGGCGCCGGGTCCGGAGTTGGGTGTGCTGCTGGCCGGGATCGACATTCACGCGCTCACTGGTTTCGATTTGGTGGAGGTGGTGCGGGCCCGGGCCCGGCAGTTGTCCCATGAGCAGGCCCGGTTGCTGGCGACCATGGTGGAGATCGGGTTGCGCGACCCTGACGCCCGGGGTGATGAGGTGGGCCGGCTGGTCGAGCCAGGGATGTATGCCGCTGCTAGCGGCGGATCCGGCTAGGAACACAGTCGCCTTGACGGTGATCGAGAGCATACGTG
>JBOHFW010000256.1:0-7752 GCA_050699835.1 Pseudonocardiaceae bacterium | reverse complement strand
CGACGATAGAAAACACCGCAAAAGCCCCCGCCAGCAACAACATCAGCACCAGGGGAACGTAGGGCTGCAACACTGCGGTCCCGTCCTTCCCGTCTCGTGAACGTCCCTCGTTTAGCCTGTGCCTCATCTACCCTATGCGCGGGCCGCTCACGTGCTGCCTTGAGGCTAACCTATAAATCGACCTCGATCAGGCGTTCTCGCTGATCGGGAGGCGTGTCGCGTCACACGCTGGGCGCCAGCCGGGCCATCGCGGTGATCACCCGGTCCATCGTGTCGCCCTCCCGGCTGTCGTAGAGGTTGGCCAGCAGCTTGAGCATGAAGCGCATGAGCGTCTTGCGTGGCAAGGCGTGGCGGGTTCCCGCTCGCATCACGGCGGGGTGGCCGATCAACCTGCTGAACAGGTTCCCCAGCCGGAAATAGCCCCCCAACTCCTCACGCAGCGCTACAGGGTAGCGCTGCAGCGCGCGCTCCCGGGCCGGGCCCTGCGGCCGGGCCATCGCCTGGGCGGCGCACTCCGCGGCCAGCCGGGCGGACTGCATCGCGTACGCGATGCCCTCACCGTTGAACGGGTTGACCATGCCGCCGGCGTCCCCGACCAGCAGCAAGCCGCCGCGATAGTGCGGCGTGCGGTTGAAGCTCATCGGCAGCGCCGCTCCGGCGATCTTGCCGGTGGCGTTGGCCTCGCGAAAGCCCCATTCCTGCGGCGTGCCGTCCAGCCAGGACCGCAGCAACGCCCGGTAGTCGGTCTTCCCGTAGGCCGAGGACGTCGACAGGATGCCCAGGCCGACGTTGGACGTCCCGTCGCCCATGCCGAAGATCCAGCCGTACCCGGGTAGCAGCCGGGGCTCCTGCTCGCGGGAGTGGTCCCAGATCTCCACGTGGCTTTCCAGGAAGTCGTCATGGGAACGGGGGGTGGTGTAGTAGCGGCGCACCCCGACACCCATCGGCCGGTCCTCGCGCTTGTCCATCCCCAGGCTGAGCGCGAGCCGCGCGCTGACCCCGTCGCAGGCCAGCGTGAGCGGGGCGCGGTAGGCCACCGGCTGCTTGTCCGGCCCCTGCCTGCCTTGCACGCCAATGACGCGGCCGGTACGCGGGTCAGTGATTGCTTCGGTGACGGTGTTCCGCTCGTGCAGCCGGGCGCCGGCCTGCTGGGCGTGGCGCGCGAGCAGCTCGTCGAAATCCATCCGCGGGCGGACCACCCCATAGGGTGGAAAGCTGGCCAGGTCGGGCCAGGGCAGCTCGATCGTCACCGTCCCACCGACCACCCGCAGGCCCCGGTTGTGCAACCAGCCGGCCTCAGTGCTGGTGTCGATGCCCAAGTCGATCAACTGCTTGACACCCCGAGGGGTCAGCCCGTCCCCGCACACCTTCTCGCGGGGGAACGTGGACTTCTCCAGCAGCAGCACATCCAGCCCCGCATGGGCCAGGTACGCGGCCGCCGTCGAGCCCGCGGGCCCCGCCCCCACCACGATCACATCCGCATCGTTGTCGCTGGAATCCGCCCGCCTGGCCATCCCGCTCCCTCGCCGCTGGGTTGCCTTGCCGTTCGCCCGAGTGTACGGGTCAGCGTGCCGTGGCTTCCGGTCATCAACGTGACCCGATGACAGCGGCAGTGTCCGCCAGCATGGACGCCGTCCGGATGACTACACCGGCAGACCCACCCGGTATGCCATCCCTCGCAAACCAGGCTACGCGGAGATCATTTCACCTGACTGTGCACCAGCTGGTGCACACGCTGATGCGACAATCCGAGCACGTCGGCCGCGACGCGCTGAGACAACCCGGCAGACCTCACCGCCTTGATCGCATCTAGCCTCGCTGCGTCTCGCTCAGCGGCCTTCACTGCTTCCTCTTCCATGACCTCACGGAGTTCGCGCTCGGCGGCCATGAAGCGAACCAGGGCATCCGTCACGTCACGGCCGTTAACTTCGTAGCGCCAGCGAACGACGAAGTCGTCGGGGTCGGGGTCGGTCATGCCGGCGATGTAGTCGCGGACCTCAACATCAAGCTCTGCGAAGTGCTCGACATCGGTGGCGCCGATATCGTCGACGAGAGCGACCCACAGGTTGTCCTCACGAGTGACTGTTACGTCGTAGCTGATCATCGTCCCTCCGTCCACTTCTCGCCGAGCAGGTGAGCGAGGGTCCGTTCGGTGTTTTCCAGCACCTTCCACACCCGCTCGAAGGCGACCACGTCCACGCCAAAGCGGCCAACTTGCACACCCGTCTGAAAGTCCTGGTGGGCCAAGATGGCTTCCGGCCCGGCGATATCGCGCACTACGAACCCAACTCGCCGATCCCGCTCGCGCATCTCGTCGGTTACGAAGCCACTGACCACCGCGCCACGCTCCTGCAGCAGCTCCACCAAGCGTCGCATCACCACCGTCTTGCCGACCTTCGGTGGGCCGTCGAGCAGCAGCCTCACCGGCTGCAACGGCGGGTCGGTCATGTGCGTTCGGCCGCGTAGCGCGGGGCCATGGATTCCATCTGCTCCAGCACGAGCTTGATCGCGCCCGGCTGCTTGTCCGGGGGTAGCCGTGCTTGATGAGCAGCCGCCTGATCGATGAACGCAGCTTGGCGCGCACGTCGTCGCGCACCGTCCAGTCTGTTCGGACGTCGCGGCGCATGACCGAGACCAGTTCACGAGCGATCTTCGCGAGGATGTCCTCACCCTGCTCGGCGACGGCCGACTCGTTCTGGGCGACGGCGTCGTAGAACGCGAGCTCGTCAGAGTTCAGCGGTGGGGTGAAGCGCGCACCACGGCTTGCCTCGGCGGCCACCTCCTTGGCCAGCTCGATCAGCTCTGCGATGACCTCCGCCGAGGTCAGCTGCTGATTGGTGTACTTGTTCATAAGTTCTGTGAGGCGTTCGGAGAAGGCGCGCTGGCGCACGATGTTGGTGCGGGTGGCCTTGGCCGACTCCTCGTTGAGCAGCTTGCGCAGCGCCTCGATCGCCAGGTGGGGATTGCGGGCCTGCTGCGTTTTGACGACGAAGTCGGGGGTGAGGTCGGTCAGCATCGGTTTGGGCATCCCGGCGGGGGCCTTGTGCAGGTTGTCGGCCAGCGGGGCATAGGCGACGAGCAGCCCGGCCTCCTTGCCGCGGTAGGTGCGGTTGACCCGGGCCAGCGTCTGCATGAGCAGGGCACCCTTGAGCGGCCGGTCGAGGTACAGGGTGTGCAGCGGCGGCGAGTCGTACCCGGTGAGCATCATGTCCTTGACGATCACGATCTCCAGCTCGTCGTCGACGTTCTTGAGTCGTTCCTTGATCGCGGCGTTCTGGAAGTCCCGCCGCACGTGATGGACCACCGGCGGCGTGTCCGACGGTGTCCCGGAGTAGACGACCTTGATGCGGCCCTTGCCGACGTCGTCGGAGTGCCAGTCGGGCCGCAGCGCGAGACCGCCGGCTCCAGCCCTGCGTCGATCGCCAGTGCCCGCGCTAGAGAAGCAACGAGGTCGTGCCGAAGACGTCTACGGCATCGCGCAGTGGATCCCCAGTCGCCGCAGACCACCACACTCCTTAGCACGCAGACGCATGGCACGAACTACTGTGGTCGAGGCCGCCTGAAGAGCAAGAGTCGTGACCATGATCAGAGCACCAAGAAGAGACGGCCCCGGTTACCCGAGGCCGTCGGGCCAGGGTTGCTCACCCTGGCGTGGTGTGTCTCCAGGATACCCCATGAACAGAATTAATCGCTGGAAGGTGCATCGTGGTCCGCGTCGCAGTCTACGTTGACGGCTTCAACCTCTACTTCGGGTTGAAGGCCAGGCACGGCCGGAAGTACCTCTGGCTTGACCTGCAGGCCCTCGCTCTGAGTCTGGTGCGCTCTGGGCAAACGTTGAACCAGATCACGTACTTCACCGCCCGCGTCCGCAATGACCCCGAGGGCCTACAACGCCAGTCGGACTACCTTGATGCACTCGCCAGCCACAGCTCGCTAGTGACCGTCGTGGACGGACGATTCCAGGAAAAACCCCGCCACTGCCGGAACTGCGGAGAAGCCTGGACTGTATATGAGGAGAAGGAGACCGATGTCAGCATCGCGGCTGCGCTGATCGAGGATGCTGTGCTGGACCGCTATGACACCGCCTTGCTCATCTCGGCGGACAGCGACCTGTGCCCGGCTATCGTCACGATGAAGCGCCTCTGCCCCGAAAAGAGGATCATCGCAGCCTTTCCGCCGAGAAGGCACTCCGCTGATCTGAAGCGCGCCGTGGACGGCTATCTTTCGATCGGCGATGACAAGATCCGTAAGGCACAGCTGCCACCCGAGGTCGTCAACAACGCAGGCATCACCCTCTGTCGACCGAAGCACTGGACTTGAGAGGTGCTGATGGCCGTATCCAAATGACCTGGTCACGATGGCAGACATCGCTACGCCGCGCCACTCCTGCGCCACCTCGCGGGACAAGCTTCTCGCGATACCACGATTTCGATGTTCTGGATGCGTCATGACGTCCTGTACGTAGACGTCTTCCGGCCTGTCCTGACTTCGGAACGCGATAACAGCGCCCACCACGAGGTTATCGACAAGCGCAACTGGGCATGACGACGAAAAAAGTTTTGCGTAGAGCCAGTAGTCAGAACATGTCCGCACTCGGATATACGGAACCCCAAGTTCCATGAGATCCCGCACCTGTTGAATTCGGTCCGGGTTAAGCGTTGCTACTATCATCTGGTTTCCCTTGTGTTCGTGAGCCAGGCTGCATAGATGGCCCAGGACAGTGGGGGCTGTCAGGGCCAAGCTCGGCGACCTACCGCCGTCAGGAACCGAACCTGAGCAGGGGCACGTCGTACAGTGCCGGTTCCCGGGTACGGAGCATGGTGGGCGCAATGATCTCGACGAACAGCATCTCGACGAGGAATTGCACCCGTGCGGAGAGGAGATGGCTGGTATGGCCGAGGGCTGAGCGTTCCTTGAGCCCGAGGCTGGTGTGAACGTGAGGCAGGACGCGGCCGGTCTCGGGATCGTAGCCAAGGGTGCCGCAGCCAAGGGCTTCGACGTTGGCGAGGTGGACCTTGGACCAGACAGGAGCACCGGGATCGGCGAGTTTTTCGCGGTCGAGATCTCGTCCAGTCGATGGCCGAGCGTTCCGCCCGCCTCGACTCACCAGACAAGCGTGATGCTCCTTGTATTCTCCAGCCGATGCCAGAGCGACGGGGTTCGGTGTTCCCGTACCACCGCATAGTCGATGATCTTCGGTCAGCCATCTTGGCTGGTCGTCTCGCCCCGGGTGAACGTCTCAGCTCCGAGTGGAAGCTGGCGCAGCAGTACCAGACCAGCCGACCGACGGTACGCCGCGCGGTGGCTGTGCTCAGAGCCGAGGGTTTGGTGATCACGGAGCAAGGCCGGGGAGCGTTTGTCCGCCCTCAGCCTCACGTGCGGTTGTTGGTCACCGGCGCGAACTTTCGCCGGCATCGCAGTGCGGGTCTGCCGGGCTTCAACGCGCAGGTGACGGAGCAGGGGCAGCGCCCCGCGCAGCGCCTTCTTGAGGTGGGGACGATCGGCGCTCCACCTGAGGTGGCGATGCGTCTAAGCGTTGAGGAGAACGCGCCTGTCGTCGTCCGGCGGCGGTTGTTCCTGATTGAAGATCAGCCAGTGGCTCTATGCGACAGCTACTACCCCCTTGACATGGCGGAGGGAACGGCGATCGCCGAGTCGCGGCTGATACGGGGAGGCGCTCTTGCGGTCATCGAGGATCCGGCCGGACCCATCCGGCGAACGGCAGCGCGATCGGTGGACGAGCTGACCGCCCGGATGCCGACGCGGCCGGAGACCGATCAGTTACGGCTTCCGCCCGGAGTGCCGGTCGTGCGGGTGCTCCGGACAATCTACGACACCGACGGAGCGCCGCTGGAGGTGCAGGACTCGGTGGCTGCAGCGGATCGTCACGAGTTTCGATACGAGGTAGACATGCGATGACCGCGATCGTCGGTGGTCGAGCGCTGCGGGTGGGTGCATGTCTGTCGGTGACGGGCCGGTATTCACGGTTTGGCGGGCAGGCGGCCGCTGGGCTGGAAGCGTGGCGCATGCTGGAGGGTCAAGCCGAGCTCGTCGTGCAGGACGACGGCAGCGACCCGGCGCGCGTGGAGACCTGTCTTCGCGCGCTGGCAGACAGCTGTGATCTGCTGCTGGGGCCGTACTCAACGCAGCTCATGCGGGCGGCATCCCGGGTCGCGCCCGACCTTGACCGTCTGGTGTGGAATCACGGCGGTTCCGGTGACGACGTGGAAGCGGCGGCTCCGGGGCATGTCGTGTCCGTGCTATCCCCGACAAGTCGCTACGCCGTGCCGTTCCTGCGCCATCTCGCGGGAGGACCCACGCAGGCGCCGCTGTGGCTGGCGCAGGGGCGTGGGAGCTTCGGTCGGCAGGTCATCGCGGGTGCGGTGAAGATGGCCGAGAAGCTCGGGCTGCGAACAGCGCGTATCGGTCCACCCGATGAGCTGCCCGCTGACCACGCTGCCGGGCCGTGGGATCTGTTCTGCGCGGGCTCCTTCGAGGAAGACGTGGCCAGGGTCGCCGCCGCCCGCGCGCTTGCTGGGCCGCCGCGGTTGATGGGCGCGGTCGCGGCTGGCGTGCGTGACTTCGGTCAGGAGGTGGCCAGCGCCGAAGGCGTCTACGGCATCGCGCAGTGGTTTCCTGGTCGCCGCATGGCCATTGAGTTGGGACCGCCGGAAGAAGACTTCCTGCAGGCGTATTCCGCGTTGACCGGCGTGCTGCCTGATTATCCGGCAGTTCAGGCGGCAGCCGCCGCTGTGCTCGCCACGCACTGCGCCCAGACGGCTGGCAGCGTGGCGCGGGAGAGCCTCTGGGCCGTCGCGGCCCAGCTGCAGACGACCACGATGTTCGGCGCCTTCAGGATCGATCCGGCCACCGGAGTACAGCTCGGCCACGAGACAGCGTTGGTGCGCTGGACCTCGAATGGCCTGACGGCGGCATCCCCAAACTCCGCCCCGACGCTCTGACAGCCGATCACTGGCAACTCGCAGTAGACTTGTATTGCCAAGTTCGCTAACGTGCTACCGGTCGGCTCGTCCTCCTCGACAGCCCAGGGCAGAACGGTCCGATCAAGATCACGGCGAGGCCAAGACCAGCCCCGAATGTCCTGGCCTCGCCGTGCCCCCAATGACCCCAGGCCGACCAGGGCAGCCTGATCTGTGGGGGTGCCGGTGACCAGCGCTCTGGACGCCTTTGAGCACCTGGTGGCCGAGGAGGCGATGGCGCCCGGCAACGCAGGCCGCTATGCCGCGTTGTGCGGCCGCGAGGTGTGGGCGGCGGCACTGGCCGCTCCGGCGGGTCCACGGTGTCCGGTCTGCGTGGCGGTACACAACACCGACGCGGCGGGCAGGACGCGTCACCGCCGACCGGTGTGGGCGCGGCTGACCCGGCCTGCTGCGCCGCCCGCGTCCGGCGCGCTCCGAGTCGCCCCAGTTCGCCGATGTCACCCTGCCGGCATCGGGAGTCCTCCCGCCCGCACTACACCAGAGCGTCCGGCAATGATCACCACGAATGGCAGCGACCACCAGGCGGTCGCAGAGGCCCGGCCGGTGGTGCTGGTCCGCTACCGTCCCGGCGTCACCGGCGAGGCAACCCGGACCGTGCACGTGGTGCCGCTGCCCCTCGACGGCCAGCCCGACGCCGCCACCGCCTTGTGTGGGACGAGGCTGCTGGCGTCCGAGATGGAGATCGTCACTCCCGGGCACGGCATGCCCTGCAATCGTTGCCTGGTCGGCCAGATCGCGGCCAGTCCCGCAC
>JBOHFW010000255.1:0-8643 GCA_050699835.1 Pseudonocardiaceae bacterium | reverse complement strand
TCGTTGAAATAGGTCGGCCCGTTGGGGAAGGTCGTCTTGTCCAGCGACCGCTCGACGGCGTATTTGACGTCTTTGCTGGTGACGGGGGTGCCGTCCTCGAACTTCACCCCTGGGCGCAGGGTGTAGGTCCAGGTCTTGGCGTCCTCGCTGGAGCGGCCCAGCGACTCGGCGAGGTCGGGCACCAGCGTCGCACCCTGCCGACCTGGTGCCGATGTGAACATCACCAGCGCCCGCCCGTAGAGCCGCACGAAGTTCCACGCGTAGGCGTAGTACGTGTCGGCCGGGTCGAGGGAGTCCCAGTCGCCGGAGTTGGCGAACCGCAGGGTGCCGCCCTTGGCGTCGGAGGGATTGTGGATACCGCCGACCGTGTTGCCAGATACGTCGATGCCGGAGGCCGGCCCGCCGCACCCGGCCAATACCAGCACGGCCAGCGTCAGCGTTAGCGCCAGTGCGGCTCGGCGATTCCTGGTCATCTCGGGGTACCTCCTCGGGTTTTCCACGTGGGTACGTAGCGCGACCGCGGATCCAGCGCGTCGCGCAGGCCATCGCCGAACAGATTGAACGCCAGCACCGTGACGAAGATCGCCAGCCCGGGGAAGAGCATGAAGTTCGGCGCGATCTGGAACCAGCGGGTGGCCTCGGACAGCATCCCGCCCCAGGTCGGGGTGGGCGGTCGGACGCCGACGCCGAGGAACGACAGCGCCGCTTCGAACAGGATGTTGGTGGGGATCAGCAGCGTCGCATAGACCAGGATCGGCGCAACCAGATTGGGCATCATCTCGGTGAACAGGATCCGCGATCTGCCAGCGCCCAGGCTGCGAGCGGCGTCGATGAACTCCCGCTCGCGCAGCGACAGCGCCTGCCCGCGCACGATCCGGCCGATGCTGGGCCAGTAGAAGAACCCGATGATGAACACCATCAGCGCGATCCGCAGGGTGTCCCCCGTCAGGCCGAACGCCCGGTCCGGTACCACACCGGCCAGCGCGATCGCAAACAGCAGCAGCGGGAACGCCAGGAAGACGTCCATCGTCCGGCTGATCAGGGTGTCGACCCAGCCCCCGAAGTACCCGGCGATGACGCCCATCACGGTGCCGATCACCACTGAGAGCAGCGTGGCGAGGAACGCGATGAGCAGCGAGATCCGTGAGCCGTAGACGACGCGGCTGAACACGTCGCGCCCGTTGACCGGCTCGACGCCGAACAGGAACTCCGGGCTGATGCCACCGAAGTTGCCGACGGGCACCTGCAGGTTGGGATCGACCTTCTCATAGTGGAATTCCAGCGGTGGATGCCCGAACAGTGCCACGATCACCGGCGCGAAGATCGCGACCAGGATGAGGCCCACGACGACCCCGCCGCCGGTCAGAGCGACCTTGTCGCGCTTGAGGCGCAGCCAGGCGATCTGGCCGAGCGAACGGCCCTGGATCGCCGTACCCATCCCCTCGGTGACCACGTACCCCTATCTCGTACCCCCGCGGACGTCCTGGACATCGTAGAAGCACGCCCACTGCGTCCCTCATCAGCACTCAGCCTCACGGCTGCCGCGACACCGCTGTCAGTGGGAGCGGTAGGCGTCGCCTCGATGATCAACTCGAATGACGATCACGGTGCGGGCGCTGTCGTCGATCTCGTAGATCACGCGGTACGCACCACGGCGCGCCGAGTGATACCCCGCCAGTTCCCGCTGCAACGGCTTACCGAGCCGGTAGGGGTCGGCAGCGAGCGGTCCCGCGATGAACTCACGGCACGCTCCCACGACTTTGTCCGGTAGCCGGCGAAGGCAGTGCTGCGCAGTTGCGGTGACGCGAACGCGGAAGGGTTCCTCAGTCACGAGATCGGCCGAACTCCGCCTGGACTTCCTCGATGCTCACCGTCCGCCCTGCTGCCACGTCTTCCGCAGACTTGCGGATCTCATCTACCGCGCCTGGCGGGCGTATTTGGCGAGATCCGGGGTCGATCTCCACAGAGTTAAGAAGCTTGTTGTCGCCGAGTTCGACACCGGAGTTGTCCACCTCGGCCCGAACAGCCCTGAGGTCGGACTCGGCGACACCAGAGCTGTATGGGCTTCGGCCCAAGCATGACGACACGCAGGTCAGACCTGGTCTCGGGCAGTTAACTCCGGAAATGAGAAAGCTAACTCGCTCGCGGCGACCTAACTTCGAAGCTAGCTCGGGCGATGGGGCCGACTGGCCGCCGGGAGCTGGTCGGGGACAGACGCTCAACCGGCAGCCGGCCGGGTCTCTACTCGTCGAGCGTGACGCACTGCCCGCCGCTGACGGACGACTCCGCTCGCTCGCACAGCTCCTTGTACTCGCACAGCCCCCGCTCGGTGAGAAGCACTCGCCGCGCCAGCTCGGCCTCGGTGAGGCAGACGTGCACGCCTTTCACCAGCTCCCCTGGCCCATAGTCCGCCTGCCGCCAGACCCCCGAATCCGGCGGGTAGATCAGCTCAAGCCGCCCCACCTCGACCAGCGTCGAGTACGCGGCCGCGGCCGGGTGAAACCAGATCCGCTGGCCGTCGTCGAAGTAGAACCCGCAGCACTTGGTGATATGCCCCTGGTGCACGCGCTCTGCCAGCAGCAACTTCACCTGCTCCCCGACATCCAGCGCGCTCACCGGGCCGTCCGCACGATGATTCCCGGCGGGCAGTCCACGTCCACCCCGGCGTCCCAGTTGCGCTCCGTGGCCGCGCGCAGACACGCCGGGCAGTAGGCGATCTCGCAGTCGCACTCATCCGGGCAGCGCGCACTCGGCAGGCTCAAACCGCCGATCACCTCACCACACACCGCGAGGTAAACCCCGGGCCGGTAGCCCTCGGCCAGCGCCTCATCAGCGCAGAGCAGGTGAACCCGCCGCAGGCCGCTCACCGACCAGCCTTCCCACGGCAGTCCAGGCAGATCTGGTCAGGATCCGGCGGCGTGCCGTCCAGCAGGATCGGCTTCCCGGTCGTCAGCTTCAACGGCTCAAACTCGGCGCCGCACACGGCGTGCACGCTGCGGGTAGTGATCGAGTACGCGCCGCGGTGCGTGTCGCCGTCGCCCATCGAACGCAGAAACCAGCCACCCGCCTTACGGCGACCGGCCGCTCCATTGGTGCCGTTGGTCACCGGCACACACTGCGGCTTAGATCACGCCCGGCTTCAACACAATGTTTAAGGCCTAGCGCTCCCTAATGCCGAAGCGGTTACAAGCTGTCTAGCTCCCACACCCGACGCTTGGCCCGCCGGTCCAGGGTCCTTACCAGGTCGCGGGCTAAGGGGTCATTGCGGAGCTGAAACGGTGCCAACCGGTCAGCGGTATCTAGTGCCCGCAGCGCTTCCTGGTCGTGGGAACCCTCAGCCTGTGCCCACGCTCGGGCCAGGTCGAAGTGCACGTAAGCAGTCCGCCCCTTGCTATTGAACACCGACAGGTCGATCGGGGCTGCCGTGATGCGTTCGGCCGCGTCAGGGCCGGTGCCTGCTTCGACGGCAAGGCCTAGCTCCCACGCGGCCACGTTGGTCGGGCCGAAGTGGCCGTACATGTGGTTGCGCTCCCCGGTATGGGCCGCCAGTGAACGGGCCTCCGCGAGGTGCATGGCGACCTCACCCGTTCGACCCTCGCGGGCAGCGATCAATGCTGTGGTCAGGTGCAACATCCCACAAGCCTCGGCGACTCTGGTGTCATCCGGCGTCGGTCCCGGCAACGCCGAGATCTCCCGGAGCGTCTCACCGCACACGACGGCCGCACGGCGGCGGGCGCCGAGCCCGATCAGCGTGCTGGTCCGGTTCATCTCCAGCATGCCCACCAGGTCCGGGCGCTCAGCGAGCCGGGCTGCATCGAGACCCCGCTGGGCGGCGATACCCGCCAGCTCGATCTTCCCGGTCACCATGGCAAGGCGGTAGGCCACCTTGCACGCTTGGGCCAATCTGGCCAGCGCGCCCCCGCGCTCCCCGGGGCCGCCCGTCACGACGCGGACGTGCAGCGCGATCAACAGACCGGCCAGGCCCTGCCCAGCGAGGCCGTAACGGGCGTCATCAGCGTGGGCATGGGCACGCGCGGTGGCTAGGGCCAGCTCCGAGAGCGGCCCTGCGGACACGTCTGGCACATCATCGAGCGTGGTGTCATGCAAGGCCGTACTGATCCCGGCAACAGCCGCGGCGACATCGGTGCTCTGCCGATCTGACAGCGAGTACGGCTGGCCGGTCAGGTCCGCCACGGAACAGCCCAGCGCGTTAGCGAGGTCCTCCAGCAAGCCACGCCGATTGAACCCACGCAGGCCACGCTCCAACATCGACAGGTACTGCGCGGTGATACCGGCCAGACCGGCCACCACTTCCAGGCTCAGCCCGCGACGACGCCGGATCAACCGAGCGCGCGCACCGATCGTCCGCGCTTCCTCAGCGTTCAATGACTCTGCCTCTCCCGAGCCCCCCACCGGTGCCCCGGGGAGCTACCCCGGGGCGGAACCTCGGTGAGGAGGTGAGTCAAGGCTAGCTCTGCCCCGGGCCGGCCTGCCGGGCGCGGGTGATCACCGCCACGATGGCCTCGACGGTGTGCGTGTCGAAGCCGCACAACCAGGTCAGCTGCTGACGTTCGGTATCAGTGATCGGCATACCATCCAGCGCGTCAAGCAATGTCGCGAGACGGTTCTTCTGTCACTGGGATAGGGCGTTGGTCTGCGGGCAGGTCATGTCGCTCGTCGTGTCTGGGAGCCACCATGAGATCGAACATATTTCACGTGCTGCCGCTGCCAGTCGACCTGCGCCTACCAGCTATGGCATGCCGCTAAGGTCGGTCAGACCCGCCAATTACGTGACCTACCAGACTTTCTGGAACATCGAGAAGAGGTCGCGGAGGACCCGAACTACGACCCCAAGACGGACTCCGCCAGAGTTCACCCCGCCGCATGCCGACCCTCGGGTCGCGTGCGGTCCTGCTCATCCTCAGTGACGGTCGTTCGTCAGCGGCCGGCCTCGGGCGTTCGGACTCCCAAGCATAGCGGCGTACCACTTGGTAGTGCGACTGTAGATTCGCGCGCCGGAGAGCCATCGATGCCCTGTGGGGGTTGTGTGCGATGGTGTGTAGGTGGCCCAGGTGATCTCGTTGCTACACCGGCCGGTCTACACCGACCCCCAGGTGGACCGGCTCCTCGGAGTGACCTCGGGTACGGCACGCCGCTGGATCAACGGCTACCGACGCGGTCGTCGAGCGTACGAGCCCATCATCCGCCCGGAATCGCGGAACACGACGTGGGTCATCTGGGGTGAACACATCGAAGCCAGATTGCTCGCCAATTGGCGTGATGTGGACAAACTGCTGATCCCGAAGCTTAGGCAGCTGACTGAGTATCTGCGGCGCGAGACCGGCGAGGAATTCCCGCTGGCGACATACTCGACACTGATGTGTCCTGAAGGCAGGAGCATGGTCTGACGGGCGCAGCAGTTCGCCGATCTTCCCGAGGATCTTGCGGTAGAGGTGAGTACCGGTCAGATCATCTGGACACCCGTAGTCGAGCGGCTGGTAGAGGCAGCCGATTTCGGCCCAGAAACGACATCAGGCGACCGGCAAATGATGGCCGAACTCACCGCCGATGGAGACTTCCCGTTGATCAAACTCGATCCCGTCGTCGTGGCGGGCGGCCGGTGATCAAGGGCCGCAACGTCCGGGCGTCGACGATTGCAGAATTAGTGGCAGCCGGCGAGTTACGCGACGACGTTGCTGAGTGGTATGACCTGACAGCGGAACAGATTGACCAGGCGGTGGGCTATTTCCGCCGCCATCTACGTATCGCGTGATGGATTGCATGCCGAGTCTCGATGAGGCACGGTTTCTTCGTCGACGAGATCAAGGACGGGGGTGATCATGGCTCAGATTTTTGTCAGCTATGCCACCCCCGACCGGGCGATCGCTGATGAGGTATGGAGTTGGCTTCGGGCGGCGGGCCACGAGCCGTTCCTCGCTCACGAGCTCCGCGACGGGATCAGCGTGGGAGAGGACTGGAAGCAACGCCTGTACCGCGAGCTGCGTGAAGTCGACGCGGTGATCGGTGTGGTGACCTCGTCGTTTGTGGCGTCGAACTGGTGCTCGGCTGAGTTGGGGATCGCGGATGCGCTGGGTTGCCGGCTCATGCCGGTGCGTGTCGAGGCCGGTGTGGCGGATGATCTGCTGGCGGCCGGCCCGAGCACGCCCCAGCAGCGGCTGCTGGTGGTGATCGACCAGGCCGAAGAGCTGTTCACCCGGACCTCCCCGGACGCCCTGCAACGATTCGCGGAGCTGCTGCGCGAGGCGGTGGTGGGCCCGGTGCAGCTGATTGCGGCGATGCGCTCAGAGTTCCTCGATGACCTGCGTGATCTTCCGGCGCTGGCCGGCGTGCCGATCGAGGCCTACGTGCTGGCCCCACTGGAGCGCGAGATGCTGCCCGAGGTCATCGAGCAGCCGGCGAAGGTGGCCAGGCTCAGGGTGGAGAACGGCCTGGCAGCCCGGCTGGTGGCCGACACCGGGAGCGGGGAGGCTCTGCCGCTGCTCGCCTTCACCCTGCGCCAGCTGGCGGATGGACTACCTGTTGGAGGCACGCTGACCCTGGCGCGCTACCAGGACCTCGGCGGAGTTCGCGGCGCGCTGACCCGGCATGCCGACACCGCGCTCGCCGAGGCCGTGCGCGCCAGCGGTTTAGCCGAACGGGACGTGCTGGCCGGGCTGACCCGCCTGGTCACGGTCGATGAGACCGGCCGGCGGGCCCGGCGGCGGATACGCGAGGTGGCGTTTTCCCCGGACGGCCGCACCCTGGCCACCGTCAGCGCCGATCAGACGGTCAGGTTGTGGGATGTGGGTGATCGGGAGCGGCCCCGGCAGCTGGGTCAGCCGCGCTGACCGGCCAAACCTCTCGGCGGCTATCACGGAACCAGGGACGACCTCGTATCCGCAGCCGGCGGATGGTCAACCGTTCGTAAACCCCGCCGTAACTGATTGTCGATCCTGCGCTCAGTGCGGCTTGCGCAACATCGGCCACATCGGCGGCGAGCTACCGGACTGCATGACGCCGATCGCCTCGAACCCATGACGCTCGTACAGCGGCTTGTTCCGCTCGCTCGTCGCCTCGAGGTAGGCCGGGACGCCCTGCGCATCGCACGTCTTGAGCCCATGACGGAGCAGCGCCGAGCCGTATCCGCGCCCTTGTCGCGCCGGATCAACACCGATCATTGACAGGTACCAGTGTGGGTCCGTGAGGTGGTATTCGTCCATCTGGCCGAGAAGTCCGAACATCTCCTCTTGCTCCGACGCGGGGATCCCCTCCTCCACCAGTGCGCCCATCGCCTCCTCGTCGGAATTCACACCCGGCGGCAGCCAGAGTGCTACGCCCGAGAAGGCTTCAACCGAGTGGGCCGTTCCGCTGTCGAATGCCCCGCCGGCCAAGGCACGCACGAGCCGCGGAAAATAGGTCAAGTATTGATGCGCATCGCGGAACGCCCATCGCGAAATGGGGTCCGAAATAAATGCGGCCGTGACAGTGTCGATGGCCCGATCCTGATCAACAGTTGCCGCGACGTTCGCTTCTGCGGTCGACATTCGTCCTCCATTAACGATCCACCGTCGATCGACGCCAGGGGGCTAGGAAACGTAGTGGGTTGTGTGTTCCACGGTCGGCCGGGTTGGGGATGAGCTCGGGCGGCGCGTGGGGTGGGAGCAGGCGGTGGCCTGCCCGTGTTGATCCTGCCGCAGGGTCGGCTCCCTGGCGACGAAGTGCGAGAAGCCTGCAACCGCGCCGGTGGACCGCTGGATCAAGCGACCTGGGACCAGTATGCCCCTGGCGTCGACTACCAGGACACCTGCGCTAACCGTTGACTAACTTGCCTGGTGGCCTGCTGCCAGCGCGAGGCGGGCTTGTTCGTCGAAGTCGCGGGCTGTCGCTACGGTGCGGAAAGGTTGGATGCGGGTGCGGAGGTCGGTGATCGCCGAGGTGCAGCGGGAGGATTTCACGGTGACGGCGAGGTCCAGGGCTCGGTGGGCGTGGTGTATCGCGGTGTCGAGGTCGATGTGGCCGGGGGTGAGGGCGGCGCGGGCCAGGGCGGCTTGACTGAGTGCGCCGCGCCGGGCTCGGTTCTGGGTGCGGGCTTCGGTGGCTGAGCGGCGGGCGAAGCGGGTCGACTCGATGGGGCGGGCGATGTCGCCGAAGGCGTTGGCCCACTCCCCGGCGAGGTAGGCCGGATCGATGAATCGCGCCCACTCGGGTTCATTGTCGCGCTCGACGCGCTCGAACGCCGCCTCGGACTGAGCGACGGCGTGCGCGGCCTGGCGGGACTCGCCCAGGGCGCCGTGGGCCCGTGCCTGCAGCGCCCACAGATCGGCGGCGCAGGCCGGGCTATAGGCGTGGGTGAGCCCATGGCGACCCGCGAGGGCCAGCTGCAGTGCCTCTCGGGGATGACCGAGCATGCCAGCCTGATCGCTCATTCCGGCCAGCACGTGCGCGCCGAACCTGGTGTCGCCGGAGGCTTGGGCCAGCCTCAGGGCCTGCACCAGGTAGCGCTGCGCGAGAGCTTGCCTGCCATCGTCAGAAGCCATCCAACCCAACAGGTAGACGTGCTGGCTGGCGGCAGCGAACAAGCTTGCACCCGTGTCGGTATCGGGGTCGGCGTCGCGGACCAGGGGCAGCACGTAGCCGGTGACG
>JBOHFW010000254.1:0-4968 GCA_050699835.1 Pseudonocardiaceae bacterium | reverse complement strand
CTGCGGTGGGGCGCGGTCCGCGCCGCTCGTCAACATCTGGCGGCAGGGGTGCAGCTCGCCGGCGCGGCCGCGCCGATCGAGCTGCTCTTTGACTTCGGTGCCGCTCTCGTTTCGAGCAGCGCCAACGACGAGGCGATCGCCGTCTACGAGCGACTGTTGGGTCTGCCTGAGTTGTCCACCACGGATCGCGTCGCCGCCTTGCGCGAGCTCGGACAGGCCAGCTTCATCATCGGCCAGGTGGAGCGCGCCTCGGGTTGTTACGAGTCGGCCGTGGGTCTGGCCGAACAGGACCATCCCGCACTCGCTGTCGAAGCTCTGCTCGACCAGTCTTTCCACCACCAGGCGCTGTTCGGGCCCAGGGCCGCGCTGCCGTGGGCCAGCCGAGCCGCCGAGCTAGCCACGGCCAGTGGGGTCATGCAGGACTCGGCACAGGCAACCTGGGGTGCGATCGCCTATCGTTGCGGTAACCCCGACGGCTTGCGGACAGCTGCGGCGGCCGCCGCATCATGCGCCGATCTCATTCCCACCGGCCGGTCCATGGAGCGGCACAGGTACCGGGACCCCGCCCTCAGCTACGCAATCTTGGCCGTACCGGCCGAGCAGTTCACCGACGCCGAACGGCTTCTGACCGGGATCCTCAGCTCAGCCGAACGCCAACGCGAACCACTCACCTTGCTCCAGGCGGCGATGGCCTGGATCGATTGCCTGTGCCGCCTGGGTCGGCTGGCTGAAGCACGCGCCGCCCTCGAGCGCCTCATCGAGCTCGCCGAGCTGTTTCCGCATGCATCCCCGCTGGCCATCACTCACCAAGCGGTGGTTCTCCTGGAGCTAGGTCAACTCGAGGAGGCCGCGCTGTGCTGTGCGCGGCTACCGACCAGACACCATCAGGACCGCTTCAGCCTGCACCGCTCCGATGGGTGGGAGCTTCATGTCCGCGGCATCCTCGCCTACCGCCGAGGAGATGCCGACACAGCATGTTCGATGTTCGCCCGACTCCAGGAGTGGGCCGACCGCACTGGCGAGCTCGATCCGTCCTTTGCGCCCTGGGCGGCTGATGCGGTCGCCGCCTACCTCGCCTGTGATCGAGAGGCCAGCGCGCGGCATGTCATCGACTGGGTCGCAGAGCGCGCCGTCGCCCTTCCCACGCAGTGGCCGAAGATCGTCGTGACCACCGGGCAGGCCGCGCTCGCGGTGCGCGCCGGGAACCGGGCACTGGCGGAGAGCTACTACACCCAGGCGCTCAAGCTCCACCAGGAACTGCCCATGCCGCTCGCCCGTGCCACGACGCTGACCGACTACGGCGCCTTTTTGGCCCGTGGCGATGAGCACGCACGGGCCCGCGTGCTGCTCAGTGAGGCACTGCTCATCGCCGAGACGTGCGGAGCCGACTGGCATGCCAACCGCGCGCGGGCCGAGTGGCAGCGGGCTGGCGGACGGACCCGCATCCGCAAACCCGTCGAGCGGTAGGCTGGCGCTGCCCACAGGCTGTGGCATGACCAACAGGGCGGGGCGTTACCAACAAGACGGCTCCTCGGGAGCCGGCGGAGGTCGACTATGGTCGTTATCGACAATCGGCACTCTCACGTTGTCAGTGACATTGTCTGGGGTGCCGACGAGCAGCGTGACAAGTCGAGCCGGAACATGCGTAAGCCGTGGGTGGCGCCAGCCTGGCAGCGCCGGGACACCCCCATGGAAGTCACGATGTACGCGGGTCAGCGCTAGAGTTCAGCAGTTCATCCCAGATGCGCATTCGCATCCTCGGCTCTGCCGCCGGCGGCGGGGTACCCCAATGGAACTGCGGATGTCCAGTCTGTGTCGCCGCCCGGTCAGGCTCGCGCCCTGTGACGAAGAGGCTCTCGTCCACCATCGCCGTCGGTGACGGTGGCGGCGCGTGGTTTCTGGGTAATGCTGGGCCGGAGCTCGATGTTGCGCTGCGCGAGTGCCCTCCCTTATGGCCCGAGCCCGGCGATTCCACGGCACCGATCCACGGCGTTTTCCTCACTGATGCCGAGCTCGACCACACCCTGGGTTTGCTGTCCCTTCGCCAAGCCCGCGAGCTACCTGTATACGGCACCGCTGCGGTGCGCCTGCTGCTTTCCCAATGTGGGGTGCTGCCGACATTGGAGAGCTATGCGGTAGTGCGCTGGCACGACGTTCGGCCGGGCGAGAAATTCGCACTGCACTATCGCCACGGCGCGGCGTCGCCGCTATGGTGTGAGCCCTTCGATGCCACCGGTCCTCGGCTGCCCCGGTACGCCCGCGGCAGCGCTCCAGGTTCCGGCGTGGTCGTCGGGTACCGGATCAGCGACGAACGCACCGATCGCTGCGCGGTGTTCCTGCCATCGGTGGCCGCACTCGACGAGCGCCTGCTTGAGCAGCTCCGTGGGGCGCATCTCGTGCTGGTCGACGGCACGTTCTGGACCGACGACGAGATGCACCGGCACCAGCGCGGCACCGCAACGGCCCGATCGATGGGCCACCTACCCGTCGACGGTGCGGACGGGAGCTTGCGACTCCTACGCCAGCTGACCGGTACGCAGATCGTGTACACCCACCTCAACAACACCAATCCAATGCTATTCGACGACGCACCCGAAAGAGCGCAACTTGCTGCCGCCGGCGCCAGCATCGCGTACGACGGCGCCGAATACGAGCTATAGAGTAGGGGCTTGAGAATGGGCGAACACCGACCGATGTGGGGTCGTGACGAGTTCGAGGGCATACTCCGGGCGACCGAACGCAGTTATTGGGACAAACATCCCTTTCACCAGCGGATGGACGCCGGTGAGCTCGATCCTGGCGACCTGCGCGCCTGGGTGGCCAACCGGTGGTATTACCAGCAGAGCTTGCCGCAAAAAGACGCTGCCGTCGTCGCGAACTGCCCATTGCCAGAGATCCGTCGGCGGTGGGTACCGCGAATCACCTACCACGACGGCACAACGGAGGGCGACGGCGGTTGCGCTCGGTGGTTGGCGCTAGCCGAGGCGGTCGGACTGAGCAGGGCTGAGGTCCTCGACGAACAGCATGTTTTGCCGGGCGTTCGCTTTGCGGTGGACTCGTACGTCACGTTTGCCCGGACGCGACCATGGGTGGAGGGTATTGCGTCGTCGCTCACCGAGATGTTCGCGCCACAAGCGATGGCCACCCGGACAGCCGCGTTGCGGCGCCACTACTCGTGGATTAATCACGAGGCGTTCGGATATTTCGACGCGCGGATACCCCGGGCCCGGGAAGAATGCGCCGATGCGTTGGATATCGTGTTGACGCACTGTAGATCCAGAGACAGCCAGGACGCCGCCGTGCGGGCTCTCGAGTTCAAGACTGACGTGCTGTGGAGCATGCTAGACACGATCGAGCATTCCCGGTCGGCGCGGTGAGGGCAGCGGCGTTGTCGCTCACCGACACCCCGCGGCTGCGCCGCGGGGTGCGGGTAGGGACTGACCCGCTCAGCGATGAGACGATCCTGCTGTTCCCCGAGGGAGTGCTCTTCCTGAATGAGACGGCGGCTGCTGTCATCCAACGCTGCGACGGTAGCCGTAGCATCGCCGACGTGGTGCAGGCGCTCAGCGACGAATACAACGACGTAGTTGCCGAGGACGTCATGTCGCTGCTGCGAGACCTGATCGCGCAGCGTCTGCTGGTGGCGGGCCGTGGATAGGCCACTGGGCCTGCTCGCCGAGCTGACTTACCGGTGCCCGCTGCACTGCCCGTACTGTTCCAATCCCGTCGCGGTGCCGGATGCCCCGGAACTGACGCTGCCCGAGTGGTTGCGCGTGCTGGCGCAGGCCCGGCAGCTCGGCGTGCTCCAGCTGCACCTCACCGGAGGTGAGCCGCTGACCCGGCCCGACCTGGTCCCGCTCGTCGCACGGGCCCGTGAGCTGGGTTTTTACCTCAATCTGGTCACCAGCGGGGTGGGCCTCACTGCGCGGCGGGCCAGCGAGCTGGCGCGAGCCGGACTCGACCACGTCCAGCTCAGCCTGCAGGACGCCGACCGCGCGGCGGCCGATGAGGTGGCCGGCGCTCGCGTCGTTGATCGCAAGATGGCGGCAGCCCGAGCGGTCACGGCGCTGGGGCTGCCGCTAACGATCAACGTCGTGCTGCATCGTGGAAACATCGGCCGGATCGCGCCGATCGCTGATCTCGCCGCCGCGCTGGGCGCGGACCGCCTCGAGCTCGCGCACACGCAGTACTACGGCTGGGGGCTACTCAACCGGTCGGCGCTGCTGCCGACGCGTGCCCAGGTCCTCGCCGCCGAGCAGGCCGTTACGCGCGCACGAGCACTCCACCGCGACACTCTCGAGATCTCTTACGTCGTCGCGGATTATCACGAGCCGTACCCGAAACCGTGCATGCATGGCTGGGGGCGGCGGCACATCGTCATCGCACCCGACGGGCGAGCGCTGCCCTGCCCGGCGGCCGCCCAGATCGCCGGGCTCGGTATCGACAACGTGCGCGAGCGTCCCCTGGGCGAGATCTGGCACCATTCCCCCGCGTTCACTCGGTTTCGCGGCACGGAGTGGATGCCGGAGCCGTGCCGCAGCTGCCCACGCAAGGAGATCGACTTCGGCGGCTGCCGCTGCCAGGCCTTTGCGCTCACCGGGGACGCCGCGCAGACGGATCCAGTGTGCCAGCTTTCGCCCGACCATCACGTGATCGACGCCGCCCTGTCAAGCGCCGGACCACGCCAGCCACTCCGCCCCCGGTCAAATCCCACCCCCGAGTAAAGCCTCCCCAGACCCGATATGGCTCCTTATCAACCGACGCCGGAACCTGACCAAGGTCCTCACCCACGCGCAACGCGATCGCAATCTTGTCCAACAGCTCGATCAGCGCCTGCGCGTCTTCGCGGGTGATAGACCTCTGGATCAGCCGACCGCGCAACGAGCCTGGATCCGTCGTGCTCATCGGGTCCACACCCGGCAGCCCACCGCGACCAGGGTTAGCGCCCACCCAAACATGCACAACACC
>JBOHFW010000253.1:0-5936 GCA_050699835.1 Pseudonocardiaceae bacterium | reverse complement strand
CCTGCTCGAGGAGGTCTCGTACGTCGCCTACCACTTCCACTGGCCACTCGGCGAGATCCTCGACCTCGAGCACCCCGACCGGCGCCGTTTCGTCGAGGAGATCGGCCGGATCAACAAACGGTTGACGGCGGGACGGTGAATGGTGAAGCTGCGGGAGCTGTTCCGGCGGCGGGCGGGCGAGCCCGATGTGCCGGTGCCCGAACCAGCCCGACACCCTGACTGGCCGAGCATGCCTGCCCTGCAGCGGGCCATCAGCGCACCCAGTCTGATTACGGCTCCCGAGGAGTTCACTGGCAGCCTCGCCTCCTGGCGCAACCCGTCGCGCAACAGCACCCTGGGCCACTACGTGACCCCGGACGCGCCAGCCGGGGTGACTGACGGGCTCGCCGCGGTCTCCCCACCACCCGAGCTGCCCACACCCGCGCGGCCGTGGTGGTGGCCACGACCACCGGCCGTGCAACGCCACATCCCGCCTGCGTCTGCCGCCGCCGAGTCCACCAGCGGAGCTGTCCCAGGCTCCCCAGAGAGCCACGTCGAATCCGGTGAGCGCAGCGCCGCCGGATCCGGCGCCCCGACCCCGCCCGGATCGGCATCGCGCGCCGTGGCCATCCCGGTGCGGCCGCTCCTGGCAGAGGGCCTCGTGAGCGCGGCGGGTGCCGCGTTGCCATTACCGCGATTCGCCGTACCCGCCCTCCAGCGCGCACTGGACCGTCCCGCACCTGTCCCGGACCCGTCGATCGCGTCCATCGACTTGCCGATCGTCGACTCGCCGCCGCAGACCCCGCTGCCACCAGTCGTCACACCACCAACCGAGCCGACCCCGGAAGCATCGCCAGCATCCACAGTCATCCCGACATCCAGCGGCCAGCCGGATCTGCCGGTCGCTCGCCGCCTCGGGTTAGGCACGCCACTACAGCGGGTCCCCGACGCGGGAGGCACGCCCCGAGGCGACGAGCCTCAGGAGTCACAGCATCAGGTTGAGGTCAGTACCCGATCGACGGATGTGGCACCGCTGGTGTCCGGCTCACCGCCGCTGGTGACGCCGACACCTGAGCCACCAACGCCATCCAGCGCGCCGGGTCCACCCGTCCAACGCACCGTCGACGCCGCCGTGGCGCGACCGCAGTCATCCCCGGTCAAGGTGACCGCCGCAAGACCGCTGCCGGCCGGGTCAGCTCCCGCGCAAGGTGAGCCGTCCGCCCCGCCGCGCCCGGTCGACGCCGACGCCGGTACCGATGCCGCACCGATGGACCTAGCGCCGCTCGTGTCTGAGTCTGTGCCCATGGCGTCGGTGGCGGCGTCGCCGACGGCATCCGAATCCGTGGTGATCCTCCCTGGGGCGATCGTCCCTGGGGTGATCCTCCCTGGGGTGATCGTCCCTGGGGCGACATCCGCCGTCGGTGAGGTGGGAACCGATCCCGAGGGACCGAATCCCTCATCTGGTCCATCGGCGGGCACGAGCGAGCCGAGCCTGCCCGTCCAACGCGCAACCGGGACGTCCGTGCCGCAAGAACCGCCAGCCGGTTCCGACCTGAACCATGTCTGGGCCAGCCAAGCCGGGCCCGACAACAGTGCGACTCCGTCCGTGGCGGGTTTGGTGGGTGACCGGCCCATCGAGCCCGTCGTCTCCGATTACCCGACGCCCGTGGATTCGGCAGCCGTACCCGTGCACGCTCCAGCGGTGCCCGTGCACGCCGCACCGGTACCCGCCGCACCAGCCGCCGCACAGACCCGATGGCCGGCGGTTCAGCGTCACGCGGTCGGCGTGAGCGTCCCAGGCGTCGCGACTGCGCGCATCGTGCGCGGATCACCGCCTGGCATCGACGAACCAGCATCGCCAATCCCACCCGCACCGTTCACCGCTACCGCACCCGTCGCAGCACCCGAATTGACCACCAAGCTGGTCGTGCAGCGGGCCGACGACGCCAGTGCGCCACCTGAAGCACCTGCCCCAACGACAACAACCAGTACGGGCGCGCCGGCACCATCAACCGGCTCGATCTCACCGACCGACGTGGACACGCTGGTTCGCCGCCTCTACGACCCGATCGTCCGGCGCCTCAAGACCGAGCTGCAGCTCGACCGGGAGCGCGCCGGGCATTCCCTCGATCTCCGGCACTAAGGAGCCACCATGGCCGCCCAGGATCCCGCTGTCAGCGTGTGTTTCGTCGTGAAACTCGACTTCATGGACCTCGGTGCGTGGAACAGCTGCGAGGGACTGGGCTGCGAAGTGGTCATCGAGCAGCGCGAAGAGGGCGGCAACAACGGCCTCGTGTGGCAGTTGCCGACCAGGATCAAATACCCGAACATCAAGCTCTCCCGCCCGTTGACCAAGGAAACCAAGGCAGTCACCACATGGTTCGCGCAGGCTGCGCGGGGCGGCGGCAAACGTGCCGCCGACGTCAAGCAAAGCAAGACGACCGGCGTGATCGAGGCCAGGACCGCCGACGGCACGGTGGTCGCGAAATGGGGCCTGCTCGATGTGGTCCCGGTGCGCTGGACCGGGCCGTCACTGAACCCGGACTCGCCGAAGGTGGCCACCGAGACCATCGAGATCGCCCACCACGGCTTCGTCGACTGAGCCAACCACTGCCACGTTAGGGGAGCAGCGCATGTCTGAACCAGTCGCATTCGCCGCGACCAGTGCTAGGACCACCTCGGGCGGCGGCCAGCAGACGCTGAAGCGGGCAGTCCTCGAGCTGCGCGAGCCGCCCATGACCCCGGGAAGCCTGGTCCCCGGGAGGGTGAAGGAAACCATCAAGTTCCATTTCAACCCGAAGGAACTCTCCGTCAGCAAGACTGCGAAGTGGAGCCGCAACGCGCAGAAGAACAGCAAGAACAGCGGGGTGCCCGAGTTCCGGGGACCCGAGCCGTGCAAGCTCACGCTGGAAATGTTTCTTGATGCCAGCGACACTCAGGGCAAGTCTGTGGTGGAGACCGCGGAACAATTGTTCAGGTGTTGTGTGCCCACCGCCGAAAGCCACGCCAAGAAGAAGTCCAATCCACCGTGGGTAATCTTCCGCTGGGGCGGTCTGAGTAGCTTCACCGGCTACATCGCCTCCGTCAACGTCAAGTACACCCTGTTCACGCCGAGTGGCATGCCGATCCGGGGCACTGCGACCGTCAATCTCGAGGAGATCTCCAAAGAGGAGAAAAAACAGAACCCGACGTCCGGTGCCCTGTCCACGCACCGGGTACACACCGTCCGGACCGGGGACACCCTGGCGTCCATCGCCTGGGGCGAGTATGGCGATCCAGCCATGTGGCGGGCGATCGCCGTGGCCAACCGCATCGACGATCCGATGCGGTTGCGAGCCGGCTCGTCCCTGCTCATCCCCGCCGCCGAAGATCTCCACGGCTGACGGAGCGAGGGAGATGCCCGCCAAGGACTTCACCAACCAGCTGCTCGTCACGGTCAGCGGCAACCCCCTGCCCCCGGACGTCGCGATGCTGCTGATCCAGGGCGTCGTGGACGACAGTCGCATCCTCCCCGACCTGTTCGAGCTGCGGTTCCGGGACTCCGACCACGCTGTCCTGGACAAAGCCAGCATCACGATCGGTTCGCCGGTGACGCTGTCGGCGGCGTCCAACGAGAACAACACCCCGATACCGCTGCTGGCCGGCGAGGTCACCGCGCTGGAGAAGGAGTTCGACGGCACCGGCACGTTCACCGTGGTACGGGGGCTGGACCGCTCGCACCGACTGACCCGCGGTCGCCGGGTGGCGAGCTACCGGCAGATGACGGTGTCCGACGTGGTCCGCAAGGTCGCCCGCACCGCGGGACTGGATGTGGGCCAGATCGACCCGACTACCGCCGTGCACCAGCAGATCTCGCAGGGCAACCTCACCGACTGGGCGTTTCTCAAGCAGCTAGCCGCCGACGTCGGCGCCGGGATCGCGATCGTCGACGGCAAGCTGGAGTTCCGCCGCCCGACACCGGCCGGCGCCGCCCCCAGCACCACCACCTCGGCGACCGACGACGAGATGGTACTGGAGCTCGGCCGCAACGTGCTGCGGATGCGAGCCGTGATCACCTCCGCGGAACAGGTCCCCGACGTGCAGGTGCGCGGCTGGGACGCCAGCGCCAAGCGCGCGGTCATCGGCAAAGCCACCGCGAAGACGGTCTCGGCCGAGATCGGGGCCAAACCCGACGAGCTCGCCGCCGCCTTCGGCGCCCAACCGCTGGTCGCCACCGACTCGCCCTACATCGCCCAGAGCGAGGTGGACGACGCCGCCAAAGCGCTCGCCGAACAGGTAGCCGGCGGGTTCGCCGAACTCCACATGGTCATGCGCGGCAACCCGAAGGTACGCGCGGGCAGCGCGGTCACCCTGGCTGGCGCCGGGACGCCATTCGAGGGCAAGTACACCGTGACGGCGAGCCGGCACGTGTTCGACCCCGACACGGGCTACCTGACGTGGGTCACGGTCAGCGGCGCTCAGGACCGCACCCTGCTCGGCCTGACCGGATCCCCCCTCGGCGGCGCCGCCGGCGGGTCCGGCGTGGTGATCGGGCAGGTATCGGACAACCGCGATCCGGACAAGCTGGGCCGGGTCCGGCTGACCTTCCCGTGGCTGCACGACGAGTTCGTCAGCGACTGGGCGCGCACCGTGCAGGCCGGCGCCGGCAAGGCCCGCGGCGCGCTGATCGTGCCCGAGGTGGGTGATGAGGTGCTGGTGGCATTCGAGCAGGGCAGCTTCCAGCGGCCCTACGTCCTTGGCGGGCTGCACAACGGGGTCGACACCCCACCCACAGGCGACGTGGAGTTGGTCGACTCCAGTTCCGGGGCCATCGACCGGCGGGCGTTCGTCTCCCGCACCGGTCATGCGCTCGAAATGCTCGAGACAGCGTCCGGCGCGCAGGGCATCAAGATCCGCACCGGCGACGGCAAACTGACCCTCGACCTCGACCAGAAGAAGACCAAGATCACGGTGCACAGCGACGGCACGGTCACCATCGAGGCCCGCAACGGCGTCACGGTAGACGCCGGGACCGGCAGCCTTCGCCTGGCGGGCAAAGACATCACCATCGCCGCCAAGACCGGAGTGAAAATGGACGGCGGCGGTGGCGAGGTGAAGGTCAGCAGCAACACCAAGGTGAGCGTCCAGGGCGCCACGGTGAGCCTGAACGGCTCGGCGAACACCGAGGTCAAAGGCGGGGCGAGCTGCAGCATCCAGGCCGCGATCGTCCGCATCAACTAGGCCTCCAGGTACGCGAGACCAAGAACCCTCCAGGAGGGCGCCATGCCACCAGCAGCGCGGGTCGGCGATCCGACCGGGCACCCGGGCGTGATCGGCCCACCCGGCGTCCCGACAGTACTGATCGGGGGGATGCCGGCGGCGACCGTCGGCACCCCGCACATCTGCTCGTTCCCACCGCCGGCGGTGCACCCACCGAGCGTGATCGCACCACCGGGCTGCCCGACCGTGCTGATCGGTGGCATGCCGGCCGCCCGGATGGGAGACCTGTCCGCCTGCGGTGCGCCGATCGTCATCGGATGCCCTACCGTCATGATCGGGTGAGAGCGGTGGCAGCGGAGTTCATCGGGGCCGGCTGGCAGTTCCCGCTGCGCACCGACCAGACCGGGAGCATCGCGTTGGTGACCCGCGAGCGCGAGATCGAGGAAAGCATCCGGCTGATCCTGGCGACCGCTCCCGGCGAACGGCCGATGCGCCCCGAGTTCGGCTGCGCCATTCACGATTTCGTTTTCGCCCCAGCCGACGAGGCCACCGCAGGCCAGCTCGCGTTCGAGGTTCGCGCCGCGCTAGAGCGCTGGGAACCGCGGATCGACCTGGTCGACGTCCAGGTCCGGTTCGACGCGGTCGACGCGGGCACGCTCTACCTCGACGTGCACTACGCGATCCGCGGCACCAACGATCCGCGCAACCTGGTCTTCCCGTTCTATGTGATCCCCTCGCACGAGAGCGTGGAGGAGATC
>JBOHFW010000252.1:0-5933 GCA_050699835.1 Pseudonocardiaceae bacterium | reverse complement strand
TCGATAATTTACACGAACTCCCAATGCTCGTCCTCAGGACGAGGTATCCCTGGGATTCTTATTCCAGACAGAATGTGCTGAGCCTCATCTGCGACACTGTCGACAATATCGATGTTTGCCTGCAAGCCGTTGATGAGCAACATCCTTAGCTGCGCAACGAGGTGGGTCATGTCCGGTGCAGCGAGCGCGTCTACCGACGCCTGATCAAGAGCTGTCGCAGCGTCGGACAGGACGGCAACCCAGTTCTCAGCGAAAATCCGGTGCCTGCGGAAAGTCTCAAGCACATCCCGTACATCCACGAGCGGCGACACCACAGCGGTTATGTCGCTCACGGTCGTCACCTGCCTTCTGCGATCTGCAGCGTCGTTGCGTGCAGGTATTAAAGACCTTTGCCTACCTTCTACTCACAAAGAACTATAGATCCTTTATGCATAAGAGATGTTGAGGACACGCCGAGGACTGAACCTCGATGATCCCGATCATGGCGGCGGCCGGTCGTTGACGCGCAGCGCCACGAAGGGGGCTAGCGCGGCTGGGTTGCTCAGCGCGCCGGGGCTAACAGCGCGAGCTGGGTCCACGCCGGTAAGGATCCGCTTCACGGGGATCTCACACTTCTTGCCGTTGAGGGTGCGGGGCACCTCGTCGATGACGAGGAACCGGTTGGGCACATGCCGCGGGGACAGGTTCTCCCGTAGCGCCGCACGCAGCCGGGGCTCGACGTCGGCCAGCGAGACCCCAGCAGCGAGCACCAGGAAACAGAGCAGCTCGCCATCGTCATGGTCGGTGCCGGAGGTGTCCAAAACCGAGGTGTCGATGACCAGCGAGTCGAGCACCTCGTCCAGGCCCTCGACGACCGCGTAGAACTCGGCGGTGCCCATCCGCACCCCACCACGGTTGAGCGTGGCATCGGACCGGCCGTAGATCACGCACGAGCCCCGCGGGGTGATCCGGATCCAATCGCCGTGCCGCCACCAACCCGGGTACACGTCGAAATACGCCTCACGCAGCCGCACCCCGTCTGGGTCGTTCCAGAAGCACACCGGCATCGACGGCATCGGCTTGGTGATCACCAGCTCGCCGAGGGCGTCGACCAGCTCGGCGCCGGCCTCGTCCAAAGCCACTACCGCGGCGCCTAAAGCCCGGCAGGAGATCTCGCCCTCCCAGACTGGCACGTCCGGCGCGGCGCAGACGAAGGCCGCACACAGGTCGGTCCCCCCGGACACCGAGCAGATCTGCACCCCAGCACCGACCTCCGAGGTGATCCATCGGAACCCCTCCGGAGACAGCGGCGAGCCGGTCGAGCCGATCACCCGCAGCGCAGTGAGGTCACAGTCCGTGCCAGGCCGCAGGCCAGCCTTGCGGCAGGCCACAATAAACGGTGCTGACGTGCCGAAGTAGGACACCCGCTCCTGCTCAGCCAGCCGCCACAGCGCGCCAAGATCCGGAAACCCGGGGCTGCCGTCGTAGAGCACGATCGTCGCACCCACCAGCAGGCCGCCGACCAGGTAGTTCCACATCATCCAACCGGTGGTGGTGAACCAGAAGAACCGCTCCCCCGGCTTGAGATCCGCCTGCAGCAGCAGCGCCTTGAGGTGCTCCACAACGATCCCGCCGTGGCCATGCACGATGCCCTTGGGTAACCCGGTGGTGCCCGAGGAGTAGAGCACCCACAGTGGATGATCGAACTCCACGGCCTCGAAGGCCAACTCAGCACCGGCGTGCTCGGTGAGCAGCTGCGCCCACCGCGCGGGCGTCACCGTCGCACGCAGCGTCGGCATCTCGCGGGCCAGGGCGTCCACAGTGGATCGCACATCGAACGACCGGCCACCGTACACATACGAGTCCACCGCGATCAACACAGTAGGCGCCAGCTGGGTGAACCGGTCGGCGATCGCCCGGGTTCCGAAGTCCGGGGAGCAGGACGACCAGATCGCGCCCAGGCTGGCCGTGGCGAGCAAGGCGACCAGGGTGTCCAGCGAGTTCGGCGTCAGCGCGACCACCCGGTCCCCCCGGCGGACCCCCAGCGACACCAGTGCTGCGCGCGCCGCAGCCACCCGCGCCCGCAACTCACCGTAGCTGCATTCGACCCGCAAACCGTCCTCCCGGCGGAAGATCACCGCCAGGTCGTCGTCGTCCTTCCCGGGGCTAGGAGCCAGTGCGTGCTCGGCGTAGTTCAGCGTCGCGCCCGGAAACCACTGCGCCCCCGGCATCGAGTCGCCAGCGAGCACCCGCTGCGGCCCGGTATGGAAGCGGACTCCGGCGAACTCGGCGAATGCCCCCCAGAAGCCCGCTAGATCGGCCACCGACCAGCGCCACAGCGCGTCGTAATCAGCGATCACGACCCCTCGCTGGGACGCCAACCACGCCCGGAAGGCCGCCATCCGGGAACGGGCGGCGACGGCTGGGTCGGGCCGCCAGAGCACCGGGGGCTCACCCGCGAGCGAGCTCATCAGCGCAGATCGCCTCACCGAAGATGACAGTCGAACCAGTTCAGCGTGCGCCCCCACGCCTCCGGAGCGACGCACTGATCAGTGCTGAACTGGCAGTGCACCAGGTCGGTGGCGATCCGGGCGGAATGAGCGGCATCCCGCAACTTGTCCACATCATCCTCGGACACTCCACCATCCTGGCCGTAGATGCCCAGCCATGGGCAGCGCAGCTCGGGCGCGATGTCGACCAACGCTGGGAACGTCGCAGCCAGCGGCTGCACCACCCCGATCCCACCGATGGTCACCGCAGCACCAAGATCACACTGGGTGGCCACGATGAGCGCCACGGCGCCGCCCAAGCCGAAACCCACCACACCGATCCGGTCAGCGGTCACGCCGCGGCTGGCCAACCACTGCAAGGCAGCGCCGGTATCGGCGCGGAGGGAATCCGCGGTCAGCCGCTCGACATGCTGTCGCACCACATCGTCGTCCGCGGGCAGCTCATCGACACCATCCCGGTGGTAGAGATGCGGGATCACCGCCAGCCAGCCCTCACCGGCCAGCCCGGCGGCGAGCCGCCAGACGCCGTCGGTGACGCCCTGAGCCCCGGGTCCGACCAGAATGCCGCCGCGCACCGAGGATTCCGGTACAGCGACCGAGAGCGGCAACGAACTGCCGTCGGCGAGCGGGATCTGCTCAAGGCTGCGCTGCGTCATCGCCCCACCCACTCGTCCGTGGTGCCCATTGGGTGAGCGCGCATGATACTCGCTCAACGCCCGCTGACCTCGAAAGATCACCTGTTGGTGGATTCCACGGGTCCTGTTGATCGGCCCGCTAGGGTCGTGAGCGAAGGGAGCCGTAATGATCCACACCAGGGCCGACCTCGACCGGTTGCCCACCTACATCCCCGGTCGCAGCATTCCGGGAGCGGTCAAGCTGGCCAGCAATGAGGTCTCGGCCGGCCCGTTGCCCAGCGTCGTCGCGGCGATCTCCGCTGCCGCCGAGACCGTCAACCGTTACCCGGACAACGGGGTGACCGCGCTGGTGGGCCGGCTCTCCACGCGGCTGGACGTGCCGGAATCCCAGCTCACCATTGGCGCCGGGTCGGTGGCACTGTGCCAGCTGCTGGTACAGGCTACCTGTGGGCCGGCCGATGAGGTGCTCTTCGCCTGGCGCTCGTTCGAGGCCTACCCGCTTATCTCCCAGATCGTCGGGACCCGGCCGCGCACTGTGCCGCTACGCAACAACGACACCCACGACCTGGCCGGGATGCTCGAGGCGATCACCCCCGCCACTCGGCTGGTCTTCGTCTGCAATCCCAACAACCCCACCGGCACAGCCGTGCGGCGCGAGGAGCTGGTCAGCTTCCTCGACGCGGTCCCCGACGACGTCCTGGTCGCCCTCGACGAGGCCTACCACGAGTTCGTCACCGATCCCGAGGTGCCCGACGGCATCGCGTTGGGCCGCCCTCGGAGCAACCTCGCGGTGTTGCGGACGTTCTCCAAAGCCTATGGGCTGGCCGGTCTGCGGGTCGGATACTGCATCGCGCCGGAGCCGATCACCACTGCGCTGCACAAGGTCTCCGTGCCCTTCAGCGTCAACTCGCTGGCCCAGGTCGCCGCGCTGGCCAGCCTTGAGGTCGCCGACGAGCTGCTGGCCCGTTGCCAGGCGGTCACCGCCGAGCGGGACCGGGTCCGTGCCGAGCTGCTCACGATGGGTTACTCCGTGCCCGACTCGCAGGCCAACTTCGTCTGGCTGGCCCTGGGTGAACAAGCCACCGCCTTCACCGAGCACTGCCTGGACCACAAGATCGTGATCCGCCCATTCCCCGGCGACGGCGTCCGCGTCACCATCAGCGACGCAAGCGAGAACGAGTCGTTCCTCGCCGCCGCCAAAGCCTGGCCAGCTCCTGCGGGTCAGCCGCCGATGTAGCTCATCTCGACCTTGGGGAGGCCTTGGGTGGTGGAGGTGCGTTGGGCGGAGTAACGGTCGGTTCGGCGTTGCCAGATGGACCTGATCCGCTGTTCGAGCTCGTCGTCGGTGGCACCGTCGCGCAGGGGTGCGCGCAGGTCGTGGCCTAGGCCGGCGAACAGGCAGGTGTACAGCTCGCCCTTGGCGGACAGGCGAGCCCGGGTGCAGGTGCCGCAGAACGGTTGGGTGATCGAGGTGATCACACCGACCTCACCGGAGCCGTCGAGGTAGCGGTACCGGGCGGCCACCTCGCCGACATAGGTGGGGTCCAGCGGCTCGATCGGCCAGACGGCGTTGATGATGTCGATGATCGTGGCGGCGGGGACGACCTCGTCCAGACACCACCCGTTCGTGGAACCGACGTCCATGAACTCGATGAAGCGCACGACATAACCGTGGTCCCTGCCGAACGCGGCGAGATCAAGGATGCCCGGGCCGTCGTTCATCCCACGCTTGACCACCGTATTGATCTTCACCGGGGTCAGGCCGGCGTCGGCGGCAGCGGCGATCCCCTCGATGACCCGGGAGACGGGGATCTTCACGTCACTCATGGTCCGGAACGTCTCCGGATCCAGCGAGTCCAGGCTGACCGTCACCCGGCTCAGACCGGCATCCCGCAGGCTGTGTGCCTTCTTCGCCAGCAGCGACCCGTTGGTCGTCATGGCCACGTCGTCAATGCCGTCGATACCGGTCAGCTGCTCGATGAGCCGCTCGATGCCATGACGCAACAGCGGCTCCCCGCCGGTGAGCCGGACTTTCCGGACACCCAGGTCGGCGAACACCTTGGTCACCCGGACGATCTCCTCGAACGTGAGCAGTTCGGAGGAGTCCATGAACGGGAAGTCGGTGCCGAAGACATCACGGGGCATGCAGTAGCAGCACCGGAAGTTGCACCGATCGGTGACCGAGATCCGCAGATCCCGGAGACCGCGCCCAAACTCGTCGCTTACAGTGTTCATCGCTTCCATTCGATCAGAGTACCCATACGGCCTTAAGGTTATGTGTTCGTTGGCGCAGCCGTACCGGTTCATCACAGGGAGCTCACAACACGGTCACGTCCAGATCGTGAACAGGGCTGAATCACGTTATGTAACGTTATCACTCTTCCGGGTTGTTAACAGATCGGCGGCGCGGAACGAGAACTAGATGACCGGTACGTGCGGTAACCGGTGGGTGGTGCCAATCGCAGTGGTGTCAATCGCAGCGGTGTCGATCGGGACAGCTGTTCCACGTACTCCAGGGAGGTTGGCGTGTCCGTACCTGCGCAGCCGTACGGCTCCTTCCCGGCGCCGTCGAGCCCGTTACGGGGCGGTGTGGGCATGGTCACCTTCGTCCTGGGCCTGGTGGCCGCGTTCAGTGTCGTGGTGTACGCGGTCTGGTTGGTCGTGACCGCGGTGGCCACCGTGGGCACCGCCGCGGATCACGTCAGCGGCTCGGTGGTGGATTCGGTCCAGCGCGACGACACCGGGCAGACCGCACTGGCGCCACCAGGGGCGGCCCCGCTGGCTCCGCCGACCCCGAGCGACGCCACGC
>JBOHFW010000251.1:0-3623 GCA_050699835.1 Pseudonocardiaceae bacterium | reverse complement strand
CCGTGGTGCTGCTCCACCGTCTGTGCACACCATCGCAGGCGGGTCTGACAATTTGTAGTCACGGCCTTGCTGTGGGACTGGCGACCGGTTCGGGGAGGATGACCCGTTGGCCTTCGGGGTGATGGTGAGCAGGGACTCGTCGATCAGGAATCTCACGCTGAGGCGGGCAGCGGCAATGTGGCCTGATCGATAGCGGCGGGATCGTCTCTGCGAGCTGGTACTGCGTGGGCCCTGCGTTCATCGCTGCCTCCAGCCCGCGGCCCCTGCCACATGCCCGTTCGACCTCGGAGACGGAGCAGCGGCTACACCGGGATCGAGGTGAACCCGTACTCCCGGAAGGCGTGGCCGTCGCGGTCGTCAGCCCAGGCTTGGCCGAGGAAGTCCAGCGCGTCGTGCGGGAGCTGGGCCGGGTCAGCCCAGACGAGCTCGGTGCACTTGTGCGGCTCGCGGATCTCCGGCACACCGGCCCAGGTGCTCGTGGCAAAGAAGATGTCCACCCGTGGTTCTTGAGAACGCCGGAACATCGTGCCTGCTGCCCGCAGCTTCTGCGGGTCGAGTTCGATGCCAAGCTCCTCGCCGACTTCCCGGACCGCGCACGCTGTGGGGGTCTCCCCGAGGTCTACGTGCCCGGCGGGCAGGCCGAGCTGGCCGTCGGCGAAGCCGCTGCCCGCCCGCCGCATGAGCAGGATCCGGCCTGCTGGGTCGATCAGGAAGACGTGCACTGCCACCGGGTAGCGGTCGTGCTTGGTGTCGAACACGTACTCGGCCATCGTCACCTCAGGAAAGATCCGCGAATCGCCCGCCAGGTCACAGTGCCTTGGGCTGGACCTGCCGGGAACCGTCGACGTAGACGGTAATGCCCTTGCAGCCGGCCTCCCACGCGGACAGGTAGATGTCGTAGACCTCGATCGCTCGTGCGGTGCTGGGCAGGTTGACTGTCTTGGATACCGCCTCGTCTACGCAGGCCTGCACCGCGGCGGTCATCGCCAGATGCCCGGACGGCGCGATCTGGGTGGCGGTAGCCAGTAGCGCGACGAGTTGCGCGGGTAGGTCGGCGTCTGCGGGCAGTCGTCCGTGGGTCATCACCCTCCCGAGCAGGTCCGTGCGACCGGCTTGGGCCAGGACGGCGCGTGCCGCTGGGTGGACATGGCTAGGCAGGTGCGGGTCGGTCAGCCGGAACAGCGACTCAATCCCGGTAGAGGCGCCGACCACCGGGGCGCTGCGTCCGGTCGGCGGGACGGCGATGGTGGAGGAGTTACGCAGCAGCCCCGTTTCGGCGATCTCCTCGGCGAGGGCCGCCCAGTCCCTGGCGGTCACACTGTGCACCATGACCTCAGCGAACCGCCTCAGGAACGCGGGATCAGAATAGCGGGACAGTCCGGTGCGCACGGCCGGGCAAGGGCCCCGACGGGCGGCCAATTCCACGGAGGCGAGCTTGGAGGTGTAGTTGACGAACGCGAGCACCTCCTGGGCCAATTGCCGGCCGCCCGGGCTGTCATAGGGCAGACCGGCGGCCAGCAGCAGATCTGCCAGCCCGCACACCCCGACACCGATCTTGCGTTTGGTGCCCATCACCTGCGCTGACACCACACTGGGGTAGTGGGCCAGGCTAGCCTCGATCGCGTTGTCCAGGGCTCGCACCAGGGTGCGCACGGTGCCCGCGAGCGCATCTAGGTCCACCGGGACCGTGCCGCTGCCGGTGTGGAACCGGCCGAGGTTGACGTACCCGAACTGGCAGGTTTCCCCTGCAACCAGGCCGACTTCCGCGCAGGGCGCGGTAGAGACATAGGTGCCGACCTCGGGGGTGGGGTTGGCCTCGTTCATCCGGTCGGCGAACAGCAGGCCGGGGTCGGCGCAGGCGTGCGCGGCCTCGGCCGCCGCTACCAGCAACTCCCGCTCCCGCCCTGCCGCGGTGATCGCTGCCCGCATCTGCGCGTCGGTGACGTGCAGGGAGATGTTGAACTTCCACTCCTCCCCGCGAACGTCGGCGCCGACCTTGCAGCCGACGAACTCCGCGGCTTTGGGGTGGGCCATCGACAGGATCGCCATATTGCCCACCGGCCGATCTTCCACGCCGGACCTCGCGCCGGCCACCGCGATCTCATTGAGGTAGCGCAGCACCGTGACCGGGTCGTCGAGATCGTCGAGGTTGAAGCCGGTGCCCATGCCGGCCCGGTGGTAGTCGTCCACCACGGCCTTGAGCTGGGCGAGGTCGCCGCAAAGATCCACCGGCGGCACCGCGCACGCGGCCAGCGGCCGGTCGGCGTACCGGCCGGCGTTGGTCATGATCGGGGTGGAGAACACGATCCTGCAGGTGTCCATCGCCCACCCCAACCGCTCGGCGAATGCCTGCGCACTATCTGGGTCGAAACGCGCGTCGACAGTGGCCAGTGTCGCCACGATCCGGTTCACCATGTCCTGGCCGGTCTCGCCGGGATCGATCATTCGCCCGGACTGTAGGTAGGCGTTGGTGACGGCGCTGCTGTGGAACGTCGAGGCATACATCGGTGGGCCCTTCCCTGTCGTCTGGACTGTTCAGGCCCTTGCCAAGCAACCGTCGATCACTTCCCGGGGAAAGACAGCCGTGCCGGTGCCGCACACGGTGTGCAGATTCGGCAAACTCCCTGGTCATCGCCGCGGATGCCGCTACTGTGGGAACGCTTGCCCTTCTCCTGGGGGTGCCCTCGATGTCGACGACCGCCCACCGCGGCCTCGTCGCGGCCCTGTTGCACCAGCGACCCGCCCCTGGCACCGTGATCCGGATCGCCCGCGCCGCCGCTGGCTGGAGCCAGGCTGCCCTTGGGCGTCGGTGTGGCTACTCAGCTAGCCAGATCTCCCCTGCGTCGCGGCATCGACGCAGGAGGAGGACGACCCGGTGCATCGCCGCAGGTTCCTTCTGACCACCGGGCTGGCCGGAGCGTCTCTGACCTGGCGATCCTTGACCACCACTAACATCGGCGAGCTTGACCCGGCCGCGTTGCTAGCCCACCAGCTTGGTGATGTCCTGCTCGGCCCCGTCGGCACAGCCGAACCTGTCGCGCTTTCGGTGCTGCGTGAGGCTTGCGCCGCCGCGCAGCGAGAGTTTTCCGCATGCCAGTACGGGCCGCTGGCTGGCCGGTTGTCGGCGCTGATTACCGCGGCCGAGGCCACCGCCGCCGATCACCCGGACCCCGCGGTACACCAGGTACTCGCCGAGACCTACAACATGGCCACCCGTGCACTGATCAAGCTGGAGGCATCCGGCCTGGAATGGCTGTCCGCCGACCGCGCGCTGCACGCCGCCCGGGCCGCTACGGACCCGCTGACGCTGGCCGAAGCCCAGCGGCCTGGTGGCCTCGGTCGCGCGCCGTGCGGGGCACCACGATCGCGCTCAGACTCTCACTCTCGCCGCCGCCGGCCACCTCGACATTTCCGGCGCCCGCCCGATCCCGGAACACCTGGCGATGCACGGGATGCTGCACTGTTCCGCTGGCTATGCCGCCGCACGGGCCGGTGACCGTGACCGTGCGAACGACCTGCTCACCGAGGCTGAGACCACAGCCCGACGGCTGACCGGCGATCGTGATCGGCACCAGGCGCTGACCGCAAACATCGTCAGCCACCGCGTTTCCGCCGCTACGTGC
>JBOHFW010000250.1:0-21902 GCA_050699835.1 Pseudonocardiaceae bacterium | reverse complement strand
GACGCACCCGTAGGAGTGAAGTGAAAGACGACTTGCCCGTTCTGCTTGGCGAGCCATTTCTCGGTATCATCCGACAGATGCACGGAAGCATTGTCGAGGACCACATGGACCTTCTGACCCGGGTACGCAGCGATGACCCTCTTCATCAGCCGGAGAAAATCCGGAGTAGCGTGAGTCTGCGACAAAGAAGTGATCACGCTACCCGTCCGGATATCCAGGGCGGCATACAGATCCGTGGTCCCCATCCGCGCGTAATCGAACGTCCGCTTCTGAGTCTTGCCGAAATCGATCGGCAACAGTGGCTGCGTGCGGTCCAGCGCCTGGATACCCGACTTCGCATCCCGACACCACCACCTCCCCCTCCGGAGGATCCAGGTACAAACCGACAACATCACGGACCTTGTCCTCGAAGTGCGGATCCCGGGAAATCTTGAACGTCCCCTGCCGCCACGGCGTTAAGCCGTTCTCCCGCCACAGCCGCGACACCCATGTTTGCGACACATACACACCCTCGGTCTTCTTGATATACCGAGCCATCTCTGTTGAGGACCAATGTGAGATTCCCAGCGTATCCCACTGAACGCAGTCAATGTAAAGCTAAACATATCTACCTACACTAGGTCAGAACCATCTTTCGAGGATGGCCGCGAGACCGTCCTCGGAGTTACCCGCCGTGATCTCGTCGGCGGCTTCGAGGACCGTGGGGTGGGCATTGGCCATCGCGACACCGTGGCCCGCCCACTGCAGCATCGACAGATCGTTGGGCATATCGCCGACCGCGAGTACATCGGCCGGTGCGATCCCCAGCTCAGCCGCCAGCCGTGCCAGCCCGGCGCCCTTGGTGATGCCCGGCGCGGAGATCTCGATCAGGCCGTAACCGGTGGAGTAGGTGAGCTCCAGCGGCAGCGTCGATTGCGCGCCGAGCAGCTCACGGACCGCAGCGGCCATCACGTCGCTGCTCGCGTCTGGCTGGCGGGCCAGGAGCTTGGTGGCGGGCCGGCCAAGGATCAGATCCCGCGGCGCGGTCACCGAGTCCGCGCTGGGCCACGGGTGGGTGTAGCCCGGCTCGGCAAGGAACTGATCGGCACCGTTGCGCGCAACACCGTCGGGGATCAGCTCGACGGCGAGCAACGCGTCCGGCAAGGCGGTGGACACCACCTCCGCCGCATTCCGCAGCTGCACCGGATCCAGCGTCACAGCATGGCTGACCATGCCGGTCGCGGCGTCGTAGTGCACCGCACCGTTGGCGCACACCGCCAGTCCGGCATGCCCCAGCAGCTCGGCAATCGGCGGGATCCACCGCGGCGGCCGCCCCGTGACCAGCACGAACGGCACTCCCGCGGCCACCACCCGATGCACCGCAGCCCGGGTCCGCTCGGAGACCTGATCACCCGGATCCAGCAACGTCCCATCAACATCAGAAGCAACCAGCCGCGGCCTATCCACACCCCGACCCTACGTTCCGGCGTGTCGCGTCCCCCTGCCCAGTGTGTCGCGCCACGGTGCTCATGTACTGGAGACGGGCTGCGGCATCATCAGGACCGGGTGCCCGCCGGGGATGCCCCGGCCCGCCAGGTTCGGGCCGGGGCATCCGTCCGGGTGCTGACCGGCTGGTTACAGGGTCAGTTGCCCGTTCTTGAGGGCCGTGAGGAACGCGGCAAAGTGCCGCGTGGGCACAGCGAGGATCGTTCGCTGCCTGCTGTCCGGCTGCTCCTTGGTGTCCTGCACACCGGTCCATCCCGCAGCGTGTCCGATGGCGACGCAGGCCTGTGCCCCGCTGGAGCGGCTGGACTTGCGGTAGCGCGCGGCCCGCAATGCCGCGACGCCCGGTTGGTCTGTCATGTGTCTCCTGTTCGGCCGTGACCAGGGCGTGTCGTGTGGCGTACGCTTTCCTGATCTCTGGTAATGATCGTCCTGGCCGGCCACGAGGGCGGGAGGTCCCGCCAGCATGGGACAACCAGGTTCGTAACGATCTCACTCGTGGTCAGGCAAAGGTGGCAGCGATCTCGGCGATCTTGCGCATCGAATCGTCAGGGTCGAGTGCTTGGGCGGTGACGGCGCCGAACACGCTCGTGTGCTGCCGGATCTCGGCTGCTTTCTCCAGGAAACCGCTGGAGTGCGCATAGTCGAGGAACACGATGGCGGGGTCCTCGGGTTCGGGGAAGGTCAGCAGTATGAAGGACTGCCCCTGGGCGGGATGCTCACCGGCCTCATAGGGCAGCACGAGCACCTCCACCCTGGCGTGGTTTTGCCGGTGCCGGGTAGCCCGGCCAGTTGCACGATCATCGCGTTGTCCCTGCCGGGAATGGCGTCGGGGGGAGCTGTGGCCAGATGTGCCGCAGTCGTGTCCAGCCGGCCGTCGCGCTCGCGGGCATGGGCGCAGCGGGATTCCGCTGGGCCGCGGGGAGTTCATGGCAGGCTCGGACCAGGCGTAGCGCGTCGGCGCAGATCGCCCATGCTGGTGCGGGAGCCTCCGGCGGTGTGAGCGCGGTGCGGTTGAGGCGGGCCAGGCAGTGCAGGAGCGCGTCGGGGCTGGCCAGGACCGGCAGCGGTTGATCGTGACCGGGCAGTGGTTGCCAGCATCGCCGTCCCAGGATCTCCCGCACATCGTGCGCGCCGGTCGCGTGGTGCGTCGAGGGGGTCAGGTCGAGGGTGATGCGTGGCACCAGAATGTCATCAAGATGGCGGGTGAATGTCGTGGCCTCGGGTGAGCTGCTGTGGTAATCGAGGCTGAGGAGGATCGTGCGGGCTGGGGTGATGTGTTCGGGGGTAAGCAGGAGATCGAGATCGGTGAACTGCCGGGCGCCGGTGCCGCCGTAGTCGAGCACCGCCATCGACCGCTTCTACCTCCCACAATTTGACCGAATCGGACTGAATAATCGTGGCGGCCGGGTGACCCCTCACCAACGCACTCAGCTGCTGTCTAGAGTTCAGCTGGTCCCGCCCGAGTCCTCCGCGTGCCACCCAGGGAGCCCGACCTCGTCATGACACTGGAGCAGACCCTGCACCGGCTGGCCGCGTGGGAGCGTCCGGTCCGTCTGATCGCCACTGGCGGAGGTACGGGCGGGCATACCTATCCGGCGATCACCACGATCCGGGCTACCCGGGACATCCTGTCGAGCGCGGGCGTCGAGCTTGACGTGCTCTATGTGGGCTCGGCAGGCGGGCTGGAAGCGCGTGTCGCCGAGCAGGAGCAGCTGCCGTTCCAGGCGGTGTCCACCGGCAAGTTGCGGCGCGCCGCGAATCCGGTGCGGATGATCTCCCGGGCGAATGTGCGCGATGCCGGGCGGCTCACCCGGGGAGTGCTGGAGGCGCGGCGGGTGGTGCGCGCGTTCCGGCCGGACGTCGTGTTGTCCACCGGCGGGTATGTGGCGGTTCCCGTGGGACTGGCCGCGAGATCGGCTGGCGCTGCACTGCTGGTGCATGAGCAGACCACCAGGCTGGGGCTGGCGAACCGGTTGTTGCTGCGCCGCGCTACCACGATCGCGTTATCCACGCCCACCTCCGTGGAGCTCTTGCCAGCCAGGGTGCGAGCGCGCGCTGTCGTCACGGGAAACCCGATCCGGACCGAGCTGCTGGGCGGTGACCCGGGCGCGGCCGTGACAGCGCTGGGCTGGAAGGGCTGGGACGCCGCGCGCCCCACCGTCTACGTGACAGGTGGCGCGCAGGGCGCTGTTCAGGTCAACCGCCTCATCGAGGCGGTGCTCGACACCCTGCTGACACGGGCGAATGTGGTGCACCAGTGCGGCGTCAGCTCGCTGGCCGAGGTGACCCGGCGCGCCCAGCAGTTACCCGCTGAGCTGGCCGCCCGCTACCGGGTGGTTGAGTTCGTCGGCCCGGAGCTAGCCGATGTGCTGGCGCTGGCCGATGTCGTAGTGTCCCGCTCCGGTGCAGGCACTCTCGCTGAGCTGACCGCCTTGGGCAAACCCTCGGTCCTCATCCCGCTCAGGCCCACCGGCGGAAACGAGCAGGAACACAACGCCCGCTACCTGCAGCAGGCCGGCGCGGCCCACGCCCTGCTCGGCGACCAGCCCACCCCGGAGGATCTCACCCTGGCTCTCGACGACTTGATCAGTGACCCCAGCGCGCGAGCAAGGATGGCCGCCCAGGCCGCGCAGCTTGGCCGCCCGGACGCGGCCCACAACCTCGCCGCCGTCTTGCTCAGCCTCGCACACCAGCGCCCTGAATCGACGCGAACGCTCAATCAGGTCTAGCGGCGCTTGGTCGCTAGACTGGGCCGCACGCCTGTGTAGCACGGGCCTCTATTCAGGCGGTGAGATTGTGAGCACTCTGGTCATGCAAAGTTGTCTCTCCGTGCTGAAGGAACCTCTTGCGATTATAGACGGTATCGGCACCGCAGGGGCACTGGTAGCGGCTACTGCCGTATTTCTCGGAACGATAGCAGGTGCGGCCATTTCGGTCGTCGGTGCTCGTATCGCTGCGCGCTCGGAGGATCGCCGGCAGGAACTGCAGATGGCGGCGCGAAACCAGGAAACTCAGATAAGCCGTCGCGAGACTTTGGAACGGCAGGCACGCGAGGCTGCGGTCAGCCTGTCCGACGCATGGGCCAGAGTTGTCCGGGCTCACGACGCCGTCCTGAACCGGGGGAGGCAGGCGGTTCCGGAGTTAGAAATGACCAGTGTGCAGATGGTGGAGGCATTTACTGATCTGGGCTCAAAGCTCAATTGCCTTCTTGTCCTGCCTATCAATGATACTACGCGCTTCAGCGTCCTGGCAGTCGATCGTGCTGTGGAGATCTTTCGGAGCGAACTAAGCAATTCAGACGGTGGAGTTACGAGACGACATGAGGTAGCCTCAGCTTTGTTTGAGTTGTTCCGCATTCTCCGAGAGACCGAGTTCCTCCGCCACCCATCATCTATCTCATCCGATGTGACGATTCTAAGATGATCTACCCTCCTGCTCCCGAACTCAAACAGCAAAGCTGTTCCGATCGAGGTGTAGCGTGCTTACGAGCGGGGGGTAATGAGGTCTAGGCCGGATAGGGCGGGGCGCAACGCTGCTGGAACCCTGACTGAACCGTCGGGTTGCTGGTGGTTCTCCAGGATGGCGACGATCCAGCGGGTGGTGGCCAGCGTGCCGTTGAGGGTGGCCGCAGCCTGCGGACGCCCGTCAACGTCCCGGTACCGGATGCCTAGCCGGCGGGCCTGGAAGGTGGTGCAGTTCGAGGTGGAGGTCAGCTCGCGGTAGCCGCGCTGGGACGGAATCCACGCCTCACAGTCATACTTGCGGGCGGCTGAGCTGCCCAGATCACCGGCCGCCACGTCGATCACCCGGTAGGGCACCTCAATCGCGGCGAGCATCTGCTCCTCCCAAGCCAGCAGGCGTTCATGCTCGGTCTCGGCGCACTGGGGGAGGCAGTAGACGAACATCTCGACCTTGTCGAACTGGTGCACCCGGAAGATGCCGCGGGTGTCCTTGCCGTAGGAGCCGGCCTCCCGGCGGAAGCAGGACGACCAACCGGCGTAGCGCAGCGGCCCACCGGACAGATCGATGATCTCCTCGGCGTGATACCCGGCCAGCGGCACCTCGGAGGTCCCCACCAGGTACAGGTCGTCGTCGCGCAGCCGGTACACCTCGGCAGCGTGCGCGCCGAGGAACCCGGTGCCCTCCATGATCTCCGGACGGACCAGCACCGGCGGGATCATCAGGGTGAACCCGGAGGCGACCGCCTGCGACACAGCCAGCTGCAGCAGCCCGAGCTGGAGCTGGGCGCCCAGCCCGGTGAGGAAGTGGAACCGGGCGCCGGAGACCTTGGCGCCGCGCTCGGTGTCGAACAGGCCTAGAGAGGTACCCAGCTCAACGTGGTCGCGCCGGTCGAAGTCCAGCTCAGCAGGCGTGCCGACGTGCTTGAGCACGACGTAGTCGTCCTCCCCACCGGCGGGCACTCCGTCAATGATCAGGTTGGGCACCGCACGGTGGGCAGCGTCCATCGCCTGCTCGGCGCTGGCCTGCTCGGCTTCGGCGGCCTGGACGTCCGCGGCGAGCTGCTTGGCCGCAGCGAGCAGCTCGTCCCGCTCCGCACCTCGCGCCCGGCCGACCTGCTTACCCAGCGCCTTCTGCTCAGCGCGCAGCGAGTCAGCAGCGGCGATGGCCTTGCGGCGCCGCTCATCAGCGCCGATCAGCACATCGACGGCGTTCTCGTCTTCCCCGCGGGCTCGCTGCGAGGCACGCACCCGGTCCGGGTCCTCCCGCAGCATCTTAAGATCGATCACGGCAGATCAGCCTAGCCGGGGTCGCCTGCAGAGCAGGGGGGCGGCCTCACTCGAGCAGTACTTCGATGCCCTAGCTACGGGACCAGTTCGTTGAGATGGTCAAGCAGATAGTCGTAGATCGGCAAGGAGTGGCGCGGTGACGTCACGCCCGCACGTCCTACCTCGAGGGCGCCTGATGACCCGGGGCGACCACTGTCACTGCGGGGCGACCATTGAGACGCCGGCCATCTCGGCCCCGGATCGCAACCTCTGGTCCCACACCGCGAACACGGTGTCGGCGGCGCCGATGGCGAGCACGCTGGCCAGATGCACCGCGTCAGCACCGCGCAGGGCATGCTCGCCGGCCAACTGGCCGGCCTGAGCCGTGATCGCACCGGTCAGCTCCACAGCCCGGGTCGAGGCCCAGTACTCCTCCCACGCCACCTCGGCTTGCTGTTGATCATCGGGGGTCAACCGGTGGGCGCGACCAGCTGCGGCCAACGCGGCACGAACCTCGGGATAGGCGAGGCGGCTGGACACCGCGGCATCGCAGCCGTCCCACAGCGCGGCGGCGAGGTCGCTGCCCTCCTCCTCAACCACAAGCTTGACGAAGGCGCTGCTGTCGAAATACACGATCGCCATGACGGGCTCAGCGGCGTTGCTCGCTGACCAACTCGGCCACTGATCCGTGGGCGCGCACGCGTGCCGCGCCGCGCGCGGCGGGTCGTGCAGTACGGCGCGGCCTGCTCAATACGCCGAGCTGGGTGAGCTGTTCGAGCAGCGGCGCCGTGTCAACCGGCAGCAGGCGCGCCACCGGAGTCCCCCGGTCGGTGATGATGACCTCCTCGCCGGCACGAGCGCGCTCGATCCAGGTCGCCAGCTCAGCTCGCAACGTACTGATCGCCACGTCCATAACCGCCAGTGTACAACTGATCTAGCCAAAGCTGTACATCGACGACTCACGGTTGAGATCGATCACGTCTGATCAGAGTGGCCGCGGGACAGCACGGCGGCGGCCTCCAGCAGCATCCAGCCGGACAGCTGCACCGACAGGTCACTCTCGGGCAGACCCGGGGCCGGGGGCTGCGTTGGTACCGACCACTGTGGACCGAACACCGGACCGCCCTCGGCGACGCCGCGATGGCGCCAGGCCGCCTCGGCGGAGTCCAGCACCAGCCGCGCGGCAGTCTTGCCGGACGGCGCGGGCAGGGCGAGCGCGGCCAGGGCGAGGTAGCGGACCAGGATCCCGGCGAACAACCCGCCATCGCGGCCGCCGTGCCCGCGCAGCACGCCGCCGTCGGTGAGGTGCTCGGCGACCGCGTGCACCGTCGCCTCGGCCTGTTCGAACCAGCGCGCCACGCCAGTGGCGGCGCCGAGCTCGAGGCAGGAGCCGAGTAGCACACCCTGGCAGTAGCTGTAGACGGCGCGCTCGAGGCAGCGCACCGACCCGTCCGGGTTCGCCCGCGCCCCGTCGAAGACCAGGCCGGTGCTTGGGTCGATCAGGTGCTGGCGCATCCAGTCCACCAGGGACGCGGCGATGCCCAGGTTTCCCCGCCGGGCGTAGAAGATCGCGGCGGGACCGGTGGCCGGGACATTGACGAGGTCGTCACCGACCCGCCAGCGCATCCCCCCGCTCGGACCCCGGCCGGAGCGCAACCGGCGCAGGATGGCCTGTTCCGCGCCCGGTGTGCGCAGCCCGGCCAGCGTCGCGCTGCGCTGCAGCGCCAGGCCCAGCCAGGCGATGTCGTCGTAGTAATTATTGACCCAACCGGTGAGGTTGCGTACTCGCACCCCACGGATCAGTGCGGCGATGGCGTCTCGCCGCCACTGCGTCGGCGCGCGGTGGTAGGCGTCGAGCAGGCAGTCCAGCAGATGCGCCTGCCACCAGTAGTGCCACTGTAACGACTGTCCCGACCAGAGCGACCGTGCTGGCCAGGCGACTCGGCCCAGCCGCACGTCCGGCAACCCTGGCAGCCGGTAAAGATGCCGGGTATGCACAGCTCGCTCGGCCGCCGCTGCCCGGCCGGCCCACACGCTCACCAGGCCGCCTCCAGATCGGCGTGCTGGCTGATCCAGGCATGCATGGCGATCCCGGCAGCCACCCCGGCGTTGATCGACCGGGTCGAGCCGAACTGCGCGATCGAGACAGTCAGTGCGGCCCCGAGCCGGGCTTGCGCCGTCAGGCCGGGCCCTTCTTGCCCGAACAGCAGCAGGCAATTCCGCGGCAGGCTGGCGGTCTCCAACCGCTGTGCGCCCGGGGAGTTGTCCACCGCGACCACGGTGAGTTCAGCGGCACCGGCATAAGCGAGCAGCTCGGTGATGTCGTCATGGTGTCGCAGGTGCTGGTAGCGGTCGGTGACCATGGCGCCGCGGCGGTTCCACCGGCGGCGGCCCACGATGTGCACCTCGGCGACCGCGAACGCGTTCGCGGTACGCACCACGGTGCCGATGTTGTGGTCGTGACCGAAGTTCTCGATCGCCACATGCAATGGGTGACGGCGGGCGTCGAGCGCGGCGACCACCGCGTCCCGGCGCCAGTACCGGTAGGCGTCGACGACGTTGCGGCGGTCACCCTCGCGCAGCAGCTCAGGGTCGTAGCGGGGGTCGTCGGGCCAGGGCCCGTCCCAGGGGCCGACACCCACCGCGCCGCCCCACTCCGTGGGGCCTGGAGAGTGGCAATCGTATGGGCACACCTGGTGAGCGTAGAGGTGACCGGGCCCGAAATACTGGCTGGTCCTCTGCGCTGGGGGGGTGCCAAAGTTGGCGCTGTGCGATTAGGGATGGCTGACCGGGGACCTGACGGGGCCCGAGTGCGATCCGGCCGGCTGTGGCTTGCTTCTGGATTGGCGTTTCTGGCCGCGATCGTGCTGGCGGCACTAGGTGCCGTCATCGATTTAGCGACCGAAACGATTCCGGATTCGTGGTCGTGGGCGAGAAACGGGTGGCTGCTGTGGCCGGCAGCGGGGGTTCTGGCAGTCGTGAGTGCTGTCTTGGCAGGCCGGCTGGCCCGGTCGGCTGATTTTGGGAGGCACCTAGCGGGTACACCGAGTGCACCGATGACAATTCCGGCGCCCGAGCCTCCCCTGGTTGTCACATTGAGCCAGCTTGTCGTGGGTGAGCTCCCCGGCGCGCCACCGTCGTTTCAGGAACGTCCGGAGCTCACGGAGCTCATCGGCGTGTTCGACGCTGGCGGGCAAGTCGCCGTGGTCTGTGCGCTCACGGGTGCGCGTGGCGTGGGCAAAACCCAGCTCGCCGCCGCGTATGCCCGCCGGCAAGCTATGGCGGGCTGCGCACTGGTGGCGTGGGTGTCGGCAGAGACCACCGACACCCTGATCGCCGGTCTCGACGAGGTCGCCCGCGCTGTCGGCGTTGCTGATCCAGAAGGCGACTCGGCCGCGTCCGCCGTCCGGCTGCGTGCTTACCTGCAGACCCGCCAAGAACTGGCCTTACTAGTGATCGACAATGTCGCCGACGCCGACCAGGTACGTCGCTTCATACCCGTCACAGGCGCGTGCCAGGTGATCGTCACCAGCACGGATCAAGCCGTGGCCCAGCTGGGCAATCTGGTGGATGTCTCGATGTTCGGCCGCGGACAGTCGCTGGCCTATTTGCAATCCCGCACCAGTCTCAACGACGACGAAGGCGCCGATCGGGTGGCCGAGGAACTGGGTGATTTGCCCCTGGCGTTAGCGCAGGCAGCGTCAGTGATCCAGTTGCAGCAGATCAGTTACATCAGCTATCTGTCCAGGCTACGAAGCCTGCCGGTGACGGAAGCACTACCCCGCCAACGGGGTGATCCGTATCCCAAGGGGACAGCCGAAGCCATCCTGCTGTCTGTCCAAGCAGCCGAGAACAACGACAAGTCAGGGTTGACCGAGCGGCTCTTAGCATTAATCGCGGTGCTCTCGCCCAACGGTGCTCATCGGAGTTTGATACGACAGATCTTCGAGGGGCCCGAGAATGACACCACAAATCCAGCGGCGGCAGCATTGGATGAGACGCTGGCTCGCTTGGTCGGATTGTCCCTGCTGGTGTGGGGTGAGTCCGGCACTTCGGTCATGGTGCACCGGCTGGTCGCCCGCGTCATCCGGGACCGCCTGCACATCGCCGGCTCGCTGGTCACGGTCCTGATCGCGACGGTGCAGGCGCTGACCCCGCTGCGGATCGCCGAGGACCAGGCATGGGCTCGGCGCGCACAGGGCAGCCAGCTAGTCGCCCACGCCCTCACGATCTGGACCATCGCGTGTCATGACAGCAGCGACGATGCCCCTCTGCTGCCCGAGCAGCTGGCCTACTGCGCTGAGATGGCGAACTGGGCCGTGGATCACCTGACCCTCACTGCCGACGTGTCGCGCGCCGCCCAGATCGGCGCGCAGGTGCTCGCTGAATGTGAACAAGTCCTGGGCGCCGAGCACCCCAGCACTCTCACCGCGGGCCACAACCTCGCCACCGCCTACGCCGCGGCAGGAAGGCTGGCCGAAGCCATCACCCGGTACCAGCAGACGCTCAGGGGCCGGGAGCGGGAGCTCGGCGCGGAGCACCCCGACACTCTGACCACCCGCAGCAACCTCGCCTACTGGCGAGGCGAAGCCGGAGACCCCGCCGGCGCCGCGAGCGCCTTCGCCGACCTGCTCACCGAACAACTACGCGTGCTAGGACCCGACCATCCCGACACCCTGACCACCCGCAGCAGCCTCGCCCGCTGGCAAGGCGAAGCCGGCGACCCCACTGCCGCCGCCACCGCCTTCGCGCACCTACTCACCGACCGGCTACGCGTGCTGGGACCCGACCATCCCGACACCCTCACCACCCGCAGCAACCTTGCCCGCTGGCAAGGCGAAGCCGGCGACCCCACCGCCGCGGTCACCGCGCTGGAACAACTGCTCACTGACCGGCTGCGCGTACTCGGACCAGACCATCCCAACACTTTGACCACCCGGTACAGCCTCGCCCGCTGGAAAGGCGAAGCCGGCGACCCCACCGCCGCGGTCACCGCGCTGGAACAGCTGCTCCCCGACCGGCTACGGGTCCTGGGACCCGACCACCCGCAGACCTTAGCCACCCGCTTCCACCTTGCCCGCTGGCAAGGCGAAGCCGGCGACCCCACCGCCGCGGTCACCGCGCTGGAACAGCTGCTCCCCGACCAGCTGCGGGTCCTGGGACCGCACCACCCCAGCACCCTGACCACCCGCGCGAACCTCGATTCCTGGCGCGATAGGGCACATAACCAGATAGGGCCGGGCTGACCCGAACCTCGTAGCCGCCTGCGGCCGTAACACAGGTCGAGGCCGCATCACCTGCGGGTCATACTCCAGATGCAGAATCACCTGGAACTACCTCATCTGATGGCACGCCACAGTTGTACGAAATTTACGTGCCACACCATTAATTTGATGAGTTGCCACACAAGCCAGAGCGTGCCAATACGATATTTTCATGAGCTTCCCCTCATATCAAAAATTACATAACCAGAAGTACATGTCAATGGCCACACCCAGCTAAAATCATTCGCAGGTACAGTTTCATAATCCAATGTTACTGGCCGTCACAGTTCCTCGACCACCTGAGCCATACGTTAAACCCTCAGGCGGCGAACCTCGACAAGGAAAGGGACGATGCAGTGATGGAGCTTGTTTTAGGGGGCCTGCTGCTGTTCTTTCTAGGACTACTACTCGGCGGAACCTGGACCACCACGGCAACCCAATCCAAGATTAACCGGCTGGCCAAGGAACGCCGCAGGCTGAATGACGAGTGGGAGGCGGTTCGCACCGTTCGCCGGCAGCAGACCGAGTGCACGCGCTGCGCAAGTCCTCTGTATGAGCGGAACTGGTACTTCGCGCCCACAGGCGTTGAGGAGCGAACGGACAACGACCGCATGGTGGGACAGCGCATTGGTTGATGATAATCCCTGGAGTTGCGGCCGAACAGGGACATCAAGCCACTCCAGGGATTATTTATTCCTGTCACCGCATGCAAGTGGTTCACGCAGAGGTGGCGTACCGCAGGTTACGTAGCCTCACTACATCACCTGATGTAGTGAGGCTACTGTAGCTGGGATCGCATCTACATCCGTGTGATGACTCGACCCACCGTTAACAGAGATGACACCACCGCCTCGCGCGCCGGGGTTGCCTTCGACGCTACCTAGGTGTCACACTGCCGACTCAAGAGCCAGTGGCATGGCAGCTCTTGGCATGCCCTGACACCCTGGAGGAGGGCATGGCGATCATTCCTGAACAGCTCCGCGTAGAAATGGGAACAGGAAACGCGAGTGTGCAGCTCTTGCACAAATTCGTCAGAGTTTTTCCCGAACCGCTTTTCCTGGTTGCCGCTTTTATCCTTGCAGGTGTACTTGCCGCGACGAGCGCGCTAGCATCCACACATAATTTCGCATCATCCACCTCCGCCCTCGATCTTCCCAGCTGCAACGGCGACACGCCCGGCTTCTGCCCGGATGGACCCTTTGTTAACGTATGAACAGGCGGTAACTTGGTTTTTTCGACAGTAATGCCACGGCGAGACAACCCCGGCTTGCCAATAGTATCACCATAACTCGCGACAGGGAGCCCGATGAAAATTTCGGGTCAAATAAAGAATATTCACATCCCACCGTCGGTAAGGTGGGATATGCTCTTTCTTCCGGCGCTTTTTTTGTTCAATTGTTTCACTTTTTCGTCGTGGTGGCCCCTGAGTAAATTTGCGGCCAGCCCCTGGATGTCCCTCGCATGGTTGTACGGGCTGGCTATACTCGTCCCCCTAGTCTGGCGAGACAAGGCACCACTGACCGTTTTCGCTACACAATGTGCGCTCACCGCAGCAGCGTGGCCATTCTTTCATCTCTACACCCCCATAGCAGGAATTCCAGTCGCCCTGTACACGGTTTCCGTTCACCGCAATAAAAGAATTTCCCTGCTAGCATTGCTAACATCCCTTATTCCCAACGGACTCGCCGCCGCGGTGGCATTCAAGGTTTATGATACTCCCGATAAAGAGATCAGCTCATTCGTCCAAAATAGCTTATTCCTTGTTCTCGCGGCCGGGGGAGCGTGGGCCTTGGGGCGGGGAATCCAGGCCAGCAAGCGACGTGTTCAACACCTGGAACGCGAGCAGAAAACAGCTCAGGAGGCAGTGACCGAGGAACGGAGAAGAATCGCCGCAGAGCTACATGACATCGTCTGCCACGCGGTGACCTTAATCATCTTGCAAGCCGCCGGAGCAGCCCGGGTCGCGAAAACCGACTTAGCCGAGGTCATCCAAGCGCTGACGAATATCGAGTCTAAGGGCACCCAGGCAATGGCCGAGTTACAACGCCTCCTTGGGGTGCTGCGCGGCGAAAATCCCACTGAGCGCGCCGCAAGCCGCAACGGACTCAGACCACAACCGGGACTGGCAAATCTCCCCGAGCTCCTCGACTCACTTCCAGCAATCGGAAAGCAGGTCACCCACCAGGTCGAAGGCACACCACGCGACCTGGACCCGAGCGTCGACCTGGCCGCGTACCGGATTGTGCAGGAAGGCCTGACCAATATCCTCAGGCATGCCGGCGAGCGCGCCAGCCCGCAGCTACGGCTCGTCTGGCAAGCTGACACCCTGCTCATCCAGATCGACAACGGCACCAACTTGGCGAAGGCGCACCGTGCGGAGGCGACATCCGGAGGTCGTGGTCTGGTGGGCCTGCACGAACGAGTTCACGCGGTCGGCGGGCACCTGGAAGCAGGACCCCATCGCGGAGCCGGCTACCGACTGACCGCTACCCTCCCGCTCGCTACCCAACCTGGGGTTCCTCTTTCTACCATGCCGCGCATCTCCGGCCAGGACCACGGGGATTAGGGGAAAGCATGAGCGTGATCCGTGTTGTAGTAGTCGACGACCAGCCGATGGCACGAGCCGGCATAAGAATGCTGCTCAAAAACGAGGAAGACATCGAGGTCGTCGCCGAAGCGATCGATGGCCAGGACGCTCTCACCCAAGCCCGCACCCACCGCCCGGACGTGATTCTCATGGACGTGCGCATGCCAGGCACCGACGGCGTCGCCGCGACCCGCGCCGTGGTCGAGGAGGGTCTGACCGCACAAAGCGGCCAGCCCATCAGGATCATTATTCTTACGACCTATGACATCGATCAAGCTATCTACGACGCACTGCAGGCCGGTGCTTCAGGCTTCCTCCTGAAACATGTCATCCCCGCCGAGATCGCTGCCGCGATCCGTGCGGTAGTCGCGGGTGGGTCCTGGCTGGATCCCAGCGTCGCCCTCAGACTCATCGACAAGTTCAACACCCCACCTGAGCTGCGCACACCCAAACCAGCCCAGATGAACGAGCTGACTCCCCGCGAGCAGGAAGTGCTGATTCTTCTCGCTCAGGGCCTATCCAACGCCGAAGTCGGTACACAGCTACACATCGCCGAAGCCACCGTGAGAACACATCTTGCCCGTGTGATGTCCAAGCTCGATGTTCGGGAGAAAGCACAAGCGGTGATTGCCGCGTACCAAAACGGACTCGTCCAGGCCCCGAAACCAAACCCACCATAATAATCCCGGAAACGGTAGAATCAGGGTTATGTTTACTTCCACGCAGTACAGGACGACATGATTCTCCTCTTGTTACTCTGAGAACATAGTTAAAATCACCCAGTAACAGATCCTACCGCAGGCCGCTCTTGCTGACTAAGATCGAATGCTAACATCCCAAAATTACTGAGAAAATTTCATCCATCCAGCGGTAACGTTCTCGCCGGACTGAGCGATACTAGAGCTACAGGATCTGTGCGAGCTCCGTTTACTGGGGTGCACGCTCCGTATACAGGAGTAGCGATGACGCAGGACGAGCAGGACGTGACTCTATTTGGGGCGGTGACCTCAGATCGTCTGATCTACAACGTGCAGCAGGGCTGGCTGACAGAGAGATCACAGAAAGAAATTCCCCTCCAGCATATCACCAGCGTGACACTGGTAATTAAGCGTTACCGATTTTTCGGCGTCTTATTTTTGCTCATTGCGCTAGCGTGCCAGGCACTGGATTTTGTTGGGATACTGATTGCGATCGTGCCCCTATCTGTGGGTATTCTGCTACTGTGGGGATTACCCTCAGTAAAAGTCAACACCACCGATGAGGGTGACTTACCGTCCACCATTGGACCACCGTGGACTCGTCCCGAAGCCGAATGGTTCGTAGCCGCTGTAGACCAACGCCGTCAATAGCTGCGTCCCGATTCGCGTCGCCATTCACAGGAGCTCGCTCATGCTCAAGACGGCGCGGTAGGGCAGCCCGGCTTTCTCGATGGCCTCGCGGGCTCCGGTGTCCCGGTCCACCACGGTGGCCACACCGACGACGTCCGCGCCTGCCTCCCGCAGCGCCGCCACGGCGGTGAGCACCGAGGCGCCGGTGGTGGAGGTGTCCTCGACGGCAAGGACGCTGCGGCCGGTGACACTCGGGCCCTCGATGCGTTGCTGCAGTCCGTGCTGCTTGGTCGCCTTGCGCACCACGAAGGCGTCCACCGGGGGACCGGGCGCGTGTAGCACCGCGGTGGCGACTGGGTCGGCGCCCAGCGTCAAACCACCCACTGCCTGGTAGGACCAGTCGGCGGTCAGCTCCCGGATCAGCCGCCCGATCAGCGGCGCGGCCTGGTGATGCAGCGTGACGCGGCGCAGGTCCACGTAATAGTCGGCCTGCGCGCCCGAGGAGAGCGTGACCCGGCCGGGCACCACCGCCAGCTGTCGGACCAGCGCCACCAACCGGCTCCGAGCCTCGGTGTCCAACCCCGCCTCGACGGGGCTCACGTGCGGCCCCGCCCAGTACGCCCGGCGAGGCGCCGGACCAGACCGCGGGGTAGCACGTCGACGAGCCCCACCAACGCCCGGTACTGCAGGCCCGGCACCGAGATGGTGCGACCGCGGCGCAGGTCGGCCAGGCACTCGCGAACCACATCATCGGCGTCCAGGTAGAACGCCGAGGGCGTGCCGGTCATGTCGATGCCCGCGCGGGCGTGGAACTCGGTGCGGACGAACCCCGGGCACAGCGCGATCACCTGCACCCCGGTGTCCGCCAGCGCCACCGCCAGCCCCTCGGAGAACATCGTCACGTACGCCTTGCTCGCACTGTAGGTGGAGCCGCGGCCGGGCATGAAACCGGCCACGCTGGACACGTTGATCACCGCGCCGCGTCCGGCGCGGACCATGCCCGGCAGCGCAGCGTGAGTCAGCCGCAGCACACTCGTCACGTTGACGTCTAACTCGGCCTGGAGCTTGACGATGTCAGCGTCGACGAAGGGATCCGCGACCCCGAAACCCGCGTTGTTCACCAGCAGATCCACCGGATCCGAGGTGCGCAACCACTGCTCGACCGCGTGCCGCTGACCGGCATCGGCCAGATCGGCCGGGAGCACTTCGGCACTGATCCCGTGCCGCTGCGACAGCTGCTCGGACAGCTTCCGCAACCGCTCCCGGTCCCTGGCGACGAGCACCAGGTCGTAGCCCTCCGCCGCGAGCCGACGCGCGAACGCTCCCCCAATCCCCGACGAAGCCCCCGTCACCAGCGCAACAGCCATACCCCCAGGCTAGCGATGCTCGGCCACCGACCCCGATATGGCTCCATATTGGGTGGACGACTTTCTGTAGGTGGACTTCAGGTGGCTGGCCAGCATGGGCCCTTTCCGGCTTCGGAAAGTCCCTGCCGGTCGCCGGGGCCCAGCTCCAGTTGCCCCATGTTGTCCCGCGCCATCAGCTCGCCAGGATCGTCCACGTGATCAAGCCCCACGAGGTGCCCGAGTTCATGAATGACGACCGCCCGCGCTTCCACGTAGCCGTCATCACCCGGGAGGACCGCAGCGAAGTCCTCCCGGTCGAACACGATCTGGCCGGTAACGTAGCGTGCCGACTCTGGACCGTCCTGCGCGATGAGCTCACTGTGAGCGGCCCCGACGATATCGCCTCTGACCAGCGGGGACTCTCTCTGATTCACCCACGCGATCAGCACCGGGGCCCAGCCCTCACCGTAGCGTTGCGGCTGTACGAGCGGTCGGTTCCTGGGGTTGGGGCGCTCGTACGTGAAACCATCCGCAATGAACGTCAGCCCGGTGGCCGCACTGATCGTCCGAATGCCGTCACGAATCAACTCCATCCCACCGTTGGGCATGCCGGTCGGGTTGACGACGTAGTGGATCGGCTGGCACGGATCGAAGGTCACGGGGCGGGCACTGGGGGTCGTGGCGAGAAAGGCGAACGACCCGGTCGTCGCCGTCATGTGCGGGCCGGGAAAGGCTGTCCGGACATAGGCCAGGGCAAGGACGATCACCACGATCGACAAGACCTTGATCAGCTCGCCGTTGCTCATCAGACGACGTCTCGGTGCTCGCGGCGCGGCGTCCGGAGGTGGCACCAGACCCACGGTACCTACTTCGAGGGAATCACCGAACTCGCGGGGCTCAGTGACGAAAACGCGCGGAGTTCTTCATCCGCCATGACAGCTAGTTCGTCTGATGTGCCTTATCAGCCCAGCTCGCCAGCTCCGCCAGATCAGCAATCTCGGCTGTGTCGACGGTCTCCTCGTCCGCGGCCATGTCGAGCAAGTCGGCGATCTCGTCGAGGGCGCGCAGCAGCCGTTCCAACCGGCTCGGCGACGCGGTCCACGGTGCCGTGGCCAGCACCCAGTCCTGCTCCAGCCAGGCGAGCGGGATGTCCTGGCCCAGGGCGTTGACTGCGAAGGCGAACTCGGCGCTCACCAAGGCCCTGGCCTGGTCAGCATCGCTGACCAAGGCGATCCGGTCCCCCACGCGACCCAACTTGGTGAGGCCGGGAACCGGCGTCACCGGCCCCTGCGGCAGCCACAGCTCGACCACCAGGTCGGCGTCGCAGACTCGCCGCTGCACCGCCACCACCACCTGAGCGACCTGGCCGCCCTGCACGTGGTCGAACACCTGAACCAGGCGCCGCCCCAGCGGAGTGAACAAGCTGCCGGTCACCAGATCCCTGGCCAGCCCGGTGCCTGCGATCGCCCCGTGGCGCCAGCGCTCGGTGAGCACCGGGTCGGAGACCACGAACCGCCACCCGCGCAGCGCCGCCCAGCGGCGGCGTTCCCGCTGGTGCGCGCTGTGCGCTCCGTGATCGGCGGCCAGCAACGCGCTGCCAGCGACGGCGGTCAGCCCGGCGATCAAGAACCACATCCATGGCGTCACGGGAGGAGCCTAAGTGCACACCCCGACAGTTTCGGTGCGCACACGCCGTGGCGATCAATCCTCGTTCCAGGCCCGGCGGGCGAGTGCGACGAACTGGCCGTCCGGGTCCTTCACGAAGCCGTGGATGGTGGTCAGCACCGGGCAGGGCCACACCGACGCGCAGATCCGGCAGTCACCGCCGGTCTGGAGCTCGTGCTCGATCATCAGCCCGCGAATGCCGAGCACCAGGTCACCGATCAGCTCACGCGCTTTGTCCATATCATCGGCGGACCACTCGGCATCCTGCATCGCCAGCGAGTCGGCCTCGTCCAGGTGCGCGCAAATGTCGTCCCGCAGCAGCGCGAAAGCGTCGGTCAGCACAGGGGAAAGGGCGTTCATCGGATACCTCCCCGGGGGTCGGGCGAGGACCGCTGCCCCGCCGACGATCAGGTAACCGGTTCACCATTGGTGATGCAAGGTATTCACCAATGGTAAATACTCTGATCATACGTGCATTTGGCGATCACAGCGCTTAAGATCTCGCGCTGGGAGGTATCAGGATGCCACATCGCGAGTCAACGATGCGCAGCCGGGAACTGGGTGAGGGGCTGCGCCAGATTATGCAGGAGGCCGGTCTGTCCGGTAAGGACGCCGCCAGGCTGCTCGACATGTCCCCCAGTTTCGTCTCGATGCTGCTGTCCGGGAAACGCGCGGCCAGCGAGGTGGACGTCGCGGCGTTCCTGGGAGTGTGCCGGGCCAAGGGCCCGGACCGGGAGCGGCTGCTGGCGCTGTGCCGGGAGCAGGACACCCCGGGCTGGTTCCAGCAGCACGGCGCCCGGCTGCCCAAACAGCTCGTCACGCTGATCGACTACGAGAACAGGGCGGTGATCATCAGCGAGTTCGAGGCGACCCTCGTTCCCGGGCTGCTGCAGACCGGGGAGTACGCCCGGGCGGTGATCAGCCGCAGCGTCAACGTGCCTCCCGAGGAGGTGGCGGACCGGGTGGCCGCCCGGCTGGCCCGCCAGAGCCTGTTCAGCCGGGAGCGCCCGGCGGCCTTCGCCTTCTACCTGCACGAGTCGGTGCTGCGGCTGCCGGTGGGCGACCCTGCGGTGATGGCCGAGCAGCTGCGCCACCTGCAGCGGATGTCGGAGCGCTCCTACCTGAGCCTGCGGGTGGTGCCGATCGCGCTCGGCGCGCACGCGGCGACGGCCGGGGCGTTCCGGCTGATGGAGTTCACCGAGTTCAGGCCGGTGGCCAATCTGGAAAGCGAGACCTCCAGCGTGTTCCTGGAACGGGCGGTGGAAATTCAGGCCTACCGGAACATCTTGGCGTCACTGGCGGACACTGCACTGAGCGAGGGACAATCGAGGGAGCTGATTGCCGCCCTGGCAACCGAGCTCTAGGCGGATGGAGAGGATCATGATGACCGCGCGTGAGCTGGACGGCATTGTCTGGCACACCAGCAGCTACAGTGCCGGGAGCGGGAACTGCGTCCAGGTCGGCTGGCGCACCAGCAGCTACAGCTGGGGCAACGGGAACTGCGTCCAGGTCGCGCCCGCACCGGACCGGGTGCTGGTGCGCGACTCCAAAAACCCCGACGGCCCCGCCCTGACCGTCCCCACCCCCGCCTGGCGCGCCTTCCTCACCACCCTCACCCCCTGAACTGGATCTTCCTGCGGGGGTTCCCGGAGGATGCCCACTCCCGGCCTGGCGCTCCCCTGGGCTGATTGCCCACGCCGCCGCACAGGTGACCGCTGAGCGGTGCCCGCGAACTCCGCCGTGCCCCAGTCCGGTCAGTCGTGGTCGTCGGTGTGACAGCTGGCCTGATCGCAGGCCAGTCGCGCGCCGCTGGATCTTGCTCACCTTCTCGGTGGCCGGGTCATCTCGGCCACGGCCCGTCGTCCAGACTCGGGTAAGTCGGCTGCCGCCGCGTTGGCGGATGTGGGCGCCTACGAGCAAGTGTGATCGCGATTCCTGCCCGTGCACCATGATGTCGGAGAGAATGTTGCGGTAGTTGGTGAGGATGGGCAGCGCCGAGTGGCTGGGTTTTGACGCGTCGGAGTGTTCCCGGAGATCTCATCGTGTGTAGAGTCTCACGGTGGCAGCGATGGGGAAGGCTGGCGATGGGCGACGTCACATTCGTGTGGCTGGAAGTGACGGGGAAATGCCAGCTGCGCTGTACGCACTGTTATGCGGAGTCAGGACCGTCGGGTACACATGGGACGATGGACACCGTCGACTGGTTACGGGTTATCGACCAAGCCGTCGGTCTTGGCGTGACAACGGTACAGTTCATTGGTGGCGAGCCGACGCTGCACCCGAGGCTCAAGTCCCTGGTGGAGCACTCCTTGAGGCAGGGGATGTCGGTCGAGGTTTTCTCCAACCTGGTCCATATCACCGACGATCTGTGGGAGGTTTTGTCTCAACCTGGAGTATCGTTGGCCACCAGCTATTATAGCGACCAGCCCGAACAGCATGCGGCGATCACCGGGCGTTCCAGTTATGCGAGGACGAAAGGAAACATCACCAAGGCGATCCGTCGCGGTATACCGCTGCGAGCCGGCGTGATCGATCTCGGGGCAGGTCAACGCGCGGACCATGCGCAAAAAGAACTCAATGATCTCGGGGTGTTTTCAGTGGGGTATGACCTGCTGCGCCAGGTCGGCCGGGGAGTCCGCGATCAGCAAGCAAGCGCTGAGCAATTGTGCGGACACTGCGCGGATGGGGTCGCGGCGATCTCGCCAGATGGCGTCGTGTGGCCGTGCGTGTTTGCGCGATGGCTTCCAATTGGGAACGTGCTCGAAGACGATCTCGCCGATATCCTCGCCAGTCCGGAAGCCGATAGAGTGCGGAGCGAGCTAGGGCGGACGTTCGCATCGGGTAATCCCGCACAATGGGAGGGTTTGGGGGAGAAGTGTCATCCGGACTGTAGCCCGACCTGCGACCCGTGCAATCCACGATGTAATCCAGGCTGCCAGCCATACTGTGCGCCCTCACCATGCCAACCCAAGTGTTCTCCCAGCTGTAGCCCCACGTGCAATCCAATCTCATGCAAACCCAACGCATGCTGGCCGCCATTTCAGTAGCGCCTATCGTGCTCCAGCTGGCGGCACCGAACGGTCGGGTTGCCAAAGGAACCGGGACGGAGCTTGGTACATGAGCGACGAGGGCTGGATCAGATGGCTCTGCGACCTCGTGAAGCCAGCGGCTGATGCGCTGGGTGTCGAGGTGGTCGGCAACCCGGTCAAGGGCCTGGGGAACCGCAGCGTGGGGTGCCGGGTGACTAGGACGGACATCCCACGGTGGATGCGGGTAATCACCGAACCAGCGCACTGGGCGGGCGGGCCCGCCTGGACCGGCAATGTGGACGCCAACACGATCACCGACGTGGCAAAGCCCGTCGTGCTCGATGTCGCCGAGTGGGATGAGTCCGGCCGGCGGATTCGCGCCGAGCTGATGACACTCGCGCCCGGAACACAGGTCTCGGCGGATATGGTGCTACGCCAGCACATCGATCTTAGCCAGTGCTGGTGGAGCAC
>JBOHFW010000249.1:0-7804 GCA_050699835.1 Pseudonocardiaceae bacterium | reverse complement strand
GCGCAACCGGGTCAGCACCATCCCGGCGGCAGCGAGCTCACCGGCCAGGATGGCCACCACCAGCCAGACCAAGCGCGAATCATCAGCAGGCACGAGCAGGGTCGCGGCGGCGACCAGCAGTTTCACCCCGAGAGTCACCGCACTGGCCTGCCGTGGGATGCGGTCGTCCAGCCGCGCGTACAGCGCCTGGGAACCGAGGTCGGAGACCCCAGCGGCCAGCTGGGCGATCGCTACCACCGCCAGGCAGCTCGCGAGTGGACCGATCAGGGCCGCATGGCGCAACTCGCCGTAGGCGAGAAGGTTCGCGATGGGCCCGGAAAGCACCGCGAGCAACACCAGCAGCGGCAGGCTGGCGATCACAGCGTAGGACAACCCTTGGCGCCATGCCGCGCCGAACGTGACGGGGTCCTCGAGATGGGAAGCCTGCGCTAGACCGGGTAGTGCGGCCATCGACACCGCACGGGCACTGACGTAGGACAGCGAAAACAACACGGCGTAGGACAGCTGCACGACGAAGACGCCACCGGGCACCGAGCTGGCCAGCGCGAGTAGGACGTACATTCCCGCGGCTGGGCAGGCCGCCACGCCGACCGAGCGCGCCAGCCTGCGGGTCGTCGCGACCGCATCGGGGTCGGCCCGCCAGCGCATCGACGGGCGAGTCAACAGGCCCACCCGCGCCGCACCGAACAGCTGCACTGCCGCGTGCAGCGCGACCGCCGCGGTACTGCCCACCCCGAGCACGATCACCAGGTCGACCGGCACCTGATCGATCTCCAGGCCCGTTCCGTAATACCAGCCGGCCAGCACCACCGTCCCGATCAGGACGACGTTCTCCACAGCCGGTGCGGCCGAGGAGAGCGCGAAGCGCCCCCGCGCCCGTTGGGCGGCCATACCGAGATGAGCCAGGCAGCTCAGCAGGACCTGCGGTGCGACCAGCAGGACCAGCAGTGTGGTCAGCCACAGGCCCCTTGCCCGTTGCGCGGGATCGGGGATCCCCAGGCTCAGCGTCCAGGCCACCGCCGGAGAGGTGATCATCAGCAACGCGACGACCGCGGAGGAGACCGCGACCAGCCACCCGGCCACCCGGCTGAGTACCTCCCGGGCCCGGGGCTGACCCCCCGCGCCGAGGGCGCGGACCACGCCGGGCACCAGCACCATCAGCAGTACCGGCCCGGCGATCAACGTGAACACGATGTTCGGCACGACGTAGCCGGCCTGGAAGCAGTTGGCGAAATAGGTGGGTCCCAGCACCGCGCCGATCACGACCACCCGGAGCAGCCCGGTGGCCCTGCTGACCAGCGTCCAGGCGGCAACGGTGGCCGAGTTCCGCGCCGTGGTGGTGGGTGTTTCACCCTCAATCGCTGTCATCACACCCCCACACCGACACGGTGGCCCCCATGTTGTGATCGTGCCCCATGCGAGCGCACGGTAGCGGTCACGGTGCAAGTCAGCCAAGAGCGACGCTGATCTGCGTCCGCTGCTGATGCGGTGCGGGGTTCGGTCCACAGCGCACTGACTGGCAGCGCCGCGAGGCGTCCGTACGGCGATCCCGGTCCACCACTGCCGGCTTGTCCGCATCCGCGCTGCGTGTTTCGTCCGCAAGATAATCTACCTGCGGGAGGCGCCGGCAGCGCGCACCCCGTTTTCGAAGAATGCCAACCGCACGTGCGGATCGCGGGCCCGTTCAGGATGGTTCATTAGACCGAATATGAGGCCGTTGGTGCTCGTGATGCCCGCGATACCCCCTGTCGAACCGTCCGGATTTGCGCCGTCCGGGTAGTGTAGTGCGGGGCGCCATTCTCGGGTATCTTCGGAACCGTTGTGGATCAGGCGCCCTTCACCGTGGGCGCAGGGAAACTTCAGGACCTCACCGCCCAGACCTGCTAGCCATGGGCTATCGTTGTCTGCTGGCACCATGTGGCGCTGGTCCGGTTGGTCATAAAACGTGCCAGAGGCGTTGGTCTTCAAAGCCAGATTCGACCCGAAGCAGCCGGCTCGGACAATAATCTGGAAGCCGTTGCAGATGCCCAGAATCGGCCGATCCTGACAGGCGTCAAACTGATCGGCCAGTTGGGTCCGGAGCAGCAGCCCGGCGACCGCTCCGGCGCCAAGGTGATCACCGAACGAGAAGCCTCCAGGAATACACAGGATGTCAGCGTCGTCCAGTCTTGCCTTGCCTGACGTGACGTCGAAGAGGAACAGCAGCCTAGGGCTAGCGCCAACATGGGCGAACGCCCGCAGCGTCTCGGCATGGCAATTGGTACCGGGCAGGTACAGGACGTTGACAGTCGGCTTCACTCGAGTCTCCTGACGAACGATGTGGCCCAGCGTTCTCTGACAACCGGAGTAAGTAACTCCGTCTCGGCCAGTCGTACACCTTCGTTGCTGTTCAGCCGGCCCACAGTCGCAGGGCGCAACTCCTGCGGTAACGCGGCCAGGTCACCCTCATCGATCTCGACGAGGGCGCCACATCGGTGTTCAGCGAACAGAGCCTCTGCGTCACCGAGAGAATGAACAAGATCGACTCCAAGGCCGCTGGCGAGTGACCCGAGAATTACCTGGGTAACCAGCCCACCGGGACCAAGTCGGGTACCGCTTCGGAAAAGGTGTCGATTGGCTGCGCGTGCCCGCAGATAGCGGTCCATCTCGTCTAGCGATATGTCATCGGGTATGCCGTCGCTGATGCCGAGGGTCCGGGCCGCGACGGTCCCGGTTATCGTGGGCGTCCTCGGTCCGATCTGTACCAGAAGACTGCTCGGCTTAGTCCACTCTTCGCCAAGCAGCCGGTCATAATGTGACACCTTGCCCAGTGCCGTGAGAAAGACGGCCGGTGGCACGCTCACCACACCCTCGTCAGTGTGCGTCGAACCGGCGGAGGAATCTTTGCCGGAGATGATGGGCACCTCGAAATGGCGGACTAGCATAGCCAACTCGTCAACCATGGCGACAAGCCATTCTTTCCAGTGCTCGGCGAGATGCGGGGTGTAGAAGTTGTCGCATACGCAGATGTCGTGCAGGTTCACCCCGGCCAAAACTTGTCCGGCGATCAGGCCACAGAACATCTGACGCAACGCTCGCACCGGGTGAGCCTCAAACAACCACGCGTTAAAGGCAGCAGACACCACAGCGGCTATCGCTGTGCCGTGAACCGGTGCGCAAGCCCAATAGCCAGCAGTCACCGGGGATCGCTGGCCGTATCGCGGGCCATGCACGGTATTTCCTTGCACAGTAGAGTCGTACTGTGCGTCCGCATAATGCTGGGACGCGACCTCAGCGTCGGCAACGACCCGCTCGAGAAGCCCCAGCACATTACTGGTCTCCAGCACGGGCCAGACCGGTGTGGTCGATCCCGTCGATAGTATCGGGCCGATGTTTCGACGAGGGATTTGCACATCGAGCAGGGCATACGGGACATCAAACCCAAGTTCTCCGTGATCAGCTGGTACGACGCCGGGGGCAAGCGTGATCACCTCCTGTTCTGTCAGGCTAGGCTGGTGGAACACGCAGTATCGGCCGTTGTCGGTAAATCGTCCGATGACCGTATTCCGGACCTGGTGTCGTTCGAGGATTCGGCGTGTCGGGGTAGCCATCTCCGGCGGTACAGCCAGCAGCATTCGTTCCTGCGACTCCGACAGCAGGATCCGCCACATCGGCAGAGCCGAAGTCTTGAGAGGGACCAAAGCCGTATTGATCCAGATTCCGGACCCTTGACCGATCTCGCCTACCGCGCTATTGAGACCAGCGCCACCGATGTCCGTTAGTGCCCGCAAGCAGCCAGCATCTCGCAGGTCAAGCAGTGCCTCGCGGAACTTGACCTGCTCCAGCGGGGCACCGATCTGCACGGCTGCCTCATCCATGGTGCTGCCCGCCGAACTAGCCGACGCACCATGTATCCCCTCGTTGCCAGTAAGTCCGCCGATCAGCACGACAAAGTCACCATTCACAGGCTGTCCCCGTTGCGCGGCTGTCATGGGCAGGATGCCGATGCTGCCGCCCAACGCGAACGGTTTGGCCCGGTAGCTCGGGTGGAAAGTCATGTGGGACCACATCATCGGCACGCCGAAGGTGTTGCCGTATTCTTTGATGGCCCGAATCGTTTCCAGCGCAATTTGTCGGGCTCCTGGTCGTCCCCTGATCGGGGCGGCGGCCTCGGGAAGTCCGGTCGCGGTGTACTCGAAGCAGCCAATAGGGTCGGCGCCCAGCCCGGTGCCGAGGATGTCTCGTAAGACCCCGCCGAGCTTGGTTAGTTGACCGAAATAGGCCGAGATCGCCGATGGGCCGTTGTGGGTTTCGGCCTTGATCGCCAGCGCGTACCCTTCGTAGAACTCCCACACTCCCGCGTTATCGTGGAACATGCTCACGATGTTCGGATTGCCGGTGTCTCGGGACGCCCGAACCAGTCGATCGAGCAGGTCGCCGAGTGATTTCCACGTCGTGTGCGCGCAGTGGTCACTCCACCGCGCGTCCAGCGCTTCGAGCAATACGTCAGTGGTCGACGAGTGGCCGAGGGTCTCCTGAATCCAGCGGATGTGGCGCATTTGTAACAGTGAAAGGTTTCGACCTCTCGCCTTGCCCAACGAGGTGAGCGCGGCATCATCCATCGAGCTGAGGTTGTGGCGCTCGGTTGATAGGTACATTCCGGCTGGACGCAACGTTTTGTAGTGTGGCTCGGTCTCATGAAGCTCTTCAATGGAATTGTTGAACCGGTTGGCCTCGATCACTTCGCGAAGTCGTGGTGACAGTGACCGGTAGTTTATCGCCAGCTTCCCAGCCTGTGCTCGAATGCCAAGTAGAGCACACATCGTTACGATGGAGCCATTCTCATTATCCACAATGCCACGACGGTGGGAAACCATGATGGTGTGTGATTGCAATGGCTGGTCCACCGTGACGATTGTGCCGATCGGGTCACCTAGCGCGGCGCCCAAGGCTGCTCGATCATCTTCAGACAACCCGTGTTCGAATTCGATGTAGTAATCGTGCCAAACCTCAAGATCGGGAAGGCCAAGCGTTCTTCGTAGGTGTTCGACTTCCGGCTCCACAACCCCGACGGTCCGAACTGAAAACTTGTGTATCAAATTTCCTCCGCTGTCCCGAAGTCTTGCGGTCTGATCATCTCGGCGAGTCGGCAGAAAGTCCGATCGATTCCGTTATGGGGAAATGGTATTGTATACGGCTTGGCCGCCTGTAGTATCAAAAATACATTGATCTTCACTGCGCCCCACCTGGCATGTTTATGAGCATTATTCAGAACCGGTCGAGCGGCAGTTGGAGGGTCGGGGTGTCCACGTTGTGGTGCCGCTCTGGTGTCGCCGAGTTCGACAGCAGGGCTGTTGAGGGCCCGGCGAGAAGCTCTCTTGTCGAACTCGGCGACACCAGAGCGAGCAAGCCGTATTGCGGGCAGCTAGTGGTAGCCCGCAGCGCCTGAGCCTCAGCGTACGCCTTGGCCAGCTCTGCCTCCCGGCTCCGGACCTCGTGTTCCTGCTTGGCCGCTTGCACCTGCTCGCATCCGGCCAGCACCGCCCCAACAGCCTTGACCAGCTCATCAGCCGTCCTCCAGAAGCCCGGGTGAGCAGTCGGCGGCCTGCCTCGCAGCGACCAACTGGCGACCGAGGGCACGCTTGAGAGCTCCCAGCTCAGAAGGCTCCAGGCTCACGATCATTCCCGTCCATCGGCGCTTGAGACGATTTTCTTAAAGGCCTTAAAGGCTGAGCCTAGCGAGCAGCATGTTCACCACTACCGGACTGTGCATGCCTGACGGGTAAACGATGCCGGAAAGCCGGGTGAGAGAGAACCTTATGGATTAGGGGGCAGGGCCGGCGCGGGCTTGGGCGGTGGCAGTTCCGAGGCGGCCCAGCCAGCCAGCGGGTTGGGCCGCCACGTCCACCAGCACGTTCCAGTTGCGCAGCTGACACGAGGTCAGCCGTACCCGCATACGGTCGGTGATTCGGCGGGCTTGGGTGCAGGCGTCGGCCTCACCGGGCAGCGCCTGCGCGGCGCCTGCCAGCGCGGCCAGATCTGCGGCCGACTCGGCGTGGTGGCGGGCAACCATGGCCTCACCCAGGTACAACCCGAACACGGCCATAGTGACCAGTACTGCAATCGCCCCGGCCGCCCACACTGTGGCCACGCCCCGATCGTCGACGCGCGTGGTCATGGCACGGCCACCGGTTCCATGATCGCGGCGGCCTCGGCCGCGACCTCGATCCCAGGTAACAACCCAGCCACCGGGTTCGCGGAGACCTGCGCGGTGATCTCGTCGCCGCGGATGGTTACCGTGACCGCCGCGCCACGCGGAGCGATCTTCTTGGCGAGCTGTTCGGCGCGGGCCTGCTCGCCCCGGGCGGTCAGCCGGGCCGCCTCGCGGGCGGCATCGATGCACCGTAACTGCGCCGCCATCGCGGAGACCGCGGCCAGGACCAGGGCGAGCACGACGACCAGCGAGCCCAGCGCGAGCGCCGCCTCTACGGTGACCGCGCCCCGATCGTCAGTCCCACCGGGGAGAGGCATCAGAACTTCACCGACAACGCCTGCTGCACCAGGTCGGTGAGCGCGCCCGTCACGGCACCGCCGGTCACGACTTGATAGAGCACGGCGGCAAACGCCGCCGCAGCGATCGTCCCGATCGCATACTCGACAGTGCTCATGCCTGCCTCCCCATGTACCGCACCGGCCAGTCGAGCGACGACCAGCCGCCACCACCGCATGATCTTGCTCTCGGTCATCATGGTGAAACTCCTCTCGGTAGGAAATTTCTGATCACCACTGCTGTATGAGGCCGGCGGTCAGTCCGATCAGCACGGGTACGACGCCGATCGCGAGAAAAGCTGGCAGGAAGCACAGGCCGAGTGGAGCGGCGATGAGCACCCCGGCGCGCTGCGCTCGGGCCTCGGAGCGCTCCCGGGCGCCCGCTCGCACTTCCGCGGCCAGCCGAGTGAGTGACCCGGCGAGCGCGGTGCCGCTGCGGCCACTGCGCCGGGCGGCTCTACCCAGCCGCGCGGTGCTGGGACACTCCAGGGTGGGCTGCCAGGCCTGCGCAGGGTCGGCGCCCAGGGCGAGCAACTCCGCGGTGCGGCGCAACACCGGCCCGGCCGGAGCACCAAGCCGCTCGGCGACCGCTCGCACCGCTGCCGCCACCGGCATCCCGGCCCGCAAGCAGGCCGCAAGCAACTCCCAGGTACCGGCCAGTTCTAACGACTGGTCGCCGGGGTCCGCACCCGGCCGAAGCCAGCGCGATGGGACGGCGTCTTGTCCCGGTGAGGGGCGGGATTCCAGAGCCCGCGGCAGCCGTGACCGGGGGCCCGCCGGACCGGGCACCGTCAGCAGTGCCGCCGCCGTCAGCAGGCTCGCCATTGCCTGTTCGATCATGCTGGCACCGCCCCGGACACCAACCGCGCACTCCACAGCACACCACCGCAGGCCAGGCCGGTACCGATCACCAGCAGCAGTTGACCCACCGGCGTCCCGGACAGCACCCGCCAGGGCGCAGCGCCCACCGCGTGACCCAACGCCAGCCCCAGCAGTGGCAGCCCGGCCAGCACCGCGGCGGTCGCCCGGGGGCCGGCCAGCCTGGCCTGCACCTCGGCGGCGAAGCGCACCCGGTGCTCGGTGTCGCTGCGCACCGCATCGAGCAGCTCCGCCAGCGGGATGCCGTAGCGGTCGGCGAGCGCCCACGCCTCGGCGAGCCGGTCCAGCCAGGGGCGCAGGTGCGCCGGACCCGCACTGCGCAGCACGATCGGGACGTCGCCGCCGAGGCGGGTGGCGGCGGCGACACTGACCAACGTCGCCGCGACCGCCGCAGACC
>JBOHFW010000248.1:0-9923 GCA_050699835.1 Pseudonocardiaceae bacterium | reverse complement strand
CCGGCGAGGTGGTACGCCCCGGCCGCCCCACCGTGCCGGTCGAGTGGGTGTCGTACCACCACGGGCCGGTGTTCCGGGCCACCGACGCGTACCGGACCCTGTTCCCCGTCGCCGCACCCCAGACAGCGACGGGCTGAGCCGCATGGTCAGCGTGGAAGATGTCGTGCTCTCGCCGCCCGAGGTGCACGACGATGCCGGATCGGTCGTGAGCTGGAAGCTGGAGCCCGAGGCGCTGCGCTTCATCGACCGCACGGTGCTCCCCGGCTCGCGCACTCTGGAGGTCGGGGTAGGCGGGAGCACCGTCGTCCTGGCGGCCAAGGGCTGCCACCACATCGCTATCACCCCGTTCCAGGTGGAGGTGGACCGGGTGGTGGACTGGGCTGGCGCCCGTGGCCTCTCCATGGACACCGTCCGGTTCGCCATCGGCCGGTCGCAGGACGTTCTGCCGGGCTTAGACGTTGACGATCTCGACTTCGCGTTGGTCGACGGCGATCATGCGTTCCCCGTCCCGATCGTTGACTGGATGTACGCGGCGGAGCGGCTGGCCGTCGACGGGGTGTTGCTCTTCGACGACGTGCAGATCTGGACTGGACGGCTGCTGCGCGACTTCCTCGCCGCGGAGCCGGGCTGGCGCCTGGAGTGGGAACAGAGCCGGGCGTTCGCCTTCCGCAAGCTCGCCGGACCGGTCGTCGGCCGCTGGCAGGACCAGCCGTACGTCGCCCGCCGCAGCTTCCGCTGGGGAGGTGACCGTTGGGTGCCAGCCGTGCCGGAGGACCCGGCGTGACGATGAAGGCACGCGTGCGCCGGCCTCGGCTGGGATCCGCCCGATGTCCTGGTGGTCGGGAACCGGGTGACACCGGGGCAGGCGGGTGACGCCCGGAGCGGGACGCCGACGGTGAGAGCATGGCAAGGGTGGCGAAGGAACTTCGGGTCACCCGGCGCAACGCCGCCTTCCAGCGGTGGCAGGCGTTGTTCACCAGCCGGAAGCAGCGGCAGCGGGCGGGCCAGTTCCTCGTCCAGGGGGTGCGGCCGATCCAACTCGCGCTTGAGTACGGCTGGCCGATGCACTCGCTGCTGTACGAGTTCGGGCGGCCCCTGTCGGGATGGGCGTCCGGCATGCTCGACCGGGCCGGGGCCCAGCGGGTGGCGATGTCCGCCGATCTGCTGGCCGAGCTGAGCGGCAAGGACGAGGAACTCCCCGAACTGCTCGCCGTGGTGGGGCTGCCCGCCGACGACCTAGACCGCATCCCGGTGGGCCGGTCGTTCCTGGGGGTCGTGTTCGACCGGCCGGCCAACCCGGGCAACATCGGTACGCTGGTGCGCTCGATCGACGCATTCGGCGGCGCGGGCGTGATCGTCACCGGGCACGCGGCGGACCCGTACGATCCCAAGGCGGTCCGGGCCTCCACCGGCTCACTGTTCGCGGTCCCCGTGGTGCGGGAGCGCTCCCACCGTGAGGTACTGGAGTGGGTCGCGCGCCTGCGGGAGGACGGCCTGCCGGTCACCGTCGTCGGAACGGACGAGAAGGGCGAGACCGACGTCGCCGCTCAGGACCTGACCGGTCCGAGCCTCTTGGTCATCGGGAACGAGACCGCTGGGCTGAGCGCGGGCTGGCGGGAGGCGTGCGACACCATGATCCGCATCCCGATCACGGGGTCGGCCAGCTCGCTCAACGCGGCGAGCGCCGCCACGGTCGTGCTCTATGAGGCCGCCCGCCAGCGGGCCACGGCCGCACAATCAGGCCAGGAGGTGAAATGTCCTCGTGTGTACCCCGCTGTTCGGTGTGCACCGGGGGATGGCTGACCAGCACTGCTGATCTGTGCGCCTGGATGCCAGGATGGTCTGGTGTCGAGCGTGATCTGGATCTCCATCGCCATAGCGGTGGCGCTGCTGGTCGTGCTGGCTGTGGGTTTTGTGCTAGCTCGCCGCCGGCGGATCAGCATCGCCGAGACACCCGAGCAGCAAGTGGAGGCGCCCCCGGCCCCTCGCCGTTATGAGGCTGGCGGCTCCATCAGCTTCTCCTCGGGTGGCGGCGATCCCCCCGCCCCGCCTCAGGCCCAAGCGCCGCGGCAGGCCTCGGCTCCGGTGTCCCCGAAACCTTCTGCGGAGGTGCCACCTGCGCAGACGAGGCCGAAGCGTGCCACGGAGGCGCCGCCGAAGCCACCTGCTCGACCGAAGACGTCCGCTCCGGCGCCCCCGAAGCCGCCGAAGGCGCCACCTGCGCCCACGAAACCGCGGCCGAAGCCGAGGAGGAAACCGGCACCACCCGCGCCGCCAGCAGACCTTGCCCGGCCGCCGAGTGCGGCTCCCGCAGCTCCGGCCGAACCGCAGCCCGTCGAAGCGGCGCCGACCACGCCGGATCTCGCGGCCCCCTGCACGGAAACCCCCGTTGCGGAACCGAGCCTGCCTGAGACTGCACCTCAGGATCTCGCACCCGCACAACCCGCTCCTCCTGAGTTGGCGCCCCCTAAACCACCGGTTCCGGAACCTGAGGCTCCGAAACCAGCGCCTGCGGAACCAGCGCCTGCGGAACCAGCGCCGCCTGAGCCTGCTGTCGCAGAACCGGCTCCCGAGGAACCAGCAGCCGCGCTAGTCGAGCCGATCGACGCGCCTGCTGGTCGGTTGGTCCGGTTACGCGGCCGGCTGGCCCGGTCCCGCTCGGCCTTCGGGCAGAGCTTGCTGGGCTTACTCGGTGCGGGTGATCTGGACGAGGACTCGTGGACCGACGTGGAGGACACCCTGCTGCTCGCCGATCTGGGTGCGGCCACCACAACGGAGATCGTGGCGGCGCTGCGCGCCGAACTCGCTCAGCGCGGAGTGCGGACCGCCGAGCAGGCCCGCGCGGCGCTGCGCGACGTGCTGATCGAGGCGTTGCGTCCGGAGCTGGACCGTTCCGTGCGGGCATTGCCGAACAACGGGATGCCAGGTGTCGTGCTGATCGCCGGAGTGAACGGTACCGGTAAGACGACCACGACCGGCAAGTTGGCTCGGGTGCTGGTGGCCAACGGCCGGCGGGTGCTGCTCGGCGCAGCCGACACCTTCCGGGCCGCCGCCGTCGATCAGCTGGCCACCTGGGGCGAGCGCGCTGGCGCGGAAGTCGTGCGCGGCGCTGAGGGTGCCGACCCGGCCAGCGTGGCCTTTGAGGCAGTCAAGCGAGGTAGCGCTGACGGGGTCGACACAGTCTTGATCGACACCGCCGGTCGGCTGCATACCAAGACGGGCTTGATGGACGAGCTTGGCAAGGTCAAGCGAGTGGTTTCCAAACAGACTGAGGTCGACGAAGTGCTGCTGGTGCTCGACGCCACCACCGGCCAGAACGGCATGAACCAGGCGAGGGTGTTCCGTGAGGTCGTCGACGTCACCGGGATCGTGCTGACCAAACTGGACGGTACTGCCAAGGGCGGCATCGTCTTCCATGTGCAGCGCGAGCTCGGCGTGCCGGTCAAGTTGGTGGGGCTTGGCGAAGGTGTCGATGATCTCGCGCCGTTCGAGCCCGCTGCGTTCGTGGACGCCCTACTGGACTAATTCCCCGCGCGCGGTAACAAGGAGGGGCACTTAAACGATTGTAAGCCGGACGCAACAGCGCCGACACCACAGTTAACGTGGCTGAAACCCGCTGTGCCTCCCGCCGAAACACCTGTTACTCACTCTTTTCACACATGCCACCCGATCGTGGCGTGGAGCTCGACACAGAGGAGTGAACCTGTGCTAGACACTGGTGACACTGCCTGGATGCTCGCCAGTTCGGCCCTGGTGCTGCTGATGACTCCTGGCCTGGCGTTCTTCTACGGCGGCATGGTCCGCTCGAAGAGCGTCCTCAACATGATAATGATGAGCATGTCCGCGATGGGAGTCGTGGGCGTGCTCTGGGTGCTCTATGGCTACTCAGTGGCATTCGGCAACGACATTGGCTCCGGCCTGCTCGGCAATCCGGCACAGTACTGGGGGTTGAACGGTCTCTTCCACGGACCCTACCTCACCAGCGGCACCACTCAGGCCGACGTCCCGTTGGTTGGGACCATCCCGGCGACAGTGTTCGTCGCATTCCAACTGATGTTCGCGATCATCACGGTCGCTCTGGTATCAGGTGCCACCGCCGATCGGTTGCGGTTCGGGCCATGGCTGGCGTTCGCCGCGCTGTGGGCGACGGTGGTGTACTTCCCCGTCGCGCACTGGGTGTTCGCCTTCGACGGTGTCGCTGCCGACCTCGGTGGCTGGGTTGCCAACGACCTCAAGGCGATCGACTTCGCCGGCGGGACGGCGGTGCACATCAATGCCGGTGCCGCCGCCCTGGCCCTGTGCCTGGTGCTCGGCAGGCGTCGAGGCTGGCCACGCGAGGCGATGCGCCCGCACAACCTGCCGTTGGTGATGATTGGTGCCGGCCTGCTGTGGTTCGGGTGGTTCGGCTTCAACGCCGGATCGGCCACTGCCGCGAACGGCGTCGCGGGCATCACCTTCATCAACACCGCGGTGGCGACCTGTACGGCCATGCTGGCCTGGTTGCTGGTCGAGCGGATCCGGGATGGCCGGCCCACCAGCCTCGGTGGCGCCTCCGGCGTCGTGGCCGGTCTGGTCGCCATCACCCCGTCGTGCTCCTCGGTCTCGCCGTTGGGCGCGATCGCGGTCGGCGCGATTGCCGGCACATTGTGCGCGCTTGCGGTCAGCCTTAAATTCCGGTTCGGCTTCGACGACTCGCTCGACGTGGTCGGCGTGCACCTCGTCGGTGGCCTGACCGGGACGCTGTTGGTTGGTTTCCTTGCCACGGATGCGGCACCGGCCGCCGTGAACGGTCTGTTCTACGGCGGAGGTACTGACCAGCTGTGGCGCCAGGCCGTGGCGGCATTCGCCGTGATGATCTACTCGTTCGTCGGGGCGCTGATCATCGCGCTGGCGCTGAAGTTCACCATTGGGCTGCGGACGGACCGCGAGGCCGAGCAGACCGGTATCGACGAGATCGAGCACGCGGAGGCCGGTTACGAGCTCGGTTCGATCTTCACCGGGAGCGGATCGTCGAACAGCAAGTCCGCTCAGGCGGCCTCAGGCAAGATTCCGGCCTCGACCGGGCAGGAAGGGTGAGGGGCGATGAAGCTGGTAACCGCGATTGTCAAGCCGTTCACGCTGGAGGATGTCAAGGGCGCTCTCGAGCGCATCGGGGTACTCGGGATGACGGTCAGCGAGGTACAGGGCTTCGGCCGGCAGAAGGGTCACACCGAGGTCTACCGAGGAGCGGAGTATTCGGTGGATTTCGTACCCAAGATCCGGGTTGAGGTCGTGGTGGACGAAGCACAGGTGGACAAGACCATCGATGCGCTGGTCGAGGCGGCCCGGACCGGAAAGATCGGGGACGGGAAGGTCTGGGTCACCTCGGTGGACACTGTGGTCCGGGTGCGGACCGGGGAGCGTGGTCTGGACGCGCTGTAGCGTCCGCGCAGATGCGGGAGTTACTGGTGGGCACCGGTGCATGTCGCCGATGCCCACCAGCACACCTCGGAGAAAGTCCCGCCGGGCCGGTGGCGGGGCTCACGGCCTACCGGGAAGGGGCGGCAATGGCGGCCTCGGGTCCCCTGCCCCGCGGCGGTGGCCCGGCCACCTCAGCGGATGATCTCGTCAAAGCGCGGGCCGCTCTGCTCAGCGGGAGTTCCCGGCAGCGCCAGCTGACGGCGCAGGCGTTGCGGTCAGCGTTGGCGGACCTGTACGAGTTGTGGCTCACCTCCCGTTGCGCATCGGTGGGCGTCGGCTGCGGTACTGCGTTGGTCGCCGTGGGTGCGCTGGGCCGTCGCGAGGTGGTGCCGTACTCCGACCTGGACCTCGTGCTGGTGCACGACGGCAAGCGTGACGTCGCTGAGCTCGCGGATTCGCTGTGGTACCCGCTGTGGGATGCCCGCATCGAGCTGGACCACAGCGTGCGCACCGTCGGGCAGGCCGTGCAGGTGGCGGCCACCGACTTGCGCGCCGCCCTGGGCTTGCTGGACGCCCGCCTGATCGCTGGGGACGAGGCGCTGTTCACCGCAATGGATACCGCCGTGCGGCGGGCCTGGCGCAGTGGTATCCGTACCCGGCTGGAGGAGCTCGCTGACTCAGCGCAGCAGCGCTGGTCGCGCAGCGGCGACATCGCGCACCGGGTGGAACCGGACCTCAAGAATGGCCACGGGGGATTGCGGGATGTGCAGCTACTGGACGCGTTGTCCGCAGGCCAGCTGGTGGACCGGGCCGGATCGGAGGTGCGGGAAGCGCGCAAGCAGTTGTTGGACGTGCGCACGGAGCTGCACCGGCTCGCTGGCCGGGGCAGCGATGTGCTCCACGCGCAGGATGCCGATGAGGTGGCCGCAGCGCTGGCCCTCGGTGACCGGTTCGACCTGGCCAGAAGCCTATCTGGGGCGGCGCGGACCGTGGTCTACGCGGTGGATGTGGGGTTGCGCACGGCGCGCGCCGCACTGCCCCCCCGCGGGCGGGCACGGCTGACCGGGTTGCGCAGCCTCGGGCGGGCGCCGCAGCGCCGCCCCCTGGACGAGGGGGTCGTCGAGCATGGCGGCCAGGTGGTGCTGGCCCGCGACGCCAACCCGGCGCGGGACCCGGCGCTGGCGTTGCGCGTCGCGGCGACGGCGGCGCGAACCGGGATGCCGGTCGGTACCGGCACCCTCACCACCCTCGCCGACACCGCTCCTGAGCTCCGCCAGCCATGGCCGCGAGCCGCCCTGGAGGAGCTGCTGTCGCTACTGGGTGCCGGTCCACCGGCGGTAGACGTGATCGAAGCAATGGACCGCACCGGGCTGTGGGGGCGGCTGTTCCCGGAATGGGGTGCGGTGCGTGATCTGCCTCCGCGGGATCGGGCGCACGTATGGACCGTGGACCGGCATCTGGTGGAGGCGACCGCCCAGGCGGCCCGGCTGACCACCACGGTGGCTCGCCCGGACCTGCTGCTGCTCGGCGCGCTGCTGCACGACCTGGGTAAGGGCCGTGGCGGCGACCATTCCGTGGTCGGCGCTGCACTCGCCGAGCAGATCGGGCGCCGGCTCGGGCTATGGCCTTCCGACGTCGTGACACTGCGCGCGATGGTGCGTCATCACCTGCTGATACCCCATACCGCGACGCGCCGGGATCTGCGGGACCCCGCCACCGCGAAGCGGGTGGTCGCCATCCTCGGCGAGGATCCCATCCTGCTGGAGCTGCTGGTCGCCCTGGCCGAAGCCGACAGTCTTGCCACCGGCCCCGGTGTCTGGACCGAATGGCGCGCTGCGCTGATCTCCGATCTCGCCGAGCGTTGCCGGGCCGTGCTGTCCGGGCGGCCCCAGCCGACACCGGAGCCGCTCACCGAGGAGCACCGTGCGCTGGTGCAGCGTTGCATCGAGAGCGGCTCGGTGCACGTGGCGGCGGACACCGCCGCCGGGCGGCGGGCCACCACCATCGTCATGATCGTGACCCCGGGCCGGCCCGGGGTGCTGGCGCTGGCCGCCGGGGTGCTCGCACTGCATTCCCTGCAGGTCCACTCCGCTGACCTCCGGATCGTCGATCTCCCCGAAGGTTCCGCGGCGGTGGAGAATTTCACTGTCTCACCGCGCTTTGGTCGCCTGCCTGACGTCGCGTTGCTACGCCAGGATCTGATGCGGGCACTGGATGGCTCGCTGTCGCTGGCGGAGGCTTTGGCCGCTAAGGAACGCGACTATGGCGAGACGTTGCCGGAGGCCGAGACCAAGGTGTTGTGGTTCGACGACGAGGCCACCGGAGCCGTGGTCCTCGAGTTGCGTACCGCCGACCGGATCGGCTTGCTGCATCGGGTTGCCGCGGCGTTGGAGAGCAGCGCGGTCGTCGTCCGGTGGGCTCGGATCGCGACGTTGGGCAACTCGGTGGTGGACTCGTTCTGCCTGACCGCACCCGGTACTCAGAGCGTTTCCGCTGCTCAGGAGGCCTCCGAAGGTCACGCCGTACTGCCGCCCGAGACCCGGGAGCTCCTTGAGCGTGCGGTGCTCAGCGCGGCCAGGTGAGCACCGGGCTACCATCCGGCCGCATGCACGGAACTCGGAACGAGGTCGTTCCCTCACCTCCGCCGTTTGAGATCGTGTTGCGTGGGTTCGATCGCAAGCAGGTCGTCGACCACGTCAACGCGCTCAAAGCTCGCGTTGGTGCCCTTGGAGCCGAACGCGATGCTGCACTGCGGCGGATCGCCGACCTCGAGGACACCCTTGACCAGCTGCGTCGAGAAGCGGAGGAAACGACCAGGCAGGTTGATCGTTTACGTCGCGAAGCCAAGGCTGCGGCCACTGAGGTCGACCGGCTGCAACGATCCCCGGTAGCCGGCGCGAGCGCGCGGATCCAGCGCATGCTGCAGATGGCCGAGGATGAAGCCGCCGAATTGCAGACCTCAGTCGAGCAGGAGACCAGCTCGCTACGGGAAAGCGCGCGCGCCGAGGCTGATCAGCTGCTGTCTGAGACCAGGCAACTGTGCGCGCGTTTGGAGGCGGAGTCCACCCGCCGGCGTGAGGCTGCGGAGGCTGAGTCCGCGGGCCGGCGCTATCTGGCTGAGCAGCAGTCCGAGCAGGACATCGCCGGCCGCCAAGCCGAGATGGAAGCCTGGGCCAGTGACTATCAGACCCGCAGCATCGCTGCGGTGCATGCGCTCGTGCAGATCGCGGGTGAACGGCTGAACAGTCGAGTGGTCAAGGTCAATCGTCAGGTTGACGCCGCCAAAGCACTGCGCTCCGAGGTCACCGGTCAGCTGACCGCGCTGCAACGCCTGCTGGCTGAGGCGCTCGGTGAGGTCGATCAGCCCGTCCCCGCTGAGCAAGCCGAGCAAGCTGTGCAGGCCGAGCAGCTGGAGCACGCTGAGCCGGCTGAGCGAGTGAGCGAGGAACCTACCGCGCAGCCGGTGGTAGGTGCTGGCCGCTCCCGTGGCAGGCCCGGCCCGACTCGCCAGCTGGAGCGGCCCGGACAGGCAGGCTGGCCCCAACGGGCAGACCAACCCACGGCCAGATTCGGACTGCATCCGTACTAGGTGGCGATCGAGTAGTTCTACCTACACCTTGTCGCGGGTTTTCGCGCTGCCGGCGGTGCCAGGGCATCGGCACGCTGGTCGGGTGGCTCGGCGGGTGGTCGGGCGGACACGGGGCTGCTGCCCGGGCCGGAGAATCGGGCAGCGGGTGTACCGCTCGTGCCGCAGGGGTCCTGGCCGGATCGCCAGCGGCCTGGGGTGGGGCCTGGGACGCTGGCGGTCCAGGCGTCCGCGCCCGCTGCTGCGGCGACTACGCTGGGGGACAAGCAGCCAGACTCCGGGGTCATCACCCCGCTGGATCTCAAAGGGAGTGCGACCGGCGTGTTCGACACCCTCTCCGACCGGCTCACGTCGGTGTTATCCAGCTTGCGTGGCAAGGGCAGGCTCTCTGACGCCGACATCGACACAACAGCCCGCGAGATCCGTATCGCACTGCTTGAGGCCGATGTTGCGCTGCCGGTGGTCCGCCAGTTCATCGTGCAGGTCAAGGGACGCGCCAAGGGTGCTGAGGTCTCTGCCGCGCTGAATCCAGCCCAGCAGGTCGTCAAGATCGTCCATGAGGAGCTCATCGGCATCCTGGGCGGCGAGACCCGGCGCCTGGAACTGGCCAAGGTCCCCCCAACCGTGATCATGTTGGCGGGTCTGCAGGGTTCCGGAAAGACGACGCTGGCCGGCAAACTCGCCCTGTGGCTGCGCAGTCAGGGCCACACCCCGTTGCTCGTCGCTGCGGACCTGCAACGACCCAACGCGGTCACGCAGCTGCAGATCGTGGGTGAGCAGGCGGGCGTGCAGGTGTTCGCCCCCCATCCGGGCGTGTCAGCGACCGGTGAGACGGCAGAGTCCGGCAACGGAGTCGGCGACCCGGTCGATGTCTCGCGCCGCGGAGTGGCCGAGGCGCGGGCCCGCCAGCACGACATCGTCGTGGTGGACACCGCCG
>JBOHFW010000247.1:0-4728 GCA_050699835.1 Pseudonocardiaceae bacterium | reverse complement strand
TGGGTGCTGCCGTCCCTGGTATAGGTGACGTCGACGGGCACTCTCACCGAGCCGTCGGGGTTGTCGGTGACCCCGAAGGCATTGCGGGCACTCACTGAGGAGTACTGAGCCCAATACGACCGGAAGTCCGACTCGTTGCCGAGCGTCTCCTGGGCGGCGGGTGAGAGCAAAAGCCACGCCGACGAGACGTTGTCCAGGCCGTTATAGTAATCGATCACCAGCTGCCCGGCCTCGCTCCAGGCGATCGGCTCGACGTGGTCGACCCGCTCCACCCGCGGTGGCGGTGGTACCACGACAGGTGGCGGCACCGCCGGCGGCACCGAGACGCCTTCCGCTCCGCCGGAGTGCACAGCCTGTTCACCCGATGACCCTCGCGACAGCAGCACCCTGCCGCCAGCGAAGGCAAGCAGCGCGAGGACCACTCCGACAAGCACACCGGCCCTGACGTGTCGCGGCCGCGAGCGAGGCGGGTTTCCACCAGCGGACCAGGCCCGCGGCGATGAAACCGACTCCGGCACGGCGTCTGGCGTTATCGGGCCTGGCGGTATTGGGTTTGCCAGCGGTGGGCTAACCAGTGGTGCGGAGGTCACGGTCGGTGGCAGTGCGGGGGCTGGCCTCGGCACCCGGGCCGGCCGGGGCACCGGGGCCACCTCGGGCAATGGTCGGGTGGTGGGTGCGGCGGCCAGCTCCAGACTGGCGCGGTGCATGTCGGGGCGCGCTGCCGGGTCTCTGGCCAGCAGTCTCATCAGCACCACGGACAGCGGGCCCGCGTGCCGGGGTGGTGCCACCTGCCCGCTGGCCACCGCGTGCAATAACGCCAGCGGGTTGTCGCTGTCGCCGAAAGGTCCTGTTCCTTCCAGCGCCGCATAGAGCGTGGCGCCGAGGGAGAACACGTCCGACGCCGAGGTCGGGAGCTGCCCACGGGCGACTTCAGGAGCGAGGTAGGCCGGGGTGCCGGCCATCATTCCGGTCTGGGTGACCGTGACGTCGCCCGCAGCCCGTGAGACGCCGAAGTCGGTGATCTTGGCGGTGCCATCGTCGGCGATCAGGATGTTGCCGGGCTTGACGTCCCGGTGCACGATCTGCGCGGCATGTGCGGCGGCCAGCGCCGAGGCGATCTGCCGGCCGATCGAGGCGACCTCGGGCACCGGAAGGCAGACCCGTTCGCCGAGCACCGCGGCGAGGCTGCGTGAGGGCAGGTATTCCATCACGATGCAGGGCTCACCCTCGTGCTCAGCCACGTCGTACACGACGATGGCGTTCGGGTGCTGCAGCCGCGCGGCGATGCGCGCTTCGCGCAGCGCCCGAGCCCGGGCTTCGTCAGCGTCCCAGGGACTCAACACTGGCTGCTGCAGCAGCTGATTGACCGCCACCAGCCGCTGCAGCCGCTCGTCCCTGGCCTGCCAGACGACGCCCATACCGCCGCTGCCAATCCGCTCGAGCACCCGGTAGTGGCCGGCGATCAGCTGACCCGTGTCGATATGCGGTCACTCCCTCTACTTCCCCGCATGGGTGCACACGTCCCGACTCCACGGCGTCCCCGACCAGAAGCCAGGTTACCGCCCGGCAGCGGGTCACGTGTGCCAGCCCGTCGAGACCCCGGCTCACCTCAGGAGGGAGATTCCGGGCACCATCGTGGTCATCATGACGCTCACCGAAACGCTACCCGGCGGTTCCGGGCCCGACGAACTCTTCGACATCTTCACGTCCTGGGTGTCGGGCCAGGGCTTGACCCTGTATCCGGCCCAGGAAGAAGCACTGATCGAGATCGTTTCGGGCTCGAATGTGATTCTGGCCACTCCCACCGGCTCCGGTAAGAGCCTCGTGGCGACCGGCGCGCACGCGACCGCGCTGGCTCAGGGTAGGCGCAGCGTCTATACCGCGCCGATCAAGGCGCTGGTGTCGGAGAAGTTCTTCGCCTTGTGCGAGGTTTTTGGTGCAAGTCAGGTCGGGATGCTCACCGGTGACTCCAGCGTCAATGCCGCGGCGCCCATCATCTGCTGTACGGCGGAAGTGCTGGCCAATATGGCGCTGCGCAGCGGTCCGGACACCGATGTCGGCCTGGTCGTGATGGATGAGTTCCATTTCTACGCCGACCCGGATCGCGGCTGGGCGTGGCAGGTGCCGCTGCTCGAACTACCGCAAGCCCAGTTCCTGCTGATGTCCGCGACGCTGGGCAATGTCACCTTCTTCGAGCAAGACCTGACCGCGCGCACCGGCCGGCCTACCGCGGTAGTCCGCTCCGCGCAGCGGCCGGTTCCGCTGCATTTCCGGTACGTGACCACACCACTGCACGAGACGCTGGAGGAGTTGCTGGCCACCAAGTGCGCGCCGGTCTATGTGGTGCACTTCGCCCAAGCCTCAGCTGCCGAGCAAGCGCAGGCGCTGACCAGCATCAACGTCTGCAGCCGCGCCGAGAAGGATGCGATTGCCGAGCTGATCGGCGGATTCCGGTTCACCGCCGGTTTCGGGAGGACCCTGTCCCGACTGGTACGCCATGGGATCGGGGTGCACCACGCCGGAATGCTGCCCCGGTATCGCCGCCTCGTGGAGCGGCTCGCCCAGTCCGGTCTACTCAAGATCATCTGTGGTACCGACACGCTCGGGGTCGGGATCAACGTGCCGATCCGCACGGTGCTGCTCACCGCGCTGGCCAAGTACGACGGAACCCGCACCCGCCACCTCACCGCCCGGGAGTTCCACCAGATCGCCGGCCGCGCCGGGCGAGCCGGCTACGACACCACCGGCACCGTCGTCGTGCAAGCCCCCGAGCACGTGGTGGACAACGCCAAAGCGATGGCCAAGGCGGGCGACGATCCCCGGAAACGCCGCAAGATCGTCCACAAGAAACCCCCGGAGGGATCGGTGTCCTGGAGCGACCGCACCTTCGAGCGGCTGGTCGCGGCCGAGCCCGAAGCGCTGAGCTCCCACTTTGCGGTCAGCCACGCGATGCTGCTCAACGTCGCCAACCGGCCCGGTGACGCGTTCACTGCGATGCGCCACCTCCTCATGGACAACCACGACGACCGTCCCGCTCAGCGCCGGCACATCCGTCATGCGATCGCGATCTACCGCGCGTTGCTGGCCGCCGGTGTGATCGAGCGTCTGACGATCCCGGACGCCGAGGGTCGCACAGTGCGGCTCACCGGGGATCTGCAGCTCGACTTCGCACTCAACCAGGCGCTCTCGCCGTTCGCGCTGGCTGCGATCGAGCTGCTGGACCCAGACTCGGTCGACTACCCGCTGGACGTCCTGTCCGTGCTTGAGGCCACCTTGGACGATCCGCGGCAGGTCCTCGGCGCGCAACTGGCCAAAGCCAAGGGCGAGGCGGTGGCGGCAATGAAGGCCGAGGGCATCGAGTACGAGCAGCGGATGCTCCTGCTAGAGGACGTCAGCTACCCGATGCCGCTGGCTGAACTGCTCGAGGCGGCATTCGAGACCTACCGGCGGGGCCACCCTTGGGTGGCCGATCACCGGCTGTCCCCCAAGTCGGTGGCCCGGGATCTTGCCGAACGAGCGATGACCTTCACCGAGTACGTCGGGTACTACGGCCTGGCCCGTTCCGAGGGACTGGTGCTGCGCTATCTGGCCGACGCCTATCAAGCGCTGCGCCGGACCGTACCGGATGACGTCAAGAGCGACGCCCTGCGTGATCTCGAGGAGTGGCTCGGTGAGCTGGTCCGCCAGGTCGACTCCAGCCTGCTGGACGAGTGGGAGAAGCTGAGCAATCCCCAAGCGGAGGGTTCTGTACCGGCGCCGGTGGACCACCGGCCTCCGCCGGTCACGACCAACGCGCGGGCCTTCCGGGTCCTGGTGCGTAATGCACTGTTCCGCCGGGTGGAGTTAGCCGCCCGCCAGCGCTGGGACGAATTGGGCGAGCTCGATGCGGACGCCGGGTGGGACGCGGCGTCCTGGCGAAGCGCCGTGGAGCCCTACTTCGACGAATACGCCGAGATCGGCACCGGCGCGGACGCTCGCGGCCCCGATCTGCTGATGATCGACTACCAACCTGACCGGTGGATGGTGCGGCAGATCCTGGACGATCCGGCTGGGCACCGCGATTGGGCCATCAGCGCCGAGGTCGACTTGCCCGCCTCCGACGAGACTGGGACGGCCGTACTGCGGGTGCGTGCCGTCGGCCAGCTGTAACTCAGGGCCTCCGGTCACAGCCGTTGCAGGCCGTTGAGCACCCGCTGCATCAGATCGAGATCCGGCGCTGCGTCAGCCGAGCCGGCCGTGCGGTGCACCGCGACGCTGCCTGCCTCGGCCATGTCCCCCAGGACAACGCGGGCCACCCCAAGGGGCATCGAGAGCAGGGCAGCGAGCTCCGCCACCGACCGCGGAGCGCCGCACAGCGTCAGGATGGTGTGGTGCTCCGGTGGGGCGGTGGGATCGACCTGCTGACCAGTTGCCGAGATCAAGGTCTCGAAGGAAAGCTCGAAGCGCGACGCGGTCCGCCCGCCTGTCCAGAAATAGGGCCGCACCAAGCCGTCACTGTCCCGGACGGCTTCCCAATCGGACCAGTCAACCCACTCGGCACCGTCGACCCACGATGGCTCCGCCACCGGCGAGGTGGTCTCCGGGTGTGGAACAGGCTGCTCCCGGTGAGGTGTGGGCGCCACGCCGGTGGCCTTCGCCGAATCACGGGGAGCTGAATTACCGAGAGCCGGTGGCGCGGATTCGAGGGGCTCGAGATCCTCCTTTTTCTGCCGCCAGCGCTTCAAGGCA
>JBOHFW010000246.1:0-16620 GCA_050699835.1 Pseudonocardiaceae bacterium | reverse complement strand
CGTCGGCGCGCACGTCCAGGGTGATCTTGCCTCCGCCAGGACCGTCGGGTCCGGGGTCGGTTACGGTCACCCGGGATGGATGGCCATCTATGTGGCGCCGACCGAGGCAGTAGACATCGCCGAACTGCGACCGGCAGCTCACCTCGGCGTCGACGTTTGGCGGCAGCAGCACATGAGTCTGGCCGACGCCCACATCCAACCTCGTATTCACTGTCTGGCCCTCGGTCAACTGCAGTCGCGAGAGGTCAAGGTAACCGTTGCCCACGTTGACCGCGTAGCGCGGTTGCACCTGGGCCGCCGTAACCGCGTCCCAGTGGCGGTTGCCGGGCGTGAGATCAGGTGATGGGGCGGCGCTCAATGCCCAGGTGAGCAGGGCCAGCGGGAGGGCGACGAGGATGAGCCCCCGACCGCCCTGCAGGAAGGAACCCACCACCAGACCGAGCCCGACCACACCCAGCAGCATCGCGGCGACCTGGGCGGGTGCGAGAGCAGGTGCGAACGCCAGCGCGATCCCGCCGGCTAGTAGTGCGAGTCCGAGAGTAATCGGAGTGATCTTCGATCGGGCTCGAGGTGGCGTAGTGGGCTCGGGCGGCGCTGAGGGTTCCGGGAGATCCCAGGCGAACGGTGCCGCACCCAGCGGGTCCCATGCCGGCGGAACAGGTTCGCCGGACTCCCCGGCCGTTTCGGCTGGCGTTCTGCTAGCCGGCCCGCCTGCTGTCGCGATCCCGGGTGACGGGTGGGACGGCGGCTGGGCGGGCGGCGCTGACCCGGGAATCTCGCCCAACGAAGCCCGGGAGCGGTGCAGCAACAGCAGCGCCCCTAGCCCGACCGCGAGGCCGATGACGCCTGATCCGCCGAAACTGAGCAACGCCGCGGTAGCCGGGAACAGGAGCAGCACGAGCACGATCGTCAGTGCCGCGGACATCGAACTGCTACCCCGTCCGACCACGCTCTCGGCGCCGGAGGATTGGTCACCGTCCACGGGCAGCAACAGCCAACCCAGCAGGTACAGCAGCACCCCAGCCCCGCCGGCGAAGATGGCCACCACGAACGCCACTCGAACTAGGATCGGGTCGATGGCGTACCGCCGCGCGATTGCCGCCGCCACTCCGGCGACCTTGCGGTCGCCTGCCCGCCGGCGCGGCCTGGTGGCCCAGAAGTCCCGTGCCGTGTGCTCCACGTTGATCTCGCTCACGCTGCTCAGCCTGACCTTTCCGGACCGCCGGCACCATCGGGGGTCCCCCTGATCCATCCCCGGGTCGGGGATACCGGGGGCAACCCTGATACCCCTGGTGCCGCCGCCCATGTGACCATGACACGCGTGAGCACACCGGCAGATCACGCGACCGGAGCCCGGTCGCGCCCTGCGCCGGTGCCAGGGCCGCCGCGGCTGAGCCGGCACCGCTCGGACCGGGTCATCGCTGGGGTATCCAGCGGGATCGCCGAGCACCTCAACGTGCCGGTGCTCTGGGTGCGGGTGATCTTCGTCGCGCTCGCCGGCCTCGGCATGGTCGGCTTGCTCGGTTACGCGCTGCTCTGGATGTATCTGCCGGCGACCGATGCACCTCCGCCGCGGCCGAGCAGCTCGCGGGACAGGCAGCAGGCGGTCGGTCTGGTCGTGCTCGGCGGGGGACTGGTACTGGTCGGCGCGGCGATGGGCACCGCGTGGGGTAGCTGGGTGACCGGACCGCTGGGTGTCGCTCTGGTCGGGGCGGGCCTGGTGTGGCGGGAGGCGGACGCCAGCCAGCGGACCCGCTGGCGCAATGGCGCGGGTGTGGTTCTCGGCCGCGGCGGCCGGATGGCGTTGCTGCGGGTGCTGGCCGGGATCATCCTGGTGACCAGCGGGATCGCGGTTTTCCTGATCAACCAGGGCAACCTGGGTCAGGCGCGGTTCGCGCTGCTGGCCGCCGCTGCGACGCTGGTCGGGGTGGCGGTGCTGACCGTGCCCTGGTGGTTGCGGCTGATGCAGGCATTGGGGGAGGAACGCCGGGCCCGGATCCGCACCGAGGAGCGCGCCGAGATCGCCGCGCACCTGCATGACTCGGTGCTGCAAACGCTCGCACTAATCCAGCAGCAGTCCGATTCGGCCCGTGAGGTTCGCCGGCTGGCTCGGGGTCAGGAACGGGAGCTGCGTGCCTGGCTCTACGGACCGCAGGGCTACGGGCGCGCCCGGCGGGCCCAGACTAACGGCGCCGCGATACCAACGTTGGCCGAGGCGCTGCACACCGCCGCCGGTGAGGTGGAGGACACCTACGCAGTGAGCATGCAGGTCGTCGTGGTGGGCGACTGCGCGCTGGAAGAACCGCTTCCCGCGCTGGTGCAGGCCAGCCGGGAGGCGATGGTCAACGCGGCCAAACACGCCGGGGTCGCCGAGGTCAGCGTGTACGCCGAGGTCGAACCCGGCAAGGTGCACGTGTTTGTCCGGGACCGGGGCGCGGGATTCGATCCGGCGGTGGTCGCCGCCGACCGGCACGGGCTGGCCGACTCGATCAACGGCCGGATGGAGCGTCACGGGGGTAGCGTGAGCCTGCGTACCGCGCCCGGTGAGGGCACCGAGGTCCAGCTGGCCATCGCGCGTCGGAAGGGCGGAGAAGAGGCATGACTGGTGACATCCGGGTCTTCCTGGTGGATGACCACGCCCTGTTCCGCACCGGGGTGAAGGCCGAGCTGGACCGGGCCGGGACCGCCGATTCGGGCGCGGCCCCGGTCGTCGTGGTCGGCGAGGGCGGATCAGTGGACGAGGCCGTCGCCGGGATCGGGCACCTGCGTCCCGATGTCGTGCTCCTCGACGTGCATATGCCGGATGGAGGGGGCGCGGAGGTGCTGCGCCGGGTCCGGCCTGCACAGCCCGACGTGGTGTTTCTCGCGCTGTCGGTGTCTGACGCCGCCGAGGACGTGATCGCGGTGATCCGGGGCGGTGCCCGCGGGTACGTGACCAAGACGATCTCCGGGCGGGAGTTGGCCGATGCGGTGCGCCGGGTGCACGCGGGCGACCCGGTGTTCTCCCCGCGGCTGGCCGGTTTCGTCCTCGACGCCTTCGCGCAACGCCCCGGTGAGGCGCCGGTCGGTGACCCGGAGATGGATCTGCTCACCCCCCGCGAGCGCGACGTGCTGCGCCTGCTGGCCCGCGGCTACGCCTACAAGGAGATCGCTTCCGAACTGTTCATCTCGATCAAAACGGTCGAGACCCACGTCTCCTCGGTCCTGCGCAAAACCCAGCTGTCCAACCGCTACGAACTCTCCCGCTGGGCCTCCGACCGCCGCCTCGTCTAACCCCCCTGCCGTGCCCTCCAGCTGACTTGTTGATCGCGATAGGCATTGAAGTAGCTGGTAGGCAGCCTGGTCAACGCGCTGGCAGAATGCCTTTGTGGATCTTATTGTCCGTGCAGACGTCCGCGCCGCGCTCGCCGACAATCGTTCTGTCGTGGCGCTGGAGTCGAGCGTGATCGCCCACGGATTGCCGTCTCTGACAAACCTTCGGGTAGCTCATTCACTCGAGGAGGCTGTGCTGGCCGCCGGAGCGACGCCAGCGACCGTGGGGGTGATCGGGGGACGGGTGCGGGTCGGCTTGGAGCCTGAGGAGATTGAGCGCCTCGGCGGAGCGGGCGAGGTCTTAAAGTGCGCGGCGGGAGACCCTGGATGGGCAATCGCCACAGGCGCGGACGGGGCGACGACGGTCTCGGCGACGGTATTCGCGGCGACCCGCGGCCGCAGCCAGGACCACCGAACCGCCAGGGCCCACGACCACCCCACCTGGCCCGGCCACGGTGCCGTCACCGACCACATTGCGATCGCCGACCACCGCGGCCCCCCCAATGGAACCAACCTGTACGACAGGGGCCAAGACGCTCGACCCAGTGATCGAGTTCGTCACCGACCCCTCCGATCGCCCACGACGTGCCTGCACCAGCCCATACCCAGACAGCCCGAGCCCAACCACGCCGCACAAAGCCCCGACGACACTGCCAACTTTATCCGCGGCATCGAGCCCGACCCACAGCATCACTCCGCCGACGGCCACCACAACGACACCCACGGCGACCCACACAACCCACCCACGACGCGACACACCAACATCATCGACCCCCAACCCCACCCCGTAACAACCCACCCGACCACACCCGCACCACAACGACATCCACCCGCCAGACGACAGACAGTCAAAGCCGCAGGGAACGCACTCTCATGCCGCTGACCGCGCGTCAGAGCCGCTCATGCCAATAAGAGGACTTTTTCCAAGTGCTTGACGATTAACAGGCTGAGTTGGAGTTCACGGCCTGTGAACGGCACATGTCCGCTTGAAGAGCAACGACTCCTGCCTGTTTTGTTTCGTTGTCGGTCAGGTGGGAAATCAAAACGGAGGAGTCGTTGCGGTATGAGGCTATGACAGGACTAAGCGGTGAGCAACGCACCGATTTGGTGAGTCGAGTGCACGCCACCGACGGTGGTGCCGATCTCCACCCCCAGCCAAGTCGAATTCAACACCGCGCTGAGCAAATCCGTGCCACCGTCGAACATGTCATCGCGCACCTCAAGACATGGTGAATACTCAGCAAGGAAGGCGGCCGACTTTGAGCGCCGGTCGGAAAATGCCAAAGTATACTACAAGCTGTCATCGGCTCCTTCTTCTTCGCGGCTTATAAATAAGCCTCCCGGTTCACTCAGGTTTCACGGAAGCGGTCAGTCGCCTCAATCAGCTCATGGACATTGCCGGGTTCCGACACTGAATGGCCGGCGTCGGGCACGATGCGCAGATCCGCCTCGGGGAAGGCGCGATGAAGTGCCCACGCGCTCGCCATAGGGCAGACAATATCGTAACGTCCCTGGACGATGACGGTGGGGATGTGGCGGATGCGTCCGATATTCGCAAGGAGTTCCCCGTCACACTCGAAAAAAGCGCGGTTGACGAAGTAATGGCATTCGATACGAGACCGCGCCAGAGAGAACTCCTCCCCCGAACTCCGTGCGATGACGTCTGGGTTTGGATACAAACAACTCGTCTTGCCTTCCCAGATGCTCCACGCCTTGGCCGCAGCTTGCCGGACTTCCGGGTCGCTGCTGGTGAGCTGGCCGTAGTAGGCGTGCAGCAGATCCCCGCGCTCGTCGACCGGGATGGGGGCCAGGAACTCCTCCCACGCGTCGGGGAAGATAGCGTCCGCACCACGCTGGTAAAACCAGTCGATCTCCTGCTTGCGGAGCAAGAAGATCCCGCGAAGCACGAGCTCGGTCACGCAGTCCGGGTATTTTTCGGCATACGCGAGCGCAAGAGTGCTGCCCCACGATCCGCCGAACACCTGCCACCGCTGGATACCCAGGTGCTCTCGGATGCGCTCCATGTCATCGACGAGATGCCAGGTGGTGTTGTCAGTCAGGCACGCATGAGGCGTGCTCTTGCCGCAGCCGCGCTGGTCGAACAGCACAATACGGTACGCCGAGGGATCAAAGAAGCGACGCTGCTGGGGCTCCGTGCAACCGCCTGGACCTCCGTGGAGAAAGACAACCGGCTTGCCCTGCGGGTTGCCCGACTCTTCGAAGTAGATCTCGTGCAGATGGGAGACGCGAAGGATCCCGGTGCGGTAGGGCTCGATCTCAGGATACAGAGTGCGCCGCTGGAGACTTTCAACAGTCATGGCTCCTCATTGTTAACACAAATCTTCAGGGATCAATCGAACCAAACTACCCCGATAGGACTTCCCACCACCACGTACATCGCGCGTAAAGCGGGACGTACGTGGGGGTGGGACTACAGCCGCATGTTCACGCTGGGTAAGTACCGTGCACCTGCGTAACGCAGCCTATGGGCGATACGTCCGATCTATTCTGAGGCTAGTTCTGACTTTGGCCGCCGTCAACAACCGCCGAGACAGTCCTCGGTCCTACACTGTGGGACTGTGGGACGTGCCGCTGTAGTAGGCCCGACGCTCGGGTCCGTGCCGCCCGGGGAAAGGCAGCTAAGAGTTACATGTCAGGCCCGCCACGTAGTGATCACGGCTCGGGCATGAGTATGACTGGTCGGGTCGGCAGGTCAAGAACCACCGGGCTCAGATCCGGGAGGCTCATGGGTTCCGCGAACCGACGGTGGGTGATGAGGACGAGCTGACGGGCTGGCTGGCCGCCGAGATGTGCCCGGTCGAGACGTCGCGGGACCGGTTGCGGGCCGCGCTGCTGGCGCGTTGCCGCGAGGAGAAGTTCGAACCGCCGACACCTGGGCGGATCGAGCGGATCCTGGGCGCGGCGGAGCGCATGTTCGAGCGGCAGCTCACCACGGCGACGGTGGATCGCCTGTCAGCGGATGCGGTCGGCAGGCTCGAGGAGCTGGTTGCGGTCGAGGATCCGGACGCCGCCGGCGGCAGGCGCGGTTTCCTGCAGGAGCTGAAGGAGGACCCGGGGCCGCTGACGCTGGACACGCTGCTGAACGAGATCACCAAGCTGGAGCGGGTGAAGGCGGTCGGCCTGCCGGCAGAGCTGTTCGCCGACGCCTCGGAGAAGGTGGTGGCCGTGTGGCGGGCCCGGGCAATGAAGATGTACCCGTCGGACTTCCTAGCGGCCGCGGCACCGGTCCGGCTGACGCTGCTGGCGGCGCTGTGCTGGACACGCAAGGCCGAGATGATCGACGACCTGGTGGAGCTGCTGGTCCAGCTCGTGCACAAGATCAGCGTGCGGGCGGAGAGGAAGGTCGAGAACGAGATCAACTCCGAGTTCCGCCGGGTGCATGGCAAGAACGGGATCTTGGTCAAGCTGGCCACCGCAGCGCTCGCGCTTCCGGATGAGATCGTGCGCAAGGCGCTGTACCCGGTCGTGGGCAGACGGACGCTGGAGGACGTGGTTGCCGAGGCAAGGGCGAACGAAAGGGAGTTCACCACACGGGTTCGGGTGAAGCTGCGCGGCTCCTACTCCCACCACTACCGCCGTGGCCTGCCCAAGCTGTTGAACGCGCTCGAGTTCAGGTGCAACAACGACGCGTTCCAGCCGGTGATGGACGCACTGGCCTTACTGGACCGGTACAAGGACTCCGAGGAGACCTTCTACGCACCCGCCGACACGGTGCCGGTCAAGCACGTCGTCCCCGATGACTGGAAGAAGCCGTCGTCGACGATGAGGGCCGGATCGAGCGGATCCCCTACGAGCTGTGCGTGCTGGTCGCGCTGCGCAAGGCGATTCGCCGGCGGGAGATCTGGGTTGAGGGTGCCAATGCCTGGCGTAACCCCGAGGACGACCTTCCGGCCGACTTTGAGGACAACCGTGACGTTCACTACGAGGCACTGTCCAAGCCGCGTGACCCGCAGGCGTTCGTCGCTGACCTGCAAAGGCGGCACACTGCGGCGCTGAACAGGCTGAACAAGGCGTTGAAGAAGGGCACCACCGGCGGCGTGAGGATCACCAGACGGAGGGGTGAGCCGTGGATCAGCGTCCCGGCGGTCGGCAAGCAGCCCGAACCTGCCAACCTCAAGGCGCTCAAGGAAGAGATTTCGCGGCGATGGGGTGTCATCGACCTGCTGAGCCTGATCAAGGATGTCGACCACGTCACCGGGTTCACCTCCGAGTTCACCTCGGTCGCTTCCCGTACCGTCACCGACCCCGGGTGCTCCGCCGAAGGCTTTTGCTTTGCACATTCGGGCTGGGTACGAACATAGGCATCAAGCGCGTAGCCGATAGTGTGGCTGCCGCGGGAGAGGCGACTGCCGATACGGAGGCGGCGCTGCGGCGGACCCGTCGTTTGTTCATCAACCGCGACAACCTGCGCGGCGCGATCCGCACCGTGGTCAACGCGACCCTGGCCGCCCGGGACACCACCCTGTGGGGCCAGGGCACCTCGTGCGCGTCGGACTCACGCAAGTTCGGAGCGTGGTCCAGCAACCTCATGACCGAGTGGCACCAGCGGTACGGCGGCCCGGGGATCATGGTGTACTGGCACGTCGAACGACGGTCGGTGTGCATCTATTCGCAGGTCACGAGCCCTTCAGCGTCCGAGGTCGCCTCGATGATCGAAGGGCTGCTCCGCCACCTCACCTCAGCGGAGATCGATCGCCAGTACACCGATACCCATGGTGCGTCCATCGTCGGGTTCGCGTTCTCGCATCTGCTGGACTTCAAGCTGCTCCCCAGGTTGAAGAACATCGGGTCCGCGAGGCTGTACCGGCCGGGCGTTGGTGAGGACGAGTCCTGGCCGCAGCTGGACGGGGTGCTGTCGGGCAAGACCATCGACTGGGACCTGATCTCCCAGCAGTACGACCAGATGATCAAGTACGCAACCGCGTTGCAGCTGGGCACCGCAGCGGCGCACCAGATGCTGCGCCGCGATCGTCGCGATGACGCTCAATCAGGTCGGCGCGGATGATCTCGACGAGTTGATCGACCACGTCCAGCGGGTCGACGGTTACCTCGCGTGCAACCTGCCCGACAACCGCCTGTACTTCCTCCAGGACGCGACGCTGGCGGGTCTCTGGCCGGACGCCCAGACCAGCGACCGGATCGTCGACACGTTGCAGACCAGGCGCGGCGAGCTGGTCGTCGGTGACCCGGCCGGTGAAGACGACGAAGTCCTCGGCCCCAGCTTCGGTCAGGCGCCGCCGCACCGCGTCGACCTTTTCCGCGTGCCCGCCGACCGCGACCAGACGCGCGCCCGCAGGCATCCGCGTGCGGGCCGCGAGCAGGTGCTCCACGAGCCAGTCGAACCGCTTGTTCGGGTGGGCCAGACCGACGAAGACGAGGAACGGACCATGCAGTCGGAGAAGGTAGCGGACCGCGTCGACCTCGGTGGTCGACCGCCGGTGGAAGACCGCGGTGTCGACACCTCCCGGCACGATGGTGATGCCGCCGCTCGGCGGGCCGAGACACCGGCCGAGCTCGTCAGCGGTGCTGTGTGAGACCGTGAGGACGCGCTCCGCCTGGGCGATCAGGAACTGGTTGACCGCCGCGAAGTAGCGGGTGAACGCGCCGTGCCCGGCGAAGCGCTGGTTCTGCCAGCGATCAAGTGCGGCGAGTTCGCGGCGGACGGTGTCGAGCTCGGTGCGGCCGAACTGTGCGGCGAAGCTGGCGTCGGTGTAGCTCAGGTGCGGCCAGCGCAGCCGGGTGACGTCGTGGATGGTGACGACGAACGGGACGGGGCAGAGCCGGTCGAGCAGGTAGTGCGAGGTGTAGTAGAGATCCGCGCGGGACGCCAGTGCCCGTACGTGGTGCGAGCTCCGCACGAAACCCCCGTTCTCGGCGGCCACGTGCACCTCGGCCTGCCGCTCAGGGCCGTCGACGGCGCGCCGGGCCCGGTCCGCCTGATCGGGATTGACGACCACGTCGATGCGCCAACCCGCTTCGACCAGCTCACCCGCTGCGGGGGCGAGGAGGGACAGCCCGTACCGCGACACTCCGGTGTCGTGGTTGGCGCGGACGTCGAACACGAGTCTGGGCACCTCGTCTGCTCCCCCCGGGCACGGATCAACGCCGGTGACGGCCCACGATCTCCTCGATCCGAGCAGCGGTGACACCGACGTCGATATGGATCCAACCATCCAGGCCGTGCTCACGGGCCGCATCGACGTTTCCGGGCTTGTCGTCGACGAACGCCGCGGCATGCGGGTCGTCGATGTGGCGAAGGAGCGCCCGGAAGTACCCAGCATCGGGCTTGACGTACCCGACCTCGTAGGACAGCACGACGGGAACCGACGCGACGTGGAGTCCCGCGCCTGCAAGCCGTTCTCGCGGGCAGGCCGGTGAGCTCGGCGAGGGCGCGATGGTGCGCTCCCGGCCGGGTCGCCACGAGCACGTCCCCGATGTCGCTGATCAGCATTGGGCGATCACCGGCTACCGAGCTGGCGGTAGCAGGCGAGTAGGTCGTCGACGTGTCGGCTCCATTGGAACCGATGAGCCCAGGCGACGCGCTCAGCGCGCGGCACCGGCCCATCGACGGCGATGAGCTCTTCCAGGCGAGTGATGACGTCCTCGGGATCGTGGCGGTCGGCGAAGACGGCGTGCGGTCCCAGTGTCTCGCGCAGAACGGGGATGTCGGCGGCCAAGACCGGGCATCCGTGCGCGAGCGCTTCCAGCGGCGGGAACCCGAAGCCCTCGTGATCCGCAAGGTGGACCAAGGCGGTCGCGCCGGTGTAGAGCTGCGCGAGCACGGCGTCGGAGACCTCGCCGAGCGCAACAACGCGATGGTCTCCTACTGCGTGAGCAGCACTGCGCGCGGCTGGTCCAGCGGGCGTGAAATCCCGACCGGCCAACACGAGAGCCAGGCCGCCGTGGCGAGGTGCAGCAAGCGTCACGGCGGCGAGGAGAGCGGGCAGTCCCTTGTGCAGCCGGGCCTGGCCGACGTAGAGGAGGTACCGGTCAGGAACGCCGGGTGGAGCAGCGCCGGAGGCCGCCGGCAGATGGTCGACCCCCCACGACGACACGAAGACCTTGTCCTTGGCAGGCGTCACGCTGCAGAGCGCGCTGGCCACGGTGGCCGTCGGGGTGATCACCCGTTCGGCGCGGGTGACCGCCAGCGCCAGCATGCGGCCCAGGTATTCCTCGTGCGCGCTCGCTAGACTCCGACCGGCCGGAAACGCGGCCACCTCCCGCAGATCGGCGACCACGTCGCGAAGGTCGGCCAGCCCTTCCTCACCGGAACGGGCGGCGAAGTCGGCGTCGGAATAACACAGATCGGGATGCAGGACGCGCAGGACGTCGTGCACGGTCACGATCGTGGCCAGTTCGGGCGCTGCCGTCACCGGTACCCGGTAGTCCAGCAGGTGCACGAGATCAGCGTGCGCGTCGGTGGCACGCGACAGCAGTTCGCGGCCCGCCGCCCGGCTATAGCGGCGGGCCACCGAAGCGGGACGTACCACCACGTCGATGTCCGGCGGCGCCGCGCGACTCAGGCCGCCGGCGACGCATCGGGTGTAGCGCCCGATGCCATCAGTGCTGTCCACGGTGGCGTCGAGCAGCACCCGCACCACCGCTACGGGCCTTTGTCGGGTGTTGTCTCCGTCCGCCGGTAGGCGTGCACGACTACGTCGACCTCGGTGTCCAGCGCGTCCAGAGCGGCGAGCCGGGCGCGTGCGTCGTCGTCGACCGACCAGAAGAACGGGGTCATGAGTAGCAGGTTCGCCACTTGGCCCGGGCCCCGCAGCTTCAGCGGATAGCGGATGACGTGGGTGTCGATCAGCTCGAACCCGCTCTCCTGCGCCAGCGTGGCCTCGGGCTCATGGGTGGCCGCGGTGTCGTAGAGCAGCTCCTTGAAGCTGAACAGGTGTCCTTCGCCCGGTCCGCCAACCAGCACCACCCCGCCCGGCCTGACCACGCGTCGGGAGTCCTCGGCGCTGACGGGCGAGAAGTGGGTGAGCAGCAGGTCGACCCGGTTCTCGAGAACGGGCATGCGATAGGTCCCGGCGACGGCGTAGAGCCCGTCGGGGTCGCGTCGGGCCGCGACCCGTATCCCGTGCTTGGAGATGTCCATCCCGCACAACGTCACCCCCTGCACCGCGCCGGCCGGGGTCGCGCTCTCGCGGTTGAGCATCAGGCGTAGCCGCCGCAGGTAGTAGCCCTCCCCGCACCCCGCATCGACCACGACACAGTCCGGACCGGGCGGGAGCACTGCCTGGATTTGCTCGGCGATGCCGTCGGCGAGCGGGGCGTAGTGCCCAGCGTCGAAGAAGTCACGGCGCCCGGCGATCATGTCCTTGCTGTAACCCGGATCCTTCGACCGGCGGTACTGGGCCAGCAGCAGGTTCACGTAGCCCTCACGGGCAACGTCGAAGCTGTGGCCGTTCGCGCACACGAAGCTGTCCGCCGCGGGAGGAAGCGGCTCTCCGCACACCGGGCAGGCGAACACAGGAGGACCGACGATCGGGCTCATCTCATGCCAACGATCGCACAGCGCCCGCCGCCGGGCCGGGCCCGGATGAGCCCATCGCCACCATGTACTCCGGTAACGTCCGTCGGCACCGAATCGGAGGAGGACGATGAAGGTTCTGGTACTCGGAGGCGACGGCTACCTCGGGTGGCCCCAAGCTCTGCACCTGTCGGCGCGCGATCATGAGGTCGACATCGTGGACAACTTCCTGCGCCGCCGCTTCGACCTCGAACACGGCCTCGACAGTCTCGCGCCGATCACGTCGCTGCACCGGCGCGTGCAGCGGTGGCGCGCCGAAACCGCGCTGGACATCGGCGTGCACGTCATGGACATTACCGATCACGGCGGGCTCGCCCGCATCTTCGCCGAGGTGGTCCCCGACGCGGTGGTGCACTTCGGTGAGCAGCGCTCGGCGCCGTACTCCATGATCGACCGCGGCCACGCCGTGCATACCCAGGTCAACAACGTCGTCGGCACGCTGAACCTTCTCCGGACCTGGGGCGTCCGGACGACCGACCTGCACCAGGGCATTGTCTACGGCGCGACGACCGATGAGACGTCCCTGCACCCCGACCTGTCCACGCGGCTGGACTACGACCACGTCTACGGCACGGCCCTCAACCGCTTCTGCGTCCAGGCCGCACTCGGACAACCGATCACGCTCTACGGCCGGGGTGGCCAAGCCCGCGGCTACATCGACATCCGGGACACGATGCGATGCGTCGAACTTGCGATCGCCAACCCGGCCGACGCCGGGGAGTATCGCGTGTTCAACCAGATCACCGAGCAGTTCCGGCTCCACGACATCGCCGACCGCGTCGCCACCACAGCCGCGAAGCGGGGAGTTAACACCACCATCGTGTCGGTGCCCAACCCCCGCGTAGAGGCAGAAGATCATCACTTCAACGTCGTGCACACGCGGCTGGAAGAACTCGGGCTGAAGCCACACCTGCTCGACGACCCGGCGATCGACAACCTCCTCGATCTCGCCGTGTGCCACCTCGACCGCGTCGACCCGACCGTCATCGAGCCCCGTATCGACTGGCGCCGCCGACACAACACCGTTCGGGGTAACACGGTCCGGGACGACGTCAGGTGATCGGGGCGGTGGTTCCGGTCTGCAACCGGCGCGACAACCTCGCACCGCTGCTGGCGTCGTTGGAGATCCAGACCGTCGACGACTTCACGGTCGTCGTGGCCGACGACGGCTCCACCGACGGCACCCGAGCGCTCGTGGAAGACCTCGCCCCGACCTCGGCGTACGCACCGGGCGGGCGCGCAACATCGGCGCAGCCAACGTGCCCGACGCCGTGGACCTGCTCGTCATGCTCGACAGCGACCTCGTCCTGCGCCCGGAGGCGATGTCGCTGTTCCACGCCGCGCACCGCGAGCAGCCCGACACTGTGCTGTTCGGTGCCGTCGAATGGCTCCCGCCGCTGCAGCGCGCCCTCGTCCACGATGCCGTGCTCAACCACGAACTGCCCTCGCTGCGAGCCCAGGTGCCGGCCGCCACGCCGGTCCGCGTCGAGGGAACGTTCACCGGCCCCGAACTCCGCAGCACCCTGTTCGAGCAACCCGCTGACCGTCCGGTGCCCATGGACCCAGGATGGGCGCTACCGCTCAACTCCGGGTGGCCGCCCGCGACATACTGGCGGGCGGGTGGATTCGACGAAACCATGCAGGGCTACGGCTACCAGGACATGGAGTTCGGCGCGCGCGCCGCACAAGCGGGCGCCATGTGCGTGCCCCGCCCAGAGCTGTGGGCACTGCACGTGTGGCATCCCAAACCGCCGCGCGCGATGCGCGAGAACCAGTGGAATCTGGACTTCTACCTGCGCCGCCACGGCGACTTCCTGCGCCAGCACACTTCTGACGACGACCTCGAGGTCGACGTCGACTGGCGGCTGTGGTGGCATTACCACGCCGAACGAGGTGGAACGGTCGTGGACGTCGACGGGCAACTGTGGGCGATCAGCCGCGACCGCAGACACCGGATCGCGCTCCCCGAGCGGAGATGGCTTCACCACCTCGGCCACCCGCTCGACAGCGTCGCGCCGATGCCGGCCGCCCAGGTCGGAGAGCTGACCGACCACGGCGTGGCATGTCAGTGAACGGCCCAATCATCGATGAGTGGACTCGATCTCGTCGACGCCCGGTTTCGGGCGCCGCGCAAGGTCGCGGACGACCCTGGCGAACGCCTCTGCAGACCGTAGGGCCGTGAACCGAACTCGCGACGAATCCCGAGCTCGATCCACGAGCGCCTTCGCCCAACCTGAGTCGGCGAGCACCCTGTTTGACCTGGTCCGCGAGTCCGAGCGCGTCTTCGCAAGCAGCGAGCAGGCCGGTCTGTTCATGCTCGATGACGTCCTCGGGTCCACCGCAGCGTGTGCTGACCACGGGCACCCCCGCTGCCATAGCTTCGACGGCGGCCAGCCCGAAGCCCTCCTCCCGCGACGCGCAGACCAGGACGTCCAGCGCTGGGAAGATCGTGGGTACGTCGCGAACGTGCCCGGCGAACCGGACCCGGTCGGCCACCCCGAGTCGGTCGGTCAGGGCGGTGACTTGGGAACCGAATTTCGGCCAGGTCGGCGACTGCTGCTCACCGAGCAGCACGAGCTGGACATCGAGCCGGCGGGCGAGGAGCTCGGCCAGAAGACGGTCACCTGCGGCGCACTGGCCAGGAAGACGTCGGTAAGGGTGGCGGTCATCGCGTCGTCGCCGGGCCCCGCCGCCACGACCGGTCGACACCCATACCCGGCCGCCAGCTCCACCAGCTCGCCGTCGCGCTCGAACACGACGAGCGGCGCGATGCCGAGCCCGGGCAGGTGCCGCAGAAGCCCGCCGAGCCACACATCGCCGCCGCCCTCTCGCCGCGCGGAGGGCACCACCATCGCCAGTTCCACCGGCTCGGGGACGTTCACCAGGCAACCGGCGCGAGAATGTCGTCGAAATCAGACACAGGACAGCGTGATCACGCCAGGCGGAAATGCTCGTACCGGCGTCGGGCGAGGGCCGCCCGGTAGAGCCGCGGATAGTGGGGCCCAATCTGTGTGCGGTGGGCATGAAGCGCACGGGCCTTGCGGTCGTACACGTCGGTGATGTCCACGCGGTGCGTGACGTCGTCGTCCGGCCGCCCGTAGTTGATCTCACCCGGGCTTCGCCCGTCGAACGGGTGCGGGTTGCCTGCCCGCTCCTCCTCATCGACGAACGCCTGCAGCGCTGAGATCGGGAAGACGGGGTGGAAGACCGCATCGACGTTCCAGACAGGCCCGGCGTCAGGGAAGCAGCCGTGCTGGCCGGCTGCCGCGACGGCGAGCATCGTGACCCGGTGGGTCTGGACGTGATCGGGATGGCCGGTGCCGCCGAAAGCGTCATAGGTGACCACTACTTGCGGGCGCACCTCACGAAGCTCACCTACGAGTGCGGCGACCAGCGCGTCCATCGGCTGCGCCCAGAACGCCTGGGGCGCGTCGTTCTGCGGCAGGCCGGTCATGTTCGAGTCGTGGTGCCCCAGCGTGTGGACCCGCGTGATCGCCAGGATCCGAGCTGCCTCCGCGAGTTCGACGGCGCGGACCTCCGCCAGCTGAGCCGGATCGAGCTGGAGTCCCAGCTCTGGATTGACCGGCCCGTAACGCCCATCCGTGCACGTCACCAGCGTGGTCGCAATATTCCCCTTAGCGCAGCGGGCGAGGAGACCCCCGGTCGTGATGCACTCGTCGTCCGGATGTGCGTGCACGGCGAGAAGCCGTCGTGGTGGATCGGGCTCCGACAGACCAGCCACACAAATCTCCTCGTGATCGACAGCGGAGCCAGGAATGTCGCACTCCCGGGCACGGGCGCGACGAAGATGGGCCGCGTGCCACGCAGCCCGGGAGATGCCCAGCCACCCGCGTCGACAGTCCGCCCCGAGCACTTCGAGGGCCTCTACAGTGTGGACGCCGACCCGTGGAACTTCACGACGAGCTGGTACGAACGCCGCAAGTACGCACTCACCGTGGCGGCACTACCCCAGGAGCGCTACGCGAGCGCCTTCGAGGTGGGCTGCTCGATCGGTGCCATGACCGCCCTTCTCGCCCCGCGCTGCGACGCCCTGCTCGCCGTCGACTGCGCGCCGACAGCCGTTCAGTCCGCCCGCCTCGCCCTCCAGGGCCTCGCGCACGTCACCATCGAACAAGCGCAACTACCGGCCGAACTACCCGATGAAGCGTTCGACCTCGTGGTGACCAGCGAGGTCCTCTACTACTTCACCGGTGCTGACCTCACGCGGCTACTCGATGGGCTGATCTCCCGTCTGCGGCCCGGTGGCGATATCGTCCTCGCGCACTGGAGGGCCAGCGACAAGAGCTACGGCTACGACGGCTTCAACGTCCACGACACAGTCCAACGGCGACCCGAACTCGACACAGTCGTGCACCACGAGGACGAGAACTTCGTCCTCGATGTCCTACGGCGCTGACAGCCACCTCCCGTCCGGGCCAATCGAACTGACCTGCAACGAGATCGCACGGCTGCTCAACCGGCTGATCACCGACCCGCACGCCGCTCGCTGCCACCCCGACCTGGAGCCGCATCGGCGCCTGTGTGTCGTCACCGGCGCCGGGCACCGCCCGGACTCCGGGCGTTCGCCGGCCGGCTCGGCGTACCTGACCACTATCGGCGAACTTCCGAGAACACTCATTCTCGGCAGTAAACTCAGGGCGTGACTTCCGAGAACACAACCCAGCGCGAGCAACAGAACCCTGGAATCACTTCCGAGAACACGACCGCCGCGCTGGCCGAGTACCGCGCGG
>JBOHFW010000245.1:0-19306 GCA_050699835.1 Pseudonocardiaceae bacterium | reverse complement strand
GAGCCAGACCCAATCGCGGTGCCGGTATGACGGCTGTGAAGGTTTCCCTGGAGATTAGAGCAGCCGCACGGCGTAGGGCATGATCTCGGTGTAGCGCACCGAGGTGACGCGCACCGCGCCGCCGGAGAACGGCGCCTCGATCATCTGCTCGCTGCCGATATACAGGGCGACATGGTGGATGTTTCCCGCCGTGCCCCAAAACAGCATGTCGCCGGGACGCTTCTGGGCCAGTGGTATCTTGCGGCCGGAGTTGTACTGAAAACCGCTGTAGTGCGGCAGTGAATAGCCCAGCGCCCGGGAGAAAGCGTAGATCATCAGACCGGAGCAGTCGAAGCCGACCTTGCGATAGTCACCGAAGGTGTCCGCAACTCCGCCGTCCCGAATGCCGATCGTGGGTCCTGCGGCGTTACCGCCACCCCACGAGTATCGGACACCGAGCTGCGTCATCGCGCGATTGATGACCGACTGGGCGCTCGCAGTGGCCGCCCGAGTTCCGCCAGCAGTGGCTGCGCCGCGCTCGGCTGCGCTGCGCTCGGCTGCGGCAGCGGCTGCTGCGGCCGCAGCAGCAGCCGCCGCCTGCTCACGATCCCGCTGTACGCGCCACTCTTCGTAGCGTTGCCGCTGCCCGCGCAGGCCGGCGGCGGCGTTCTGAGCGTCGTAGAGCTGCCGCTCAAGGTCGGACTTGCGGTCCTGGAGGGCCTTGGACTTGGTCCCTTGCGCTGCCTCGGTGTCGATCGCGACCCGGTAGGCGGTGTCGAGCGCGGCCTTGGCCTCTGCAGCGGCCTGTTGAGCCGCTTGGGCTGCGGCCAGGGCCGCCCGGGTTTGGGAATCCTTGTTGGCGGCATCGACGCGGGCCCGCCGCATGTTCTCCACCGCGTGTAGCTGAGCGCCTCCCACGGCATCCAAGAGCTCCGCGCGAGCCAGCAGATCCTTCGGACTCTTGGAACCGAGGAAGGCCGACAGTGACCCGACCGTGCTTCCCTGGCGGAAACTCGCGGCCGCAAATTGATCGAGGTCCCGATACGCCACGGCGATCTGTGCTGCGGCAGCATCGGCCTCCGCGCGGGAATTGTCAGCCGCGAGGGTGGCGGCAGCCGCGGCGGCGTCAGCGGCCTGCTGGTCGATCAGAGCTTTGTTGGCCTGTTCGTGCCTGAACCCGACCTGGGACTGCAGGGCGATCAGGTCAGCTTCAGCCTGGGCGACCTGGTTGGCCAACTGCCCGACCCGGGTCGCGGTGGTGCTGACCCGAGATTGGCTGGACTTGAGGTCCTCGTCGCTGGGATTGGGCGGGGGTGGTGGCACTGCTTGTCCGATACCTGGGTTCGCCACCAGGGTCAGCACCGTGAGCCAGCCCGCGACCAACGCATGGCGGGGCAGATGACGCCTCGTCCGGACGCTCACACCCTCTCCTTCCCGGCTCCTCCCTGCGGAGGGCCGGCCCTCCCCGACATCCGCCAGACCTTGTCAAGCACGCATGCGGGTGCACTGTGTCATTTGGGTGCACTGTGTCACGTGCCCCTCACAGACACCAACAACCTCCTGCCTTACTCTCGTAACATCCGCCACATGTGTTACACACAGAAAGGTTTGTCACGAAGAGTGATTGCCCCAGCCGATGATCACCTGTTGGCAGACAAGCCGCAGGACGCCTACCTGGCCCGCGGATAGGACGGCAGGTGTTTGGAGGGGTACCGGTGAGCGATTCTCGGTACCAACCGGGAATCAGTTCACCTGGCGGTCCCGGCCCTCCCAGTACTCCTGGCGTAACTTAAACTTCTGAATCTTTCCGGCGGCCGTGCGCGGGATCGTCTCGCGAAACTCCACCGACGTCGGTGCCTTGTAGCCGGCCAGCCGCTCCTTGCAGTAGGTGATGATCTCGTCTTCGGTGACGCGCTCCCCCGCGGCCACCACGACCAGCGCCTTGACCGTCTCCCCCCAGCGGTCGGAGGGCACTCCGATCACTGCGACCTCGGCCACCGCCGGGTGGCTGAACAAGCAATCCTCCACCTCGATGGAGGAGACGTTCTCGCCGCCGGTGATGATCACATCTTTTTTCCGGTCGGTGATGCAGAGGTAGCCCTCGTCGTCGATGGACCCGCCGTCACCGGTGTGGAACCAGCCATCCACCAGCACTTCACTGCTGGCCTGGGGGCTGTCCCAGTAGCCGGCCATCACGACGTTCGAGCGGGCCAGCACCTCACCGTCCTCGGAGGTGCGCAGCTGCACGCCCAGCGCCGGGGCACCGGCTCGGGACAGTCTGCGGGCACGGTCCTCGGCGGGTAGGTCATCATCGGCCGGCCCGCCGCGATTGAATGTCAGCAGCGGCGCGGTCTCGGTGAGCCCGTAGATCTGCATGAACTCCCACCCGAGCTCCTCGCCGACCCGGTGGATCACCTTGGTCGGCGGTGGCGCGCCAGCGCAGACCAGCCGTACTCGCCCGCGACTCGGGATCTCGCCGTCCCAGCTCTGGGCGGCCTTCAGCACCGCGTTCCACACAGCGGGAGCTCCACACATCAAGGTCACGCCGTACTGGTCGACCCGCCGCAGGATCTCCGCGCCGTCCACCTTGCGGAGTACGACCTGCTGGGCTCCCACCCCGGTAAGCCCGAAGGGCATGCCCCAGCCATTGCAGTGGAACATCGGCAGGGTGTGCAGGTAGACATCGCGCTCCCAGGCACGGGTGTGCAGGGCGAACGTGACCGCGTTGATCCAGATGTTGCGGTGGGTCAGCTGCACGCCCTTGGGTCGTGCGGTGGTGCCCGAGGTGTAGTTGATGGTCGCCGTGGCCTCCTCGTCGGGCTCGGCCCACGGGCGCGGCTCGGCCTCGAAGCGCATCAGCTGCTCCTCGGTCTCGCCACCGAGGAGGAAACGGTGTCGCGCCGTCACTGTCTTGAGCGCCTCGTCGAGCTCCGGGTCGACCAGGAGCACTGATGATCCGCTGTGCGAGACGATGTAGTGCACCTCGTCGGCGTGGAGCCGGAAGTTCACCGGCACGCAGATCCGGCCGCTGCCCGGGACCGCATGCAACAGCTCGAGTAGCCGGGCCGAGTTGTGGCTCACCACGGCTACCCGCTCGCCCTCACCCACGCCTAGCGCGTCCAGACCGGCCTGCCAGGCCCGGACCCTCTGGCCCAGCTGCTGGTAGGTCGATGTTTCGACCGGCGGCGCCGGCTGGACAGCCTCGTCCACGACCGCGACGGACTGCCCGAACGCGGTCTCCCCCCGAGCAAGAAAATCCCCCACACTCAACGGCACCCGCACCCTCCCAGCCTATGGCCGTGCCCCGACATGGAGACATATCGGGGCAGGAAGATGGTCGATAACCCCGATATGTCTCCATGTCGGGATTGCCGCGGGCGGGGAGGTCAGGCGGGTTACGGGAGCAACGCGGGCGGTTTATATGGTGGTTACGGTTTTGCCCGCTGATGCCACCGGAGGTGAGCAGACGTAGAGTCGTGGGATGGGGGCACCCAAGCTAGCCCTCACCAGGGGAGGAGCCCGTGACCCAGGCAGCAAGGTGCGCCGACAGTTTCGGCACCCGCGGCACGCTTGCCGTCGGGTCTGCTCGCTATGAAGTGTTCCGATTGGCTGGGCTGGACCGGCGAGTTGGCACCCGGTGGCGGGCCCTGCCCTACAGCTTGAAGGTGCTGCTGGAGAACCTGCTGCGCTATGAATCGGACGCTGCCGGTGCGCACGTCACAGCGGAGCACATCGAGGCACTTGCCGGCTGGGACGCGCAGGCGTGCTCATCCACTGAAATCCAGTTCACCCCTGGGCGGGTCATCATGCAGGACTTCACCGGGGTGCCCTGTCTGGTCGATCTGGCCACGATGCGCGAGGCGATCACCGCGCTGGGCGGTGACCCGCGGGCGGTCAACCCCCTCGCCCCGGCCGAGCTCGTGATCGATCACTCGCTGATCGCAGACGTGTTCGGTCGACCGGACGCCTTCGCGCGCAATGTCGAGTTGGAGTACCAGCGGAACTGGGAGCGCTACCAGTTCCTGCGCTGGGGGCAGGGTGCCTTCGACGAGTTCAAGGTTGTCCCGCCGGGCACCGGGATCGTGCACCAGGTCAATATCGAGTACCTGGCCCGCGCCGTCATGACCCGCCATGGTCAGGCCTACCCGGACACCGTGGTGGGCACCGACAGCCACACCACGATGGTCAACGGGCTCGGTGTGCTGGGATGGGGCGTGGGCGGCATCGAGGCCGAGGCCGCCATGCTCGGTCAGCCGGTGTCGATGCTTATCCCGCAGGTGGTCGGCTGCAGACTCACCGGATCCATCCCACCAGGGGCGACCGCCACCGACGTCGTGCTCACCCTGACGGAGATGCTCCGCCAGCACGGCGTGGTCGGCAAGTTCGTCGAGTTCTACGGCGAGGGTGTGGCAGCGGTGCCGCTGGCCAACCGCGCCACCATCGGCAACATGAGCCCCGAGTTCGGCTCGACCTGCGCGATGTTCCCGATCGACGAGGAAACACTCCGCTACCTGACACTCACCGGTCGCCCGGCCGAGCAGCTCGCACTGATCGAGGCTTATGCCAAGGAGCAGGATCTGTGGCACGACCCGAGCCGGGAAGCCAGCTACTCGGAGTACCTTGAGCTGGACCTGTCCACCGTGGTGCCCTCCATCGCCGGTCCGAAACGCCCGCAAGACCGGATTGCCCTGGCGGGCGCTCAAGCGGCATTCCGGCAAGAGCTGGTCAGCCACACCGGTGCCCAGGGCCGTCCCGTGTCACAGGGCCGTCCCAGCTCCCCGACGCCGGTACGGTCCCCCGAGGGCGCCAGCTACGAGATCGACCATGGCGCCGTGGTGATCGCCTCGATCACCTCGTGCACCAACACGTCCAATCCCTCGGTGATGATCGGGGCCGCGCTGCTGGCCCGCAACGCCGTCGACGCAGGACTGACCGTCAAGCCCTGGGTGAAGACCTCGCTGGCCCCCGGCTCCCAGGTGGTCACGGACTACTACGAGAAGGCCGGCCTGTGGCCGTATCTGGAGAAGCTGGGCTACCACCTGGTCGGCTACGGCTGCACCACCTGCATCGGCAACTCGGGCCCGCTGCCCGAGGAGATCTCGCACGCTGTCCACGACGCCGACCTCGCCGTGGTCAGCGTGCTGTCCGGCAACCGCAACTTCGAGGGCCGGATCAACCCGGACGTCGCGATGAACTACCTCGCCTCACCGCCGTTGGTGATCGCCTACGCGCTCGCCGGAACGATGGATTTCGATTTCGAAACCGATCCGCTGGGGCTCGACCGCGACGGCAACCGGGTTTATCTCGCTGACATCTGGCCCTCGCCGGAGGAGATCCAGAAGATCATCGAGTCCACGATCAGTCAGGAGATGTTCACCAAGGACTACGCGGATGTTTTCGCCGGTGACGCTCGCTGGCAGGCGCTTCCGACCCCGGAGGGTGACACTTTCGCCTGGGACCCGGAATCGACCTACGTTCGCAAACCCCCGTATTTCGATGGAATGACAGCGTCGCCGCCGCCGGTGGCCGACATCTCCGCTGCCCGGGTGCTGGCACTGCTGGGCGACTCGGTGACCACCGACCACATCTCTCCCGCGGGGGCCATCAAGGCGGACTCCCCCGCCGGCCGCTACCTCACTGAACGGGGTGTCAAGCGCACGGACTTCAACTCCTATGGATCTCGCCGAGGCAACCATGAGGTGATGATCCGCGGCACGTTTGCCAACATCCGGCTGCGTAATCTGCTGCTCACCGGCGTCAGCGGCGGCTACACCCGCGACTTCACCGCGCCGCCCGGCGCTGAACCCGTATCCATTCACGACGCCGCCCAGCGCTATACGGCGGCCGGCATCCCGCTGCTGATCCTGGGCGGGAAGGAGTACGGCTCCGGCTCATCTCGGGACTGGGCGGCCAAAGGCACCCGGCTGCTCGGGGTGCGCGCGGTGCTCGCCGAGTCATTCGAGCGGATCCACCGCTCCAACCTGATCGGAATGGGAGTGCTACCGCTGCAATTCCCGGCCGGCGAGTCGGCGTCCTCACTGGGCCTGGACGGCACCGAGACCTTCGACATCTCCGGCGTCACCGCGCTCAACAACGGCTCCGTTCCGGCCACGGTTCACGTCAAAGCCACCCGCGAAGGGGCAGATCCCGTGGAGTTCGACGCCGTGCTACGCATCGACACCCTCGGCGAAGCCGAGTACTACCGCAACGGCGGCATCCTGCAGTACGTCTTGCGCGCCATGGCGCGCAAGACGTAGAACTGCCTCATATGGCCAAGTGGGCCGCAGGTGAGCGTGATGATTTTGAATGGCTTTATTTGTTCGATGACCATCTAGTCGTCTTTTTGATTTACGCGGGAAACGGTTTGGCTATCGACAAGGTTACGTCCACCGATCCTGCCGACGTTCAACTCTGCCGGTCAGCCTTCGAGGCTGTGTGGAAGCTGTCGATTCCCCATAGTGATTACCAGCCCTTCTAGCTCTGCCAAGCAGGCGCGGGAGGCGCTAGGTGTCCGCCTTCGTGAGCTGCGCAAGGATGCGGGCCTGACCGCGCGGGCGCTAGCGGCGGCCACGGGTCAGCACTACACCCGCGTGAGCAAAATCGAGCACGGAGTGCAGCCGCCATCTGACAACGACATACGCGAGTGGTGTCGCGCGTGTGACGCCGATGACCAAGTACTCGATCTGCTCGCCACATTGCGCGCCGTTGAGTCAGCCTACCTGGAATTTCGGCGACAAAGCCGTGCAGGCATGAAGCGGGTGCTTGGCGCCCACACTCTTGCCTTGTATGAACACACGAAGCTGTTTCGCATCTATGAGCACAACGTGATACCTGGCTTGTTCCAGACCGCCGAGTACTCAGCCGCGATGCTATCATTTTGGATTAAATTCCTTGGTACGACAAATGACCTCGAGGAAGCGGTTGCAACCCGCATGGAACGGCAGCGGGTGATTTACAAAGGTGGCAAACGATTCGTTGTCGTGCTCGAAGAGCAGGCGCTGCGGACGTGGTTTGGTACGGCTGAAACCCAAGCCGGACAGCTCGATCGCCTACTTGCCCTGATGTCGCTGCACAACGTCTCAGTCGGCATCGTCCCCATGATGACCGAACGGATTGCTGTCGGTTCTACCGGATTCTGGATATTCGACAATACCCTGGTCGCCTTAGAGACGCCTACGGCGAGCATCGAGGTCAACAGACCGCAAGAACTCGAGCTGTACGCCCGCATGTTCGAGGCACTCAAAGCCCCAGCCGTATACGGACGCGCCGCAAGAGCTCTCATCACCAAGGCGATCGACGAACTGGGCTAGATACCGAGCCGTAGTCATTGCCTGACATGGCTCGCGGTGGTCAACGCCTGTCAGAATTCGCAACTTTTCGCAACATCCTCCTGGGTGGCGGACCGCAGCCGTAGCATCATCACCCATGATCCGCAACCAAGCAGCGCCGGCCCTCATGTGGAACGCCGGGTGAGGCGATCTTGGAGCCGGAGAAGGTGTTACTTCTTGCCCGCCAGCTCCGCGCGGACCAGCGCGGCGCCATCGGCGAGGGCCCGGAGCTTGCTCGCCGCGATCATGCGCGGCAGGTTGATCAGGCCGCAGTCGGTGGACAGGCCGAGCCGCTCGGCGGGCACATATTCCAGTGCCGCCCGGATCCGGTCGGCGACCTCGTCGGCGGTTTCGGTCACGGTGGACTTGACGTCGATGACCCCGGCCGCGAAGGGCTTGGACCAGTTGTGTTCCAAGAGTGGCTTCAGGTCATCCGGGCCGGTCCGCCCGATCTCGTAGTTCAGCACGTCGATGTTGGCGTCGAGGACCTGCGGGAAGATCCCCTGGGCGCGGGCAGGGGCGGGCGCCGAAGCCGGCCGACGATCCAGGACCCAGGCGCCGAACTCGCGCTCCTCATCGTCCGGGAAGTAGCCGGGCGTCCCGGAGTAGTTGCCCCAGCAGGTGTGCACCCAGAACTGGCAGCCCACGCCCTCCACCGCGGCGTTGAGCGCCTCGATCTCCCAGTCGCCCATGCCGTAGGGCCAGACGAACTCGTCGAGCTGAATGATGTCGCAGCCGTTGTCGGCGAGCTCTTTGAACTCCTCGTTGAACGCCTTGGAGACGGCCATCGCCAGTGCCTTGGTCTCCGAGTAGTACTGATTGTTCGTGGCCGCCGCCATTACCTGGATGCCGGTGTAGGAGATTTTGATCGGCTTCTTCGTGGCCTTGCGGGCCGCGCGCAGCGCGGCCAGGTGGAACGGGTGCTCCCGGGTCACCTCGCCCACGCAGGTCGGCGCGAAGAGGGTGGAGTAGATCGGCAGGCCGATCGGCGGGCCGGAGAGCTTGTAGCCGGTCATCCGCTGGGCGTAGTGGTAAAGGATGTCACCATAGGGCGAGTCCCCCCCGTTGATCCGGCCATCGCAGATGATGTCCAGACCCGCCGTTTCCTGGTCACGGACGATCGCCCCGACGGCATCATCGAACGCCTCCCGGCTGATCGCATCGTGGATGAACTCGCCTCGGGGGTAGATGGCATAGGCATGGCCGTCGTACCAGCGTGGATTGGGGTAGTTGCCCACCATGGTGGTGGGCAGGAGAACATCCTGTGATCCGATGCGCACGCCTAGGCTCCTCCCATTGCGGGGCGGCGCAGCGGGCACGCACCGCCCAGCCCACGATATGGCCGCGACTACCGTAGGGATAACCCCGGGGCAATGCTCCGTGATCCGAGGCCAAACCTCGGGCCTGGACTCGTCCTGGCAGGACTGATTTGGCGGTCACCGTTCGACCGTGATTCGCCAATCCACCGCCACGGCGCCCGTGGAGGTGGCCAGCAGCGGGTTCAGGTCGAGCTCGGCGATCTCGGGCCGGGCGAGGAGCAGCTCGCCAACGGCGACCATCGCGCTGGCCACCGCGTCCAGGTCGGCCGGTTCGCGGCCGCGAGCACCGGTGAGGACGCCGTGGCCCCGCAGGCTCGCGATCAACCGGTGCGCGTACCGGGGATGCAGCGGGGCGAGCCCGAACGCCACATCACTCATCATCTCGACCAAAATCCCACCCAAGCCGATCATGACGACTGGCCCGAACTCGGGGTCACGCAAACCGCCGATAGCAACCTCGATCCCACCGAGCTGGGGTTGGACCTGAACCCGGGCTCTGTCGATGAGCGTGAACAACGCACCCGCCGCCGAGGAGACCGCAGCGGGATCGGTGAGGTCCAGCCGGACACCGCCGATGTCACTGCGGTGCACCAGGTCTGGGTGCACCACCTTGCACACCACCGGATAGCCAAGACGTTGGGCCGCAGCGACAGCTCCCGACACATCGGTGCAGGTAATTGACTCCACTGTGGCGACGCCGGCGGCGCGCAGCAGGCGGGCCCCCCGGTCGGGGTCGAGCTGGCCGGCGGGCAGGTCACCATCCGCGGTGCGCGCTGGCTTGCTCGCCGGCAGCGTTGTCGGGAAAGCCCGAGCCTCGCCGTAGCGGACCGCGTGACCCACGGCGCGGGCGGTGCGCTCGGGCCACTCGAAGCAGGGCACCCCAGCTTCTTGCAGCAACTCAGCATTGGCCCGTGCACTGTGCGGTGCGACCCAGCATCCGTAGACGGGCACGGTCACCCCCGTAAAGCGAAGCCGGTCCACCGCGTCGCGAACGCTCACCGCGACGGCTTCGTCGACCGCGGCGCGCTGCAGCAAGACGGGGATGACAACATCCACCTCTCCCGAGCGGGCCAGCCGGTCTACCAGCATCGGGTACAGCTCGGCGAAACGCCGCCATACCGGGGTGATGTCGACCGGGTTGGCCGCGCTGGCGAACGGCGGCAGGAGCGGCCGAAGCTCCTTCTGCAACGCTGAGGAGAGCTCGGGAACCGTCAGACCCTCGTCGGCAAGCAAGTCCGCGAGTTCCACCCCGGTGCCGCCGGAGTTGGTGATGATCGCGACCCGGTTACCCGCTGGTGGCGGTTGCAAGTCCAGGGCACGGGCCGCATCGAGCATCTCCAGCCCTGACCGGGTGACGAGCACCCCGGCCTGCTTGAGCGCGGCCCGCCAGATCCGCTCGCGACCGGCCAGCGCCGCGGTGTGCGACCGCGCAGCCCGGGCCCCCGCCGGTGAGCGCCCAGTCCGTGTGACGATCACCGGCTTGCCCACCGCTTGGGTCAACCCGGCAGCGGCACAGAACTCACGGCCATCCGGCAGCGACTCCAGGAAGAAGCACAGCGTGCGGCTAGCCGGGTCGGTAGCGAGGTAGCGCAGTAGTTCCGCATCACCGATGTCGGCCTTGTTCCCAGCCGCGTACACTTTGGCGAATCGAGTCCGTTCGTCAACCGCGAGGGTGTGGACTGCCATCCCGTATGACCCGGACTGGGTGACCAGCGTGATCCCCCCACCCCCTGGCGGCAATCCCGCCGCCATCGATGCGTTGAGCGGGAGGTCGCAGTTCTGTACACCGAAGCAGTTGGGCCCGACGATCCGCACCCCGCCGGCCCGTGCAGCGGCAAGGACCTCGGCCTGCAGGGCGGCACCTCCGGGTTCCGTCTCGGCGAATCCGCCGCTGATCACCAGCGCAGCCGGCACACCCTTGGCCCCGGCGTCGCGGATGACCCCTGGCACCGCGGCGGCACGCACCACGACGACGGCGAGATCGATCTCACCGTCGATAGACACCAGGGTCGGGTAGGTCTTGACGCCTCCGATGCTGCGGCTGGACGGGGTCACCGGCACGAGCTCGCCCGGGAAACCAGCGAGGTTGCGCCAGAACAGCTCACCCATCGAGCTGGCTCGCTCCGACGCCCCGACCAGAGCGATCCGGCGGGGCGCGAACACCGCATCCAGACCGCTCAGCACTCGCATCGGCCGCTAGTGGAAAGGCTGAAGGTGCGCCGCAGCTCGGTGGCGGAGAACTCCAAGCGGCGCACACCGAGTGGATCGATCCCCCGCAGCGCGGCCAGCTCCGCCGAGCTCGGCGGGTGTGGAGAGCGCAGGTCAGGTGCCACCCGCAGCTCGAAGCCGGTTGCCGCGCGCACCTCGTCCAGGGTGACGTCGGGAAAGAGCTGACGCAGCCGGGCCACCCCATCAGTGTCGAAGTCGAAAATTCCCAGCTCGGTGACCAGCCACTGCGGCCCGCCACCGGCGTAACCCAGCTCGGTGCGGCTGCCCGCGGGCGTCCGGTGGCCCATGTCGGTAATGAAGTCACAACGCGCTACCAGCGCCCGCCCGGAACGGTGCCGGGTCGTCCACAGCGTGAGGTGGCCGATGGTGGCCGCCAGGTTGCACCCGCCGCCGCCCCCGCCGAGCTTCACCTTCGGCAATGTCACCGGGTAGTCAGGGGCGCCGATCGCGGTGACGTTGGTGTTGCCGTAGGCGTCGATCTGGCCGCCGGAAAGAAACATCCGATCGACGTCACCGCGCACGGCAGCGTCGAAGAACTCCTCGAACCGCATCCGGTAGGCCGCGCCGCGATGCAGGCTCGCGTCGTTGCCGGTGGGCGGGATGAACGGCGGGTCGGGATCGCAGGCATAGGTCGCGCCCTCCACTAGCAGCATCCCCCGCGCATGGGTGCGCTTGGCGACGTGCATTGCGACCTGCGCGCAGGGACTGCCGAAACCATGAAAGGTGACCTCCCGGTCCCGGATCGTACGGGCCAGCGCGACCACGAACCACTCGTCGAGGGAGAAGCTGCCAGCGGGCTCGCTCACCTGAACAGCGCTTTCCAGGTCTCGATGGACTCCGACCAGCGGGTCAGCGCGGCGAGTTGTTGCTCGCCGACGACCTTCCGGTAGGCCTCCTCAGTAGGAACGCCGGTGACGAACCGGTCGAGGTAGCCGACCAGCTCCTCACCTCCGGCAGTGGCTGCCTGGACGTAGCTGGCCAGATGCGGCCGGTCATAGGCGTAGACCGGGTAGCAGGACGACGGGTGAGCCCCGAAGGGCACCTCGCTCACCGCCGCGACGAGGTGGCCCGGGATGGTGATGCCAGCCACGACGATCTCCTCGGTGCCGACGATCCGCTCGGCGGTGGCCACCACCATCCGGGACGCGGCGGCGAAGCGCTCGTCGAGGACGTAGGGCTGCTCCAGATGCAGGTTGCCCCGGCGGTCGGCGAGCGGGGCGTGCAGCAGAACGACGTCCGGTCGCAGCGGTGGCACGGCGATCAGCGTCGTCCCGGTGAACGGGCAGCGCACCTCGCCGTACTCCGGATGCAGCCGGCCGATGTCCGAGCCCTTGACGCCCCGCACCGGCAGGAACGGCAGGCCGAACTCAGCGGCGCGCAACTGCATGAGGATGGTGTCGCAGCAGCTCTCCCGGACCTCGATGGTCCCGCTCTCGGCGGCCCGCCGGAATGCCGGCGCCAGACCAAGATCCTGCTCGAATCCGACGTAGCTCTGCTCGCAAACCGCGATCGCCCCGGCTGCTACCAGTAAATCCACGTCGATGCCGTGTGCCGAGCCCAGGACATGCAGCTCGCGGCGGCCCTGCCGGATCAGTTCCCGGACCAGTGCCATCGGTAGCCGGGCGGATAGCCCCCCGCCCAGCGCCACCACGGCGCCGTCTATGACCAGCGCGGCAGCCCGGTCCAGCGTGACGAGCTTGTCCGGGTCAAGGCGCAAGCCCACACCACACCCCTCACTGCGCCGTCATGTCACTGGGCCGTCATGCCGCCATCGGCAGTGAGGATAGACCCGGTGAGGAAAGAGGCCTGGTCGCTGGCCAGGAATAACGCGGCCGAGGCGATTTCCTCCGGAGCGCCGAGCCGGCCAATCGGATACTTGACCATCGTCTTGGCCAGCCCAGCGTCCAGGTCCCCGTCCCCCCGGGACCGCAGCAGCGGCTCCATCAGGGGAGTGAGCACGGTACCCGGGCAGATCGCGTTGACTCGGATCCGCCGCGGTGCGAGATCGATCGCCATCGAGCGGGTCAGGGCTACCACCGCTCCCTTGGCTGCGCAGTAGGCCGCGAACTTCGGCACCCCGACCAACGCAGCGACCGAGGCCTGGTTGACGATCGCGCCGCACCCGCTCGCCGCCAGGTACGGCAGCGCCGCCCGGGAGAACAGGAAGGTGCCTTTGACGTTGACCGCGAAGCACCGGTCCCAGTCGTCCTCGGTGGTATCGGCGATCGAGCCAGTGCTGTTCACCCCGGCGTTGTTGTAAAGCACATCAAGGTTCCCGAACGCCTCCACCGTGCGAGCCACCGCGACCCGCACCTCTGTGTCGACAGTGACATCGGCGCGGAAGGCGACTGCCCGACCACCATCGGCGACGATCTTGTCTGCGGTCTCAAAGGCGGCGCCAGCCACCATGTCCACCGCTGCGACCGCGCAACCCTCGGCGGCGAAGCGTTGCGCCGCAGCCCGACCGATCCCCGAGCCGGCCCCGGTGATCAGAGCGACCCGTCCTTCCAGCTGTCCGGTCACGGATTCTCCTCGGTAGCAGGTCCCTACAGCGCGGTCCAACCGCCGTCAATCACGAACGCGGCGCCGGTCATGTAGCTGAGTCGGGGCGAGGCCAGCACCGAGATCGCGTCGGCGATCTCGTCGGGCTGCGCGACCCGGCCGAGCGGGATCTTGGCCTCAGCAGCGGCCCGCAGTTCGGGAACGTCCAGGCGCCACTGCGTCATCGGGGTGAGCACCATGCCGGGGCAGACCGCGTTGGAGCGGATGCCGGAGGCGGCGTAGTCCACCGCGACGGACTTGGCGAACTGCAGTGCAGCGCCCTTGGACGCGGTGTAAGCGCAGCGACCCGGGAAGCCGACCAGCCCGGCAACCGAGGCCACCGTGATCACGTGCCCGGCGCCCTGGCGCATCATGACCGGCAGTACGGCGCGGGTGCACAGGAACGGGCCACGGACGTTGACCGCGAACACGCGGTCCCATTCGTCGATCGGTGTCTTGTGGCACGTCGTAGCCTGCGCCGACCCACTGATCCCGACGTTGTTGACGAGCACGTCGATCCGGCCGAACTCGGCGAGGACTTCGTGGACCGCGCACTCGACGTCAGAGGCATCCGACACGTCCGCCTTGATGGCCAGTGCCGGGGGCGCGAGCGCCGGCGACAGGTCGAACACCGCGAGCCGGAAACCGTCCTCCAGCAGCCGGACGGCCGTGGCTTGGCCGATGCCTGAGGCACCACCGGTCACCACGGCCACCTGCTGGTTCATACCGCCACCCTGGTCGAACGGGTGGCCGCAGCCTGCGCTGCGAGCAGCGGCGGCTCGTACACCGGCCCGTAGGACAAGTCCAGCGCCCGTAGCTCGTCGGTTTGCTCGACCAGCCCAGCTAGGTAGTGCGGGATGGCGCACATCCCGTAAGCAGTGTGGCCGGTGGCTTCCAGGACGACGATCTCGCACAACGAGTCTTCCCGGTGGGCCACCGATGCCGCGGACCTCCCAGCCGCCCCGCCGCGAATGACGACCAGCCGCTGGGCCACGGGTCATTGCTCCCTCCGCACGCCAGCACACGGTAGGCAGCTATCGTGGCACTTCCCACGGCCGGACGGGACGAACGAGCGCCTGGTGTTGGTATTGGCAGGACACAGACCGATTGCCGGTGCGGATCGTACGGTCGCGACGTGTGGAACTTTCCGGACTTCCTCGATCTCCCGGAGCGGGCCAGCAAACCGCGCGATCGGGGCCTGACCCACGTGCTGGACAAAGGCGCCACGATCCCCGCGTTGGACGCGCTGCTGGTCCAGGTTGGACACCTGGTGGACATCATCAAGATCGGCTGGGGAATCGCCTACATCGATCCGGTCGTCAAGGAGCGAGTCGCGCTATGCCACGCGGCTGGTGTGATGGTGTCGCTGGGCGGCACGCTGCTGGAGGTCTCGGTCGCCCAGGGCCGGCTCACCGAGCTGCGGCGCTGGGCCGCCGACATCGGAGTAGACGCTCTCGAGGTCTCTAATGGCCTCGGTGCGCTGACCCGGCAACGCAAGGCGGCGCTGATCCGTGAGCTGTCCGACGATTTCGTCGTGCTGGCCGAGACCGGGCTCAAGAACGGGGCGGTCCCGGTAGTGGCCGAGGCCTGGGTCGCGGAGATGGAGTCAGACCTCGACGCCGGGGCTCGTTGGCTCATCGCGGAAAGTAGGGAAAGCGGAACGGTCGGTCTGTATGAGACCGACGGGAGCGTGCGGACCGCTCTGATCGAGGCGATCGTCGCCCACCTGCCGGTCGAACGGATCATCTTCGAGGCACCGCGGACGGCCCAGCAATCGTGGATGGTCCGCCATCTTGGCACCGACGTCAACCTGGGCAACATCCCGCCCGAGGAGGTGCTGCCACTGGAGACGCTGCGCCTGGGTGTGCGGGCGGACACCGCACGGTTGGGCGACCGCAACCCGGTAGCGACACTGTTGTGATCCCAGGCCCCGTTGTGATCCCAGACCCCGTTGTGATCCCAGACCCTGCGGTGATCCAAGACCCGGCACCGAACACCATCACCCGCCCCTATCGTGGGCTGTCGGTGCAAGAGGTGGACGTCGCGCTCACCGAGCAGGCCCTGATTGACTTCCTGCTCGGACGGGAGGTCTACCGGCGCAGCGAATACCTCGTGCTGCGCAACGGGAGCCAGACCGCGCTGGTGGCGGTGCGCAAGCAGTCGGACGCGCCGCTGTTCTCACCGGTGCTCGAGGCTCGGCTACTCGCCGGCCCCGAGCAGGTGGTGTCCATCGCGGCACCGGAGGTGGACGTCGGCAACGCCACTGCCCTGGCCCGGATAGCCCTCGCGCACTCCCGGCCGGGCGCGTTGGCCTACGTGGTCACCGGGCGATACGAGCATGTCAACTTCATCTGGCGGCCCGCCCCGGTCCGGGTCCGGGTGACCGAGGTGGTGCCCCCCACCCCACCCAAGCTGCTGGCGATGGCCGAGCAGGCGGTCGCCTTCGACGAGGACCTGCCCCCGATCGAGCTGGTGCTCGAGGCGGTGGACATCCCCGAACTCGCGGCCGCCCACCCCGCCCCGAGCTACCTGCTGCCCTGCCGCGGTGCCGGAACCGAACTCGGCGCACCGGTGTCCTATCTGGACACCCGACCGGCCTCTCGCGCCGACTGGGTGATGATCGGGTGCGAGCGGTCGTTACAGTTTCACCGCCACTTCTACGGCGACGAGCCGCCCCGGGTCGAGCTGTGCCCACGCCGCCGGGCGGCCTCGCTGGATGACCCGACGCTGGCGAAGTGCTGCCTGCTGGAGCGGGGTGTAGAGTGCGAGGGCACCCGTGCGGTGGTGCCGTGGGGATCCAACCTGGACGAGATCAGGGCGGCCTTGCGCTGGTTGACCGGAGTGGGCCCGCTGACCGGAGTTGGTCTACCGGCCGAGGTGGACACCGGCAAGCCGGTCGGCGTGCGGGCTGGGTGAGGCGGCGGCGATGGGGGCTCACCTGGTCGACTCCCTCGTCTACGGCCACCTGTGGGCCACCCCCGAGCTCCACCAGCTCTTCGATGACCACGGCCGGTTCCAGTCCTGGCTGGAGGTTCTGGCCGCGCTCGCCGAGGCACAAGCCGAGGTCGGACTGGTCCCGGCCGGCGCGGCGTGCGCCATCCGAGATCATGCGGACGTCGCCCTGCTCGACCTGGATCGGGTTGGTGCCGCGACCAGGTCGACCGGCCACTCCACGCTCGGGCTGATCCGCTGCCTGACCGAAGTGCTACCGCCTGGGGCCCGGGAGTGGGTTTACTACGGCGCTACTGTCCAGGATCTCTCCGACACCTGGACCGCGGTGGTGGCCCGGCGGGTCGGTGATGTGCTGGAGCGGGACCTGTGCCGCGTCGAGGCGGCCACACTGGCGCTGGCCCGCGCGCATCGCGACGTGATCATGTGCGGGCGCACCCACGGCCAGCCGGGATTACCGATCACGTTCGGGTTCAAGGCCGCTGTCTGGGCTTCTGAGCTGCGCCGCCACCGGGCCCGGCTGGCGCAGGGCCGCCACCGGTGGGAGGTGGTCCAGCTTGGTGGGGCACTGGGCACGATGGAGTTCTGGGGCACGGCGGCGCTGCCGCTGCTCGACGCGTTCGCCCGGCGGGTCGGCCTGGGAGTCCCGGACATCGCCTGGATCACCGCCCGGGATCGGATCGCCGAGTTCGTCGGTTTGCTGGCGCTGATTACCGGCACCCTGGGCAAGATCGGCAACGAGATCTACCAGCTGCAGCGACCCGAGATCGGGGAAGTCGCCGAGCCGTTCGCTCCCGGGCAGGTCGGCAGCATCACCATGCCGCACAAGCGCAACCCGGAGCTCTCCGAGCACCTGGGCACGTTGGCCCGGGTGGTGCGAGCCGACGCCAGCGTGACCGTCGAGGGCTTGGTGGGTGACCACGAGCGGGACGGTCGCTCCTGGAAGGCCGAGTGGGTGGTGCTGCCCGAGGCATGCCTGCTCACCGGGGTCTCGTTGCAGCTGGCGGCCCGCCTGCTGGAGGGCCTGGTGGTGCATCCCAAGAGAATGCGGGCCAACCTCGACGCCGGTGAGGGGTACCTGCTGTCCGAGCCGGTGATGCGGACGCTGGCCGCGAAGATCGGTAAGCACTCGGCACAGCAGGCGGTGTACGACGCCACGATGGCCGGCCACGAACAGGGCATAGGACTGGCTGAGGCGCTGGCCGCAGACCCGGTGGTGAGCGGCCACCTGGACTCGGCGCAGATCGCCCGCTGCCTGGATCCATGGGAGGCGCTGGGAGCGACCATCGCGTTCGTCGACCGCGTGCTGGTCGCGGCGGAGTGCCCGCTGTGACCGGCTTGGTGGACCTGCCGTGGGTCGCGCTGGCCGTTGTGCCAACACCACTGAGACCCGCACCGAGGCTGTCCGAGGCGCTCGGTGTCGAGATCTGGTTCAAGCGTGATGATCTCACCGGTTTCGGCCTGGGTGGGAACAAAGTACGAGCGCTGGAGTACCTGCTGGGTGATGCCTTACGCCAGGGCTGTGACTGCCTGGTCACCGGCGCCGGACCGCAGTCGAACTGGGCAATGCTCGCAGCCCTGGCCGCCCGCCGGTGCGGGCTGGACGCCCACCTGGTCTGCTACGGCCAGCCGGTGCCAGCCGCCGGGAACCTGTTGCTCGCGCGGCTCGCCGGGGCGCAGGTCACCTTCACCGGCAACCCCGATCGGGCCTCGGCGGACGCGAGTAGCGTCACGCTCGCAGACGAACTGCGCCGGGCCGGGCGGACGCCGTGTGTGCTGCCCCGGGGCGGCGCGACCCCGGTCGGTGCGCTTGGCTACGCCCGGGCGAGCCTGGAGCTGGCTGAGCAGCTGTTCGCTGCTGGCCTGCGACCCCGACAGCTGTGGTTGGCCACCGGATCGGGTGGCACCCAAGCCGGGTTGCTCGCCGGGGCTCGCTGGTTGCGGCTGCCCTACGACGTGGTGGGGGTGACGGTCAGCCGCACCGTGGCGGAGTGTGTCCACCAGGTCAGCGAGCTGACCGCCGGGGTGGCGGGGCTGTTCGGGACATACGCGCACGACGATGGTGATGTGACCGTGCTCGGTGGCTTCCTTGGTCCCGGTTATGGGATCCCCTCTACCGGGGGCACGGATGCCGCCCGTCTCGTCGCCCGCGCCGAGGGAGTGTTCCTCGACCCGGTGTTCGGTGCCAAGGCGATGGCCGCGCTGATGAGCGCAGCTCGCGACGGCACCAACAACTACGACGTCGCGGGCCCGGTCGTCTTCCTCGTCACCGGCGGTGTCCCGACCCTGTTCACGACCACCGGAGGTGCCCTGTGACCGGGCCGGCGCAGGAGCTGATCGACGCCGGCTACGCGCTGGAGATCTCCGACGCGCCGCTGGTCCACCGCGGTCTCACCCTGGCGGATCTCGCCCATGTGCTCGATCTTCGGGCAGCCGGGGTGATGCCAGAGAATCCGGCGCGCCAGCTGCTCACGCTGTTGCTGGACACCCTTGATGTCCCTGCCGAGAAGTTCCCCTACGACCCGTCCCACGGGGAGGTCTACAACTCCCGGGAGCGCTACTTTGCGATCCGGATCGGTGACGCCGCGGGCTGGATGCACGCCGGTCGCCCTCGCCGGGAGGCCATGCGCATCGCCTTCCGGCTGCACCTGCGCGACGTGCTCGCCGACCTCATCGGGGCTGCCGCCGACCTCGCGGTTGATCTCACCCAGCTCGCCGGGCAGCACACCGAGACCTGGATGGCCGACCAGACCTACCTGCAACATGCGCAACCCTCGACGTTCGGCCATTACGCGGTGTCCTTCGCCTACCCGGTGCTGCGCGACGGGCGGCGCCTGGCCGACGCGCTGGCCTGGGTGGACGCCAGCCCGGGCGGCGCGGGTGGGGTGAACGGGACAGCGCTGCTCACCGACCGCACCCGCATCGCCGAGTTGCTCGGCTTCGGGTCGGTCATCGAGCACA
>JBOHFW010000244.1:0-7265 GCA_050699835.1 Pseudonocardiaceae bacterium | reverse complement strand
GGGGCCCGGACTGCCGACGTCCCTGCAGTTGCAGGGCATGCGGGAGGCGTTGGGCACTGCGCTGCCTTGCCGGTCGATGTGGATGTCGGCGACCCTCGATCCGGCGCAGCTGTCCACCGTGGACTTTCGGCGGCGTGAGTTGTCCATCGTGGAGCTCGATCAGGAAGATCGCTCCGGTCCGCTGCGCATTCGCATCGAGGCGACCCGGACCGTGCGGCGGCTCGATCTGGGGGCAGTCGACGCTCGTCGCTACGCGAAGGCGCTCGCCGCGCGGGTATTAGCCGAGCATCGTCGGGGGACGCGAACTCTCGTCGTACTCAACACCGTGCAACGAGCGACCGAGGTCTTCGACGAGCTGGACAGGAGTGACCTGGCAGCACAGCTTGTGCTGCTGCATTCCCGCTTCCGCCCGGGTGATCGTCAAAGGCAGACGCGGCGCTTGCGGGAGTCGCTCGGCGACGCGGGGAGCGTGGTGGTCGCCACTCAGGTCTTAGAGGCGGGCATTGACATTACGTCCGAGATTCTGATCACCGAGGCGGCGCCGTGGTCGTCGATCGTGCAGCGGGCCGGCCGCTGCAACCGGGATGGCCTGGTGCGCGATGCGAGGCTGTTCTGGGCCACGCCGCCGGCGGCGCCGCCCTATGAGACTGCCGAGCTCGGCCACAGCGCAAATGTGCTGGAAAACCTGGAAGGACAAGCGGTGACCAGTGAGGAGCTTGCGGCGAGGACCACCGAGCTGACTCGCCCGCTGCATCCGGTGCTGCGTCGCCGTGACCTGCTCGACCTGTTCGACACCGCGCCCGATCTGTCGGGCAACGACATCGACGTCAGCCCCTTCATCCGGGACGCGGCCGACCGCACCGTCCATGTCGCATGGCGGGAGATACCCGAGGGGCAACCGATGGAGGGTGCCGCACCTGGCAGAGACGAGCTGTGCCCTGCTCCGATCCGTGACGTGCAGAAGATGATCATTGAGGGTCGGACCACGGCACGGGTCTTCGCCCAGACGCGAGGGGAGTGGGTGCCTGCTCGCACCGACGATGTCCGGCCGACCGCAGTGATCGTGCTCGACGCCGCACGAGGTGGTTACCTACCTGAGCGCGGGTTCGCGCCGCAGAGCAGTGCGGCGGTGGAGCCGGTGCCGCCGCCCGCGCAGGAACCCGATGCGGTCGACACCGATCCGCACTCCGTGCTGCCGGATGGGCGTTGGGTGACGCTGCACGAGCACCTCGCCGACGTGGAACGGGAATGCCGGGAATTGATGGGTGCGCTTGCTCCGGGGCTGGCATCAGCGCAGCGCGAGGCGGTTGCCTTGGCGGGCCGTTATCACGACCTCGGCAAGGCGCACCCGACATTCGTGGCATCGCTGGCGCAGGCCGACGGCTCAGCACCCGCTGAAGGTGGACCGTGGGCCAAGTCACCTGGCCGAACCCCGTTGCGACACAATCCACCGCATTTCCGGCATGAGCTGGTCAGTGCGCTGCTGCTGCTCGATGAGACAACAGGTCTGCTGGACGGCGTGGACGAACCTGACCTTGTCATCTACCTGGCGCTGGCCCACCACGGCAAGGTTCGAGTGACCGTGCGGGCGCGCCCGGACGAGCAGCCGGACACCGTCCTCGGAGTCGTCGACAACTCGTGCACGGTCGATACGGCACTGCCCGGCATCGGTGTTCTGATGGGCCGGCCGGTGTCGCTGCAGCCGATTCGGTTCGGGCAGGGATCGCTGACCAGCCGGGCACTGCGTTTGCGCGACCGCGAGGATCTCGGGCCGTTCCGGCTGGCGTTCTGCGAGGCGGTGGTGCGTAGTGCGGACTGGCGGGCGAGCGCGAGCTACCAGGAGACCGGGCGATGACTGAGCTGACCCTGCGCGGCTGCCGTACCACGCCGCTGGGTAGCTATCTGACGGCCCTCGGGTTGCTGAGGGCCATCACCCGGCTCCTGGACGGCGAGGCGACCGGGCGTTGGGAGCGGCAACAGTTTGTGCTCGGCAGCCGCTTCGACACACTCGATGAGCTGGTTGATGAGCTGCTGACCCGGTTCGAGCCGGAGGCCATTGTCTCGCCCTGGAACGCCGGCTCTGGCTTTGCGGGTAATGGCAAGAACGTGACCGCCGAGCGGGCGCTTGAGACCGTCCGCCAGTCCGACGATCCTCGGCTCACGCACCTCCAGGAGGCGGTTCACGCGGGCGACCGCGTCGTGGCACGTGGCCGGGAACTGGGCTGGGGCGGCAAGGGCGACGACCTATGGGACAAGGCGCGCAAGCGCGATGTCCTGGAGTTGTGCCGCAACGAGTTTCCCGATCACGCCCTGCCATGGCTTGATGCCGCGGTTGCGCTCGGCCAGGACGACGACCCCGCCTACAGCCGGCTGCTCGGCACCGGCGGCAACTTCGGCCGGCAAGACCTGTCGGCCACCTACCTGGCCCGGGTGCAGTCCGTGCTCACCGATCGCCGCACCCGGGACTGGTTGTGTTCCCTGCTCAGCGGGGAAGAATCGACCCCGTATCTCCGGGACGCGGTGGGACAGTTCGATCCCGGCCGGGCGGGCGGGATCCAGTCCTCCCCGCTGGAGAAGTCGGACGACAAGGGTTTCGTCAACCCGTGGGCGTTCCTGCTCACCGTGGAAGGCACGCTGCTGTTCGCCACCGCGGTGGTCCGCCGGCATGGCGCCGACTACGCGCGGGTGGCTCTGCCCTTTCAGGTCCGCGGTTGCGCCGCCGGGTACCCGACGCAGGCACCGGGGGAGAACGTGCTCGCCGAGCTGTGGGCGCCGGAGTGGGCCGCCCCGGCCCGGCTGGACGAGGTCACGCACCTGCTCTCCGAGGGTCGTGCCGAGTGGAACGACCGGCCGGTCAGCTCTGGACTCGATTTCGCCAGAGCGGTCGCCACTCTCGGGGTCGACCGTGGCATCGCGGCCTTCGAGCGGCACCTGTTCGTCGACCGGCACGGCCAGAACCCGCTCGCGGTGCCGGCCGGCCGGATCGAGGTTCCGCGCAAACCTCGAGGGAGGCTGCCGGCCCGGCTCGATGCCTGGCTGGGGCGGCTGCCCCGGACCGAGTTACCGTCACAGGTAGAGGCGCGGCTGCGTGCGGTTGAGCAGGCACTGTTCGGGCACGCCCGCTCAGGCGCGCCTGATCACTTGGCGGACGTGTTCGCCGCGCTCGGACGCTGCCACGAAGCGGTGGCCCGCTCCAGCTCGGTGCGCCGCTCAGTGCCGCCGCTGCTGCTCCCGGGGGGTCCAGCGCTGCTGGGTGAACTGCGCGCCGCGGCGGCCGATGACCGTGAACTACAGATCGCGCTCGCCCTCGCCACCGCTCGCGATCGTGATCCTCAGCTTCCGCTGCGGACCTTGCTGTCACCAGTCACCGTCGAACGAGGTCACTGGGTGAGCTGGACCGACCGGCCCGCGCTGGCTCCGCTGGGCGGCGGGCTGGTGACAGCGCTGGCCGAGGCAGCTCGGCGGCGCGGCTTCCCCGGCGCGGTGCGTGAGGTGCCAACCGATCTCGAACCCGCGGTGAAGGGCGTCCGGATCGGTTTTCAGGACGGTGTGCAGGTCACCGCCGCGACTGTGCACGCGTTCGCCGCTGGTGAGCTGGACGAGCAACGCATAGCTGCCTTGCTCGCGGGGCTGCTCACCGTCGACTGGAGTGGCACGCAGGACGTTGTGCTGGCTCCTGGCGGGAGGCCGAGACCGGATCCTGCGGTGGACCTGCTGCTCCCATTCACCGGCACCAGTGCGATCAGGCTGCCCGAGGAGAAGCTGCTGCGTCCCGGGTCCGAATGGCCCACGCTGCTCCAGGCTGGCCGTACTGCTGACGTCCTCGCCGACGCTGCCCGGCGGCTGCGGATCGCCGGCCTGCGGGACGTGATCAACCCGGGTGCCGCGCCGCACGAGGGCGCCCGGCTCGCCGCCGTCCTACTCCTGCGAGTTCCCGACGGCGACCGCCTCCGCGCGCTGCGCCGCGTCGCCGTCCTCCCTGCGCCCACCATTGATCAGAACCAGGAGATCCCGGCATGACACCCCGGATGAGTTTCGATGTCGAGCTTGCCCCGTTGCTCGGGAGCACCTTCCAGCCGACTGGCTTCCCCGACATCGGGCCCGCGACCTTCACCCGCTTCCACAATGATGAGTCGGTGCCCGCCCTGCTGGTGGAATCGGTGCAGTCGATGGCGAACCGGCTCGAGGCGACCGCGTGGGACGCCGCCAGCGACGAGCCGGTCGCCGAGGTCGCGGGCCTGCCGTATGTACGGGTGGTGCGGGCCGGCACCGGTGAGTTCCTGACCTCCAGCCGGTTGGAGGCGCACCGGCTCGCGTCGCCGTTCGTGCATTCCGCGAAGCTGGACAGCAAGCCGATGTTCAACGAGATTCGCGACCGGCTTGGCTTAGCGAAGGACACTCCGCTCAATCGCCGGAATATGGCTCGTGCGGTGGCGGAAATGGACCCCTTCTGCCTGCTGCACGGGGTCTTCTTCAGCGAGAAGGAATGGTGGGGCCAGCCGAAGTTCGAGCGCGCGATCTCAGCGGTCATCGAGGCGCGGGACGTGCAGCGGGCGGACAGCGGCGGCCGCAAGTCCGACCGGGTGCGTCACCAACTCGGTGAAGAAGGCGGCGGGACCGCTGAAGGATACGGTTCGGTGCCGTTTCACCGCACCGAGTGGACCGCAAAGACGATCATCGCGTCATTCGTCGTCGATGTCGAGCTGCTGCGCTCCTACGGGCTTCCGCAGCCGGTGACCGAGCTATTGCAGACCCTGGCGCTGTGGGAGATCCGACGCTTCCTCAGCGGTGGGCTGCGGCTGCGCACCGCCTGCGATCTTGAGGTGATCGGCGAGGTAAGCTCCCGGCACGCCTCGACGCTGCCGGCGCTCGGCGAGCTGACCTCGCGGATCGGTGAGCTGATCCCGCGGTGCCGGGAGGTTTTCGGGGATGGCTCGCCGCTGACCGTCGAGTGGTCGGGTAAGAAGGCCTGAGGAATGCCGACCACGCTGGTGCTGCGGTTCCCGTGGGGGCGCTATCACGCCACCCCGTGGGGTCGGCACGTCAACGAGGGAGCTGTAGAGCTGCCACCGTCGCCGTGGCGGCTGTTGCGAGCGCTGTACGCGGTGTGGCGCACCCGCGTTCCCGAGCTGGACGAGGCGACCGTGCACGGGCTGCTGGCGGAGTTGGCGACGCCGCCGACGTTCCACCTGCCCCGCCACGGGATCTCGCATACCCGGCACTACTTCCCCGACACCACGCATCGCAGTGGCGCCCCGAGCACTGACCGGACCCTGGACGCCTTCGGCGTGTTCGAGCGAGGCGCCGAGCTCGGAGTGCAGTGGCCCTTCGAGCTGAGCACGCCGCACCGGACTGCCCTGGAACGGCTGGCTGGCTCGATCCCGTACTTCGGCCGCGCCGACAGCCTGTGTTCGGGCTTCCTGCCTCTCGCCGAGTGGGACCCAAGCTCGCATGAAACATGGATACCGCTGGACGTGGCGGACTCGATCGCCGAGAACGCCATGGTGACGACGGTGCTGGCTCCCGAGGTTCCCCTGCAACTCGATGCTCTGCTGGCCCGACCGGTCGATGTGCGCAAGGGCGGTCTGCTGTTCCCCCTCGGCACGCATCTGGTGGCCTACCAGCGCCGTTCCCTGGTTCCCCGGCCTCGTCCGCAGCCACGTCGCAGCGGCAAGCCAGCCACAGCGGTGCGGTTCAGCGTGCTGCAAGCCGGGCTGCCGCCGCAGACCGATTCGCTGATCTACACCGATCTGCTGCGCCAGGGCGCGCTCAGCAAGCTGGGCCGGCTACCCGAAGAGCGCACGCACACCCAGCTCGGCGGCCGCACGGCCGCTGGTGACCCCATGGAAGGTCATGGGCACGCGCATTACCTACCGCTGATCACTACCGACCGGCGGCTGACCGGCCTGGTGGTCTGGGTGCCGAACGAGCTGCCCGACGACGAACTGAAGGCGCTCACCAGCGTCGATCGGCTTTACAGCAAGATCAACCTGGACTGGTGGCTCACGATCCGAGTCGCCGGCATCGGCACACCAGCTCAGGTCGCGCCCGAGCTGACCGCCCAGCGGCCCGCCGCTGTCTGGCGCTCGGTGACGCCGTTCACCCCGTCGCGCTATCCCAAACGCAACGCCGGATGGCTGGATTACCTTCGTGCCGAGGTCGGCAAGGAGCTGGAGAGTCGCGGCCTGCCGCCGCCGCGCACGGTGGAGCTGCTGAACGAGGACTGGCGGTCGTGGCGACGTTACCGCCCCTCGGCGCGGATGCAACGTAAGAAAAGCCAGGGCCAGGCCACCCACGCCTCAGCGTTCCTGCGGATCGAGCTCGCCGAACCGACCCACGGCCCGCTGGCTCTGGGACACCTGAGTCATTTCGGTCTGGGGCTGTTCGTGCCAGCGTGCGGGGATCAGGACCCGTTGCTCTAGGATCCTGCTTGCTTCTTACCTGGATGGACGGTTTTTGCGGTCCTGATTTCGGCTTCCACGGCCGGACCCCATTGAGGCGAGCGTGGTCAGCTCGCCGAGCGTCACCGCACTCTGGTCCTGGCTGCGATCCGTCCTGACCGGCCGCAGTGAGATCAGGCCACGTCAGCTCGGAGGCACCCATGTCCACCCCTAAGCCGTCGCCCGTCGGACACAGCGACGTTGTCGCTGTGTGTGCGCGGGGCCTGGAGAAGACCCCCGCGGCGATCCGGGATGCATTGGATCCAGCTCAGCGGGAACAGTTCGAGTCGGAGTACCGTGCAGCCCTTGCGCGTGCCGCCGACACTCTCGATCTTGAACCCGTTCTGACACTGGTGCAGCGCACCTGGTGGGTACGGGCGGTGATGTGTCTTAACCCCGAGATGCTCGACGGTGTAGCCTCCGACGTGCGCCGCGTCAATGCGGGCGACGAGTCGGTCCTCGCCGACGAGAGCTGTTAACAAGCCACCTGGGAACGTCTCATGGCGCGGTATCGGATCCGCTATGTGTCCTACGCCGATGAGCAACTGAACCAGCTGCCCCGTGAGTTGCGGCCCGCGTTCGACGCCAGGGTCGAAGACCTGAAAAACGACCCCTACGTCGTCGGCGATTATGACGAGCGCACGGGCAGTTACTCCACCACGTTCCCAGAGATGGGCATCATTCTTTATGTCGTTTCCGACAAGATCGGCACGGTGACTATCATTCGTGTCAACTGGGTCAAGTGATGATGTTGTTCGTGCCGGGGCGCTGAGTGGTGGACGCTGATCTGCTGCCGGCCCGGATGGTCAACGAGTTCGTCTACTG
>JBOHFW010000243.1:0-5483 GCA_050699835.1 Pseudonocardiaceae bacterium | reverse complement strand
AGTGTGGGCTGAGCCGGTGAGGGAGGGTTGCTGGGGCGCCGATCAGCTGCGGGCGAGGGATCGTACGGCGGTCAGGGCCGCGTCGACGTCGGCCGGTGAGTTGACGAGGCTCGGCGCTAACCGTAGGTAGGACTTGGCGTAAGGCGACGCGGAGGCCACGACGCGCCGCTCCAGTAAGCGGGCCACGGCGGCGTCGGGAGTCATCGCATCCACCTCAAAGCAGATGATCCCCGAGGACAGCCGCGGGTTGCGCGGTGTGTGCAGCCGGATGTGTTTCATCGCGGCCAGGCCGTCCTTGCACTGGGTGTTGAGCTGGTGGATGCGCTCGGCCACGTGCGCGCGGCCGAGCTGGCGGTGGAATGCGAATGCGGTCGGTAGCGCCCATAAGTGCTCATAGGCTTTGAATCCCCCGGGCGTGACCCAGCTGGCGCGCGTAGGCCCCGCCAGGGGCTGGTCCTGCCTCCAGGCGGCGGACAACTCGTTCTGGAAGGCGGGGATCGTGGGCTGCATGTCGGCCCAGCGCTGGTCGCGTCCCCAGATGATGCCGGTGCCGTGCGGTCCCAGGATCCACTTGTGCGTGCCGGCGGCGAAGAAATCGAGCCCGATGGCGGCGATCGCCTCGTCCTCCACGCCGAACCCGTGCACGCCGTCCACCACCAGCAGCACGGGGTCGTCCGATCGGCGCGCGTTGTGCTCGGCCAGCGCGGCGCCGATCGCGCGCAGGGGAAGCTTCACGCCCGTGCTCGAGTGCACCCAGGTGACTCCCACCACGCGCGTTTGCGGTCGCAGCGCGCGGCGCAGGCGATCGACGATCTCATCCTCGGACGCGGCCGCCGGCTCGTCGTAGAGCGCGACCTTGCGCACGCTCGCTCCCCCGCGGCCGGCCGCCAGGCGGATGGACTCATGGTGTGAGTAGTGGTCGTGCGCGGTAGTGAGCACCTCCTGTCCGGCGCGCAGCGCCAAGCCGTGGTAGATGAGCGCCAACCCCATGGTGGTGCTGTCGGTGAGCGCGACCTCCTGGGGGCTCCCTTCCAGGTATTCGGCGGCTGCCGCCGTGACCTTGTCCGGTTCGGACTGGCCGTGCTTGAGGGCCAGAACGGGATTCTCATCGATCGCCCGACGGTGCCGTTCGATCTCTTCCCGGACGCTGCGTGGATAAGAGGAGAGGAGGAAACTGCTCATATGGACGTGGTCGGGCGCGAGAGTGAACTGCGATCGCACCCATTCCCAGTCAGTCGCGGCCCCAGCGGGAGGCGTCCCGGGAACTTGTGCCGTGCCAGTGGTGCCCGGCGACGAACATGCGGCCAGCGCGGCCGCTCCAGTGACGAGAAATGCGCGGCGGTCCATGTTTCCCCTCTGCGGTACTTTTTCCGCGCCGCCATGACCGGCGCCACGTTGGCTATGCTGTCGCTCCGTTCGGCCTCACCTGGCATGGCCGCTGGCTGGTCAGCCTGCGGTAAGATCTCGCTGTCACTACGTCCTCGGTCATCCTCATCCTGAAAGCGAGCGCCCCGCAAGGGACTGGGCGTTCGAATACCTCCGCTCCCGCCATCCCTGACGAGCAACGAATGCCCCGCGGAGCGCGTGATGAGGAGGCGCTGGGAGCGATTGCGGCCGCTGCGCCGCCAGCATGACGCCAGCTGAGAGTCGTCATGGCGGAGTCTGACGATCACAACTCCCTAGTTCAGCGTGCCGTCAGCTGCCGGGTGGTAAGGACTATCGCAGCCGAGCCCGTCGAGATGGGAGGCTCCCGTGGCGCTCAAGAACGCGACCAACGCAAGTTTGAAGAGGATGTTCTCAAAAACGACAAACCAGTCCAGTTGACTTTGGGCAGAATGGTGCAGCCCATGCAGGCAGATAGCTTCCAGCCTGGAGACGATCGCCGCGGAGCACGGTGACAATACTGGATGAGGGGAGCCCACGGTGGTCCCGGAACAGCAACGACGTCCCGACACCCTCGCGGTCGGCTCCGATCTGGTGGTCAACCGGCTCGGATACGGCGCGATGCGTCGTTGGTTCTCAATCCTTCGCTACCAGCGACCGGTAAGCACGGCACCGTCGCGCCTGCTCTTAGTCCCCCCACGAATCCAGGAGACACCCGTGTCCGCAGTGACCCCGACCGATATGCCGCACGCCGTCGCCACCTACCTGCACGCCAAGACCGACGAGGACGTTGACATGACCCTCGCGTGCTTCGCTGACGAGGCCGTCGTCCACGACGAGGGCACCGACCACGTCGGCGTGGCCGCGATCCGCGACTGGGCCAGTGCAGTGTCGGCCCAATACGGTGGTCTCCAGGGGTGAGTGCACCACCGGCTTGACCTGGGACCCTCGCGAGGGCTCACATCGAGCTACTAGCGGGCAGGCCAAGGGCTGCCCGATGCGCGGGCCAGCTTACGAGCCCTCGCCCCAGGTCAAGCCCGGTGTCGCGCCCACCGTTTGAGCCCAAGCACCCTTCGCGTTCGAGGTTCGAACTAGCTAGACTAGACGGCGTAAGGTGAAAGCTTGCAACACTTGAAATAATCTTCTGTTCACTTCCTCAGGCTCGATGGCACCAGAACGAAGTCCCGCCTCTACATGAGCTACTGGAATACCTAGTCTAGCCGAAACAATAGCGGCCGCGACGGTCGAGTTAACATCTCCAATTACAACGACAAGGCTTGGCCTTGGACGGCTGAGCAGAAAGTTGCCTACTTCTTGCATCAAAATTCCCAGCGCGGCGGCATCGGTCCCTCCTCCTTCTGCCCCAAGCGACACGTCAATACGTAAACCAACATTGTGCGCAAACCGAGTGCCCATGTTGGGATTCGAATGCTGGCCAGTATGGATGATGCTAGAAGTGGCACCTGACGAGAAAAACGGTTCCCGTTCAAACGCTCTTTGAATCGTGGCCGCCTTCGGCACATTGGGTCGAGCACCTATGAATACGCATACATGACTGCACTGATCGAGTTTTTCCACCGGAACCTCTTGATCATCCATTCTTCGATCCTTTATGGCATCTCAGGTGCGCCGGACCCCTCGTCTGTACAACCTCGACGTTACTTGCGACAATGGCCTGCGTATTGGCCGGACACTAAGGAATTTAGGAATCCGTGCTCCGACATCATACGCGTTCCGCCCAAAGGCCGGGCTGCTTGGGGGGATGAGCCTGATTGACCTACCTCTCATACAGTTGAAGCGTCGCCTCATGGCGCTGGCGACGTGAGGCGCCTGGCTCGTTGCCCCCTGAGTCGGGCTAGGCGGCATCTCGACACACCCCGCTATCTACCCCCCGCATTCACGGGTACTCACCACTCAATGCCTCGTTGGCCCTTCTGCCCAGCGTCCATCGGGTGTTTGATCTTGGTCATTTCCACCACCAGGTCGGCGGCGTCGAGTAGCGCGGGTGGGATGTGCCGGCCGGTGATCACGACGTGCTGCCTGCCGGGCCGGGCCGCCAGGGTGGCCAGCACGTCGGCGGTGTCCACCCAGCCCCAGTGCAGCGGGTAGCTGAACTCGTCGAGCACGTACAGATCGTGAACCTGCCCGGCCAATCGGCGGGCGATCTCCGCCCAGCCCTGCGCCGCGGAAGCGGCGTGATCGGCCGGTGTCCCGGACTTGCGGATCCAGGACCAGCCCTCGCCCATCTTGTGCCACTCGACCGGCCCGCCCTGCCCGGTGCGCTGGTGTACCTCGTGCAACGCCCGGAACGCGGACTCCTCCCCCACCTTCCACTTCGCGGACTTGACGAACTGGAACACCCCGATCGACCAGCCCGCGCTCCAACCCCGCAACGCCAAGCCGAACGCCGCGGTGGACTTGCCTTTCATCACTCCGGTGTGGACGATCAGCAGCGGCCGGTTACGCCGCTGCCGGGTGGACAAGCCGTCGTCGGGGACGGTGACCGGCACGCCTTGAGGCATCTCGACCTCCTCGGTGACTCGCTGGCTACGCGGCTCCTCTGGCAGCGCGGACCACCCCGGCCACCGAGTCGGCGGAGAGCTCCTCCAACCGCACGCAGGCACCGCCCAACGTCACCGCAAGCCGGTCGGGCAGACCCAGCCGGACCGGCCCGGACTCGCAGTCCACCACGATTGAGGCCACCCCATCGCGGCGCAGCAGCCCCGCCGCGGCCAGCGCGGCGTCCAGCCCGCCGTGGGTGGCCCGACCAACAGTGAGCACCACCAGCAACGCCCGCCGGGCCGGATCACGTAACCGCTCCGCAGCCAGCACCCGCGCTGAGCACAGCAACCCCGCGGCCAGCGGGGTGCGCCCACCGGTACGCACCGCGCGCAACCGGGCGGCGGCGGCATCCACCGCCGACGTCGGAGGTAACACCACCTGCGCCTGCGTGCCCCGGAAACTGACCAGACCGACCTTGTCGCGCCGCTGGTAGGCATCCAGCAGCAAGGACAGCACCGCTCCGCTGACCGCGGACATCCGGGCCCGAGCCGCCATCGAGCCGGACGCATCGAGGGCGAACAGCACCAGATTCGACTCCCGCCCTTCGCGCACTGCGCTGCGGATGTCGCTCCGGTGCACCACCAGCCCCGGACCACGACGTCCCCGGTTCCGCTGGTGCGGGGCGGCCGCGGTCAGGGTGCCCAGCAGGTGCAGCCCACTGCCCTCGGAGGTGGACGCCCGGATCGTGCGCCCGGTACTGGTCCGAGCCACCGACCGCCGCCCCGGAACCCCCACCCCCATCCCCGGCACCGCCACCATCCGCACCCGGAACACCTCCCCCGGCTCGCTTCCTCGACCTGGAGACATATCAGGGTTCTCAGCTGCAGCCGAACCCTGATATGTCTCCATGTCGGAGTCGGCGGCGCCGTTGGGTGGGGGGTCGGGAGGATCGGGGTCGGGGTCGTGGAGGGCGTCTTCTAGTTGGTCGCGGTCCAGGCCGGGTTGGTCGAAGGGGTCACGGCGTCGGCGGTGCGGCAAGGCCAACATCGCGGCGACCCGGATGTCGTCCTCGGCCACCGCGCCGGCGCCCCGCCAGGCCGCGTGCGCCAAAGCGGTACGGGCCAGCACCAGATCGGCCCGCATCCCGTCGACCTCGAACGCGGCGCACACCGCGGCGATCCGGCGCAACTCGCCGTCCGGCAGCATCACCCCAGGCAAAGCGCACCGGGCCAGCTCGATCCGCTCGGCCAGCGCAACGTCCTCAGCCTGCCAGTCCGCCGCGAAACCAGCCGGGTCCGCCTCGTAGCGCAGCCGGCGGCGGATCACCTCGGCCCGCGTGTCGACATCACGGGAGGCGACCACCTCGACGGTGAGCCCGAAGCGGTCCAGCAGCTGCGGGCGGAGCTCCCCCTCCTCCGGGTTCATCGTGCCGACCAGCAGGAACGACGCGGCGTGCGAGACGGACACACCGTCGCGTTCCACGTGTGCGCGGCCCATCGCGGCGGCGTCCAGGAGCACATCGACGAGATGATCAGCCAGCAGGTTGACCTCGTCGACGTAGAGCACACCGCGATGCGCCGCGGCGAGCAGTCCGGGCT